>NZ_JBEOUL010000020.1:0-135054 GCF_040304075.1 Kitasatospora sp. NPDC094015
CCCGCCCGCGCCGCCCCCGCCGCCGGGCCCCCTACCCGCGCCCGGGCGCGGGTCGGGGCACCGCGCTCACCGCTCCTGCGCGGCCGCGCCGGACGGCCACTCCACCGCGCCGCGCCGGACCACCAGGGGCTCCGCCGCGCCGTCGCCCGGTCGCCTCAACTGGCCCACCACCAAGGGCCCTTGGACGCCGCTGAGCCGCGCCAGCCCGACCAGCAGGGTGTCCAGCGCCGGGAACTCGTCGGCGCGGATCTCCCGATGGGCCGTCACCGCCCAACCGTCGCCCGCCTCGCCCAGCGCCCCGCAGTCCGCCAGCAGCGGCTCCGCAGCCGCCCCACAGCGGTGGTCCGCCTGCCCCAACTGCCATTGCAATTCGGCCAGTTCGCCCGCCCCGACACCGCTCGGCAGCAGCACCGACAGGGTCATCTCGTACGTGTCGCTCACCTGCCCAGCCTAGAGCTCGGTGCAACGGTCCGGGGGAGGACGGGTCCGCGACCCGTCCGACCTCCTGGTTCCGTCCGATCCCGGGCCGCACCACGGGGCGGTGGTAGGCGCGCCCGGGCTGCGTGACGTTCGGATCGGCGGCCCGCCATCCGGGCGTGCGGGTGGTTCCCGGTGGTGCTGGGGAGGGCCGTTGGTACGGCACTGTTTCTGGCCATTTCGCCCGAAGCGTGCTGCTGCTGTGATCGTGCTGTGTAGGTTCGCGATCCGGAAGGCGTCATTCGCCTTGGCGCCCGGCGCAGATGGGGCCCGGTGCCGTGCCGCTCCACCTTCTCCTCTCCGCAGACGGGATTCGTGATGACCACCCCGAGCACCGGAACACCCGCCACCACCCCGACCGCCCCCGCGAGCACGTCGCCCGCGTTCGAGGTGGACAAGGCGATGCTGGACGGCGCGACGCCCAAGGACCTGCTGCCGAGCACGGGCAACTACCCGACGGAGATCGTCCGGTACCGCTCGGTGGTGCTGACCGACATCCCCAACGCGAAGCCGGCCCGCAAGCTGACCGGGGCGATCGACCTCGGCGAGGAGAACCTGCCGTTCTACGACCGGCCGGCCGAAGGCATGATCGTCACGACCGAGCAGAGCTGGTCGGCCCAGGGCGTCACGCTCGGCCGCCTCCTGCACAGCCTCGCACTCGCCCCTGGGGAGAGCACCAAGGTCGCGGTCGTCGACTGGCAGGGCACCACCAAGGCCACCGGCACCGAGAAGACCACCGAGGCCGACACCCTCTCCTCCACCACCGACCAGAACCGCTCGATCAGCGAGGTCGCCAACGCCATCGCCCGCGAGGAGCAGCACGGCGACTCCATGGGGCTCCAGTTCAGCAAGTCGTCCAGCTCCGGCGGCAGCGCCGGCTTCGCGTTGTTCAACCTCGGTATCGGGGGGAACTGGAGCAACTCGGAGAACACGGGCTTCTCGACCGCGGTGTCGCGCTCCACCGGGGTGAAGTCGGTGGCGGACGAGGCGACGCAGCGGATCAGTGCGCGGACCCAGCAGCTGGCGACGGCGGCGCGCAGCCGGAACATGACGGTGGTGCGCGAGACCTCGCAGTCGGAGAAGGACCAGGTGCTGACCCGGGTCGTCACCAACTACAACCACATGCACGCGATGTCGGTGCAGTACTACGAGGTCGTCCAGGTGTACGCCGTGACGACCAGGCCGACCAAGCTGGAGCGCTGCCTTTTCATCCCGCTCCAGGAGTTGACGTTCACCTACTCCAGTCTGCAGCGGTACAAGGAGGTGCTCGCCTCGGCGGCGCCGACCGACTGGGCGGCGAAGATCCGGGCGGCGAACCCCTTCGACACCACCGTGCGCAGGCTCGACGCGCTCACCGCGCCGGAGGCACTCCAGGCGCAGGTCTTCGACGGAGTGGACCTCGCGGAGATCGCCGCCGGCCCCATGGGCGTCCACGGGGTGCGCAAGGCCGACGGCAGCCCGGTGCGGTTCGACCCGGTGGCCCGGCAGTGGAACCCGCTGCCCACCACCGGACTGACCGGCGGCCTGACCCGGATCGCGCCGGGCAAGGACGTCGTCTGGGGGCTGCGGGCCGACCGGACGGTCGTGCACTTCGACGGGACCACCTGGCGCGCCGATTCCCAGGACTTCAAGGGGATCGCTCTGGTCTGCGGAGGCGACGGCACGCTCTACGTCGTCGCGGCGGACAACACGCTCTGGCAGCGGACCCTGAACACCCCGTGGCAGACGTTGAACGTCCAGGCGGACGAGGTCGCCGCCACCGGCAGCAAGGTCTGGTACATCCGGCAGGGGAAGACGTACGAGCGGAGCGCCACCGGCTGGACGGAACGGGCCCAGGGGAGCCTGCAGCGCCTGTTCGGCACCGCCGACGGTGTGCTCTGGGGCTCCGTGAAGACCGCGAACGACGGCGCGGCGGCCCTCGTGCTGGAGCCTGGTGCGGCGAACTGGGCCCAGACCACCAACCCCTACCTCAAGTTGGCCCTGACCGCGACCACGGCGGTGGTCTCCGCCGTCGGCGGGGACTACTGGCTGCTCAGGACCGACGGGACGCTGTACCGCCTCCTCACCGCGCAACGGGAGGCCCCGGCACCGTTCGACGTCCAGCCGAAGGCCGACTCCCCCTACGCCTCCAGGATCGACGTCTGGTACGACGACGCCGGCATCCGCAGCATCCAGGTCGTCTTCCCCGGCCAGACCGCCCGCTGCGGCGACACCGGCGGCTCGGGCGTGCTGCGTCAGGCCTCCTACACCTTCGGCGGCGCCGACAAGCTGATCTCGGTCGACGCCTGGTCCGGCACCGCCGCGCGTGGCAGCCTCGCCGGGCTGCGGCTGACGATGACCTCGGGCGTGGCCAACTTCGGGATCGCCGAGACCGCCACCGTGGCCCCCGACCTGACCGAGGACGCCGGCGGCGCCTCGGCGATCTGCGGGCTGTTCGGTTCGACGGTGAAGACCGGCAGCCGCACCTACGTCTCCTCGCTCGGCTTCTACGTGCGCGGCGGCAACGTCTCGCAGGCGGTCCTGGACCACCTGAACGACAACCGCCGCCACTACAGCCAGGCCGTGTGGGCGAACGCCGACGAGCTGACGCTCAGCCGCATCCTGGCCAACTACTCGTACGCGCCCTCGGGTTCGAGCGCGGCGCCGGTCCCGCTCGGCATGCTGCTGGACCCCAAGCCGATCGCCGCCACCGGCAACTACCTGGGCTTTCGCTGGAACTTCACCAGCGAGCAGGAACGCGAGACCTGGACCAACACGCGGAAGGCGGCCGACAACACCTTCGGGACGCCGGTGACCAGCACGGTCGCGATCGCCACCAAGGGTGTCTTCGCCGAGGCCGTGCTCGGGCGGGCCAACTCGGCGGAGAAGATCGACCTCACCCGGTTCTGGAACTGGAAGGACTCGCCCATCCAGATCACGCCCGCCGACATCGCTCCGGTCTCCACCGCCTCGCGCGCGCAGAACCTGGACACCAAGGTGGCCGCCCTGAGCCCCTCCGAGGCCAGGTACACGCCGCTGGTGGCGATGCCCGACCCGGCCGGCCTCCAGACGGCGCAGGCCATCGCCACCGCCAACCTGTTCCGGGACATGAGCGGCATCAACACCGTCAGCCAGGTGCTCACGAAGGGCATCGAAGCCGCCGCGAGCAACGACAAGGCGGCCGGTGAGCGCGGTCAGGAGGCCCTGAAGACCGCCACCGAGCACCTGCAGAAGATGCAGGAGCTCGCCAACGACGCCGCTGCCAAGGGGGTGTCGGCCGGGGCCGGACTGCCGGCCGGAGGCGGCAACCTCAGTGCCCTCGGCGGCCTGCTGAACCAGGGCGGCAAGGAGGGTTCGGCCAAGAAGTAACCCGGCCGCACCGGCGCCCGGTACGGCGTTCGGCCCGCCCGCGGCCCGCCCCGATCCGTCCGGGCGCGGGTCGCGGACGGTCCTATCGACCGGTTGTCCGACTACTCGGCCGCTCCGGTGACCCTCCTTGACCGGGTGGTTCGTGGCCGAAAGGATGGCGTGAGGATGGCGCCGCGCTCCCGATCGTCCTGTTGGGATGGGGAGTTGACTCCGGCGCGCGCCAACCCCGCGACCACCCATGAGAGGACCGGACATGGCGGACGGCATCCGGGAGCGCAAGCTCCACCGGCACTTCGAGCTGCTCGACTTCGACGGGAACGGTTACATCGAGCAGAGCGACATCGCCGAGTTCGTCGAGCGGATCACCGAGGCCGCCGGCGCCGAAGGCACCCCGCAGGGGCAACGGTTCAAGCAGGACGGCGACCGGCTGTGGCAGCAGCTGGAGCAGGCGCTCGACGCCGACGGCGACCGGCGGATCAGCCGGGACGAGTTCGTGGGCGCGGTGGACCTGCACGCGGTGCTGAACGAGGCCGTCAAGCTCGGTGCCGCCGCCTTCGACGTCACGGACACCGACCAGGACGGCCGGATCAGCATGCAGGAGTGGATCCGCAAGGACCAGAAGCTCGGCGTGCCCCGGGCGGAGAGCGAGCAGGGCTTCCGGTGCCTCGACCTGGACGGCGACGGGTTCGTCAGCAAGGCCGAGTACGTCAAGGGCGTCGAGGAGTTCTACCGCAGTGACGACCCGCAGGCACCCGGCAACTGGGCCTTCGGCAGGTTCTGAACCCCTGACCCCCCGGCCGCCCGCGCCGCCCCTCGCTGCGCCCGGTGCCCGCCTCAGCTCTCCTGCTCGGCCGTTCCCTCGGCCGCGCCGGCGGGTTGGTCCTCGTCGGCGCGCTGGGCAGGGAGGTCCTCGGCGGGGAGATCCTGGGCGGGCAGGTCCTCGGCGAGCAGGGCTCGCGCCGGCACCACGTCCGACTCGTCCGCCTGCTTGCCGAAGTAGATGACCCTGGCCCGCCCGCGCCAGGCCGGGTCCGCGCAGACCAGGCCCTCGGGGTAGGCGGGGTAGCCGTACGACTCGACGTAGTCGGAGCGGCGGCGGTAGCTGCGCAGGTAGACGCCGTCGCCGTTGGGGGAGCCGTTGTCGTTGGTATTGCCCGCCACCACCGTGATGGTGTCGATGGTGTAGGCGATGCAGAGGCCGGTGTGGGTGCCGCCCGGGCCGTCCGGGTTGCCGGGCGCGCCGAAGAACACCTGGGCGCCGATCGCCGGGTAGACCGACAGCCGGCCCCGCTGCTTGAACCAGCCGCGCCCGATCGAGCAGGAGGCGGTGTTCGGGAAGTACGCGGCGTTGCCGGTCTCCCGGGCCACGGCGGCGACGAAGTCGGCGCACCAGCTCTCCGGCGGCCGGTTCAGCTCCGCCGAGAAGCGGTTGGCGTTGCCCGGGCCCTCCCGGTAGCCGATCCAGCTCCGGGCCTTGTCGATCATCGCGCGTGCGCCTGCCATGGTGCTCCTCCCAACGGCGGGGCCCTGCCGACCGGCGTCGACAGGGCCCTGGTCAGGGAGATGGTGCGCCGACGACCGAGTCCGCAAACCGGTCGGCCGGCGACACGCCCGACCGCAGGTCAGCAGCGGGTGAACAGTTCGCAGTCGTCCCAGCGGGTGCCGCCCGGAACCTCGGACGTCGCGGCGGTCGCGGCGGCTGGGGCTTGGGCGGAGCGCGCACCCGGCGCGCCGAATGACTTCACGCCGGGGGCGCTGCTCGGGGTGCTACCGGTGGCGCCCGGGTGGCCGCCGGCCAGTCGGACGGCGATCGAGTCGATCACCGAGCGCGGGCTGGCACCCGCGAAGTTGTTCAGCATCACGGTGAAGGCCAGCCGGCGCCCGTCGGGCGCGGTGGCGTAGCCGGACAGGTTGTCCACGCCGCTCATCGAGCCGCTCTTGGCGTGCACGTTGTTCTCGGCGGCGGTGCCGCGCATCCGCAGCGCCAGGGTGCCGCCGACCAGCCGCTCCGGGTTGCCCGCCACCGGCATCGCGTCGTACCAGGCCTTGAACCACGGCTTGTCCTGGGCGACCTTGAGCAGCCCGGTCATCTTGGCCGGGGTGATCAGGTCGTAGCGGGACAGGCCGGAGCCGTCGACCTGGCGCCCGGCCGGGTTCTCCAGGCCGTTGGCCTTGAGGAAGTTCTTCACCTGCGCCAGCCCGGCGGTCCAGCTGCCCTGGCCGCCCTTGACCTTGCCGAGCTCCTTGGTCAGGTGCTCTGCCAGGCCGTTGTTGCTGATCTTCAGCATCGGCACGATCAGCTCGCCGATCGGCTTGGAGTCGTGCGAGGCCAGCGGCTGCGAGGCCTCCGTCCCGGTGGCGGACGCGACCGGGCGGACCACACGGACACCGTGCCGGGCGAGCGCGCCCGCGAACACCTGCCCGGTGTAGTCGGTCGGGTTCTCGACCGTGGTCAGGAACGAGGAGGGTGCGGCGCCGGCCGCGACCGAGCCGGTCAGCGCCAGCTCGTTGACCCCGCGCCGCCGCTCGACCCCGGCGCCGCCGCCGCTGCCGGCGGCGCCGGTGGTGATCGTTCCGGACAGCTTCACCGGCGCCTCGGCCGGGAACAGCGAGACCTTCGCCGCGTCACCGGCGGCCGCACCCGGGGTCACCGTCACCTTGACGGTGTCCATCGTGTACTCGGTGTCGGTGGCCACGGTCAGGCCGGAGATCTGCGGGCTGTACGAGTACGGCTCGTCGTCCCAGGCCCAGCCGGGGCCGAGTGGGGTGGAGTCGTAGCGGGTGCCGTCGGCCAGCACCCGGCCGGTGACGGTGGTGATGCCGGCGGCCTGGACCTTGGCGGCCAGGTCGTCCAGGTCCTGGGGCAGCAGGCTCGGGTCGCCGCCGCCGCGCAGCACCAGGTCGCCGACCAGGGTGCCGTTGTAGCGGGTGCCGGTGGTGCGCACCTCGGTGGTGAAGCGGTGGTCGGCGCCGAGCAGGTCGAGCGCGGCGGCCGAGGTGACGGTCTTCAGCGTGGACGCCGGCGTGAGCAGGGCGTCGGCCTCGTGCTGGTAGACCACCTGGCCGGTGGTGGTGTCGATGACCTGGACGCCCGCCTGGGCGTTCGCCAGCCTGGCGTCCGCGAGGATCGCGTCCAGGTCGGCCACGAGGGTCGGGTCGGCCGGGGTGGCGGTGTCCGCGGCGGCGGAGCCGACCAGCAGGGAGGCGGCGATCGCGGCCGCCGCCAGGGGCAGGGCGCGGCGCTTCAGGCGTGTGGGCAAGACTGCTCCATGGTCCGGACGGCGGGGAGCGCATCGCCCGGTGCCGTGCCCGGTGACCGGACACGGTCGGCCACAACCCCCCGTTGGCGTGTGCCGGACAGATCATAACCTGACAAACCATCAGCGAATTCCCAGGTCGGCCCACCCGCGGACGGCCCACGACAGCGGCCCGGGATCACCACGGAGCGGGCACGCCGAAGCGGCGCCCGAACCACGGCCACCACCGGCCATTCTCGGCCGCCCCGGTATCGCCCCCGTATCGCGCCACCCCCCCCGCAGGGTCCGCCAGGCCCCGCAAGGGCCCGTCAGGCCTGCGGGGCGACCGCCTCGTGATCCGACTTGACCGCCTCCACCAGCCGCTGGTGGAGCTCCCGGGCCGCCGCCTCGTCGGTGGCCGGCACCGGGCTGCCCTCCACCGTGAACCAGTCCAGCGCGCCGCTGTACTGCACCGTCATCCGCGCCTCGCCGTCGATCCACATGGTGTGCACGGTGAGATCGCCCTTGATCACGCCGATCTCGACCGTCCGCACCCCGCCATGGCCCGCCAGGATCCCCTGCGTCGTCCAGGTCGCCCAGGTGTTCACCAGCCCACTCCCAATCCGGCGCCGCACGCACCGCCTCGCCCTTCCCTCACAGGTACCCACCCTGCGCCCGACGGAGCCCGATGTCACCCCGACGGCTCAATCCCGCCCCCCGGGCGGGTGGCTCCCGGCGGGACTAGCATCGTCGGTATGGCAGAGCGACAGTTCGCGCTCACCGCGCCGAAGCTGGTTCTCGAGGCCGCTGGCGACACCCGGGTGATCAATCCGGGCCGCAGTTACCACGTCGGCCGTGACCCGGCGAGCGAGATCGTCCTGACCGACCCACGGGTGTCCTGGCACCACGCCGTCCTGCACGTCGGGGACGGCCACTGGATGCTCGACGACGTCGGTTCCACCAACGGTACCTACACCGAGGGGCACCGGATCCGGCACCTGGACGTCGGCCCCGGCAGCGAGCTGCGGTTCGGCAGCCCGGCCGACGGCCCCCGGGCCACCCTCAGCGCCGTGCGCGAGCCGCCCGCCGCCCCCCGCCGACGGCCGTCCGCGCTGACCTCGCTCACCGGCTCGTACCGGCCACCCACCACCGTGCGTCCGCTGCCCGTCAAGGTGATCCGGATCGGCCGCGCCCCCGACAACGACGTGACCGTGGCCGACCTGTCGGTCTCCCGGTACCACGCCGAGCTGCGGCCCCGCTCGGACGGCAGCTACGAGATCGTCGACCTGGGCAGCCACAACGGCACCTACCTCAACGGCCAGCCCGTCGACCGGGCCGGGGTCGGCCCGCAGGACCTGATCGGCATCGGCCACGCGATGTTCTGCCTGGTCGGCGACGAGCTCCAGGAGTTCGTCGACACCGGCGACATCGACCTCGACGTCGACGACCTCACCGTCACCGTGGGCGAGGGCCGCCGCCTCATCGACGGGATCAGCTTCCCGGTCGGGCAGAAGACCCTGCTCGCGGTCGCCGGCCCCAGCGGCGCCGGCAAGTCCACCCTGCTCAACGCGCTCACCGGCCTGCGCCCCGCCGACCAGGGCACCGTCCACTACGACGGCCGTGACCTCTACCGCGACTACGCCGAGCTGCGCCGCCGGATCGGCCTGGTCCCGCAGGACGACATCCTGCACACCCAGCTACCGGTCCGCCGCGCCCTGCGCTACGCCGCCGAACTCCGCTTCCCCGGTGACACCGACCCCACCGAGCGGGCCGCCCGGGTCGAGGAGGTGATCGGCGAGCTCGGCCTCGAGAAACGCGCCGACCAGGTGATCTCCAGCCTCTCCGGCGGCCAGCGCAAGCGGGTCAGCGTCGCCCTCGAACTGCTCACCAAGCCCTCCCTGCTCTTCCTCGACGAGCCCACCAGCGGCCTCGACCCCGGCATGGACCGCTCGGTCATGCAGATGCTGCGTGGCCTCGCCGACGACGGCCGCACGGTGGTCGTGGTCACCCACAGCGTGCTCAGCCTGGACCTCTGCGACCGGCTGCTGCTGCTCGCCCCCGGCGGCCGGATCGCCTACTACGGCCCGCCCGGCGAGAGCCTGGACTACTTCGGCTTCACCCAGTGGCCCGAGGCCTTCGAGGCCTTCGAGAACGAGACCGACCGCGACTGGGCCGGGCAGTACCGCGGCTCCGAGCCCTACCGCCGCTACATCGCCTCGGCCTCCCCGGCGCCCGGCCGCCCCGCCGCCGCGCCGCCGGCCGTCCACCCGCCCCCGCCACCGCCGCAGCGCTGGCACCGGCAGGTCGGCACCCTGGTGCGCCGCTACGCCAGCGCGCTCACCGCCGACCGCACCTTCCTCGCCGTGATGATCGCGTTGCCGTTCGTGATGGGCGCGATGGCCCGCGCCCTGGCCGGCAGCAAGCTCACCGTGGACTCCGCGCTCAACGCGCTGCTCATCCTGTGCGTCGGCGGCGTGCTCACCGGCGCCGCCAACGCGGTGCGCGAGCTGGTCAAGGAACGCACCATCTACCAGCGCGAGAGAGCCGTCGGCCTGTCCAGATCGGCGTACCTCTGCTCGAAGATCATCGTGCTCGGCACCATCACCGTGGTGCAGGCCGTCGTCCTGACCATGGTCGCCCTGGTCGGCGTGCAGCTGAGACCCGGCGGCGGGGGCGGAGTCCTCCTGCCACCCCTGGTCGAGATCACCCTGGCCGTCGCCCTGCTGTCGCTCACCGCGATGATGCTCGGGCTGGTGATCTCCGCGCTGGTCAAGAAGGAAGAGGTGACCATGCCGCTGCTGGTGCTGGTCGCCATCATCCAGGTGGTGTTCTGCGGCGCCCTGCTCCAGCTCGGCTCCATCCCCGGACTCAACCAGCTCTCCTGGCTGGTGCCCTCCCGATGGGCGCTCGGAGCGATGGCCAGCACCATCGACCTGCACGCGATCGTCCCCGGCGACCTCACCGGCGACCCGCTCTTCAAGCACCAGACCTCCACCTGGCTGATCGACATGGGCGCCATGGTGGCCCTGTCGGTGCTGTACGGCCTGCTCGTCGCCCGGCTGCTGCGCCGGCACGAACCCGCCGTGATGCGGCGCTAGGCGGCGGCGATGGGGATCCCGTCCGAGTTCCACCCGACCCATGTCGCGCCCGCCGACGGCCTGCAGACCTGGTACTCCCCGGACCCGACCCGCCCGGCCGTCCGGCTGGACCCGCTGCTGCCCGTCCGGCTGGCCGGCACCGAGGGCAACTGGGCCCGGGTCGTCTGCGCCAACGGCTGGACCGCCTGGGTGGACGGGCGGCTGCTGGTCACCCTGCCGCACCGGCCGCCCGGCACCGGCCGGCCGCTCGGCACCACCGACGACCCGCGGCCGCTGCTCGCCGCGCTGGAGCACGCGCTCGCCGACTACCGGCAGCTGGTCGACGAGTACGCCGACGGCCGGATCGACCTGGCCACCTACCAGGCCCGCAGCCGCGGGCTGCGGCTGGGCGCGGTGCTCGACGGCACCCACGCCTGGCTGCTCGACCTCGACCACAGCCGCTGGTTCTACTGCGACGGCGCCCAGCTGCAGACCTTCGCCGCCGTCGACCCGGACGCGGCCGAGGCGGCCGGGAGCGCCGGGGAGCGGCCGTGACCACGACAGCCAGGTCCGACCTGACCGGCCACCAACTGGCCGGCTACCGGCTGGGCAGCCTGATCGGGCGCGGCGGCATGGCCGTCGTCTACCGGGCCGAGGACCTGCGCCTGGGCCGGACGGTCGCCGTCAAGCTGCTCGCGCCGGAGCTGGCCCGCAACGACGTGTTCCGGCAGCGCTTCGCCCACGAGTCCAAGGTCGCCGCCGCCATCGACCACCCGCACATCGTCCCGGTCTACGAGGCGGGGGAGGCGGAGGGGCTGCTCTACATCGCGATGCGGTACGTGCGCGGACGCGACCTGCGGGCCCTGCTGGACCGGCTGGGCCCGCTCGACGTGGCGCAGACCGCCCGGATCGCCGGGCAGGTGGCCTCCGCCCTCGACGCGGCGCACGCCCACGACCTGGTCCACCGTGACGTCAAGCCCGGCAACATCCTGGTCGCCGAGGGCACCGACCCCGAACACCCCGAGCACGCCTACCTGACCGACTTCGGCCTCACCAAGAAGTCGCTCTCGCTGACCGGCCTCACCACCGTCGGCCAGTTCGTCGGCACCCTGGACTACGTCGCCCCCGAGCAGATCTCCGGCAAGCCGGTGGACGGGCGCTGCGACGTCTACAGCTTCGGCTGCGTGGTGTACGAGATGCTCTCCGGCGCACCGCCGTTCGAACGCGACGACGACCTCGCGCTGCTCTGGGCCCACCTGCACGACGCCCCGCCGCGCATCACCGAACGCCGCCCCGACCTGCCCACCGCCCTCGACCCGGTCCTCGACCGCGCCCTCGCCAAGGCCCCCGAGGACCGCTACGACGGCTGCCTCCCCTTCGTCGCGGCGCTCCGCGAGGCCGCCCACCCCGAACCCCCGGCCGCACCCGCACCCGCCCCCACCCCGGAACCCACCGCCGACCCCGAGGCACCACCACCCCCCGCCTGGGCCTGGCCGGTCTTCGACACCTGAGCACGGCCACGGCGGCCGGCGGGTCAGCCCCGGAACACCTCCCACGTGGTGGCGGACGGGTCCGCCCGGGTCGCCCAGTGGTCGAGCGGCAGCGCCGGAAGGTGCGCGAGCGAGGGGTCGCGCTCGATCAGGTGCGCGGCGTGGATCAGCCGCGGGGCGCCCATCAGCCACCGGGGCTCGACCGCGGAGAAGGCCTGCCAGTCCCCGTCCCGGTCGAGGTGGACACTCACCACGGGCTGCCCGCGGTGCACCCGCTTCGAGGCGAACACCGGATCGTCCGGTGCGAGAGAGTGCAGCGGACCGCAGTCCTCGTGCGACTCGGCGGTCACGTCGGTCTCCTCGTTCGATCGGACCCCCATCCCAGCACAGGGCCGCCTAGTCGCCGAGGCCGGGCCCGGCTCGCCCTGACCGGTCGGCCTACGGGCGGTGGCGGCGCAGGTGGGGGGCGAGCAGGGCGCCGAGGAAGCCGGCGGCCGCGCCCCAGGCGGCGCCCAGGGGGATGGCGACCAGCAGGTTCGGTTGCAGTTCGGTGGAGCCGCGGCCGCCGAGGCCGAACAGGTCCAGCCCGATCGAGGCCGAGATCCGGGTCAGCACGCCGATCAGCAGCATCGCGACCGCGAGGGACACCGCGAGCTGGACGGCGTGCCGCCAGGCGGGGACGGTGGGCGGCGCGTGCAGCGCGGTGCCGACCCCGGCCAGCAGGACGGTCACCGCGGCGAGGGGGAGCAGCAGCCAGGCACGGCCGTCCTGGTCGGCGAGGGTGCCGAGGTCGAGGGTGACGTCCTGGCCCGAGTGCAGGACGGCGGCCAGCGGTTCCGGTACCGGCAGGCCGATGGTGTCCGAGACGTGGCCGTGCCAGGAGGCGCCGAGGCCGACGCCGAGCGCCAGCCAGGCCAGGTTGGGCAGGCCCAGCAGGATCACCGCCATGACCTGCCGCGGCTCGCCCTGGGTGAAGACCGCCACCACACCGGCCACCAGGCCGAGGGCGACGTAGACCAGCACCAGGTTCAGCACGGCGTGCGCGGCCGGCCGGACGGTGGAGTGGAACCGCAGCAGGGAGCTCGGCAGCGGGGTGCGCCGGGAGACCGCGAGGGCCAGCGCCAGCACGATCAGCAGCCAGAGCAGGCCGATCCCGACGGCCGGCAGCGTCTCGACCTTGAACCCCACCGTCGGCGACGCCCCGAGCAGCCCGCCGAGCTCGTCCAGCAGGTCCTCACCGGTGGACACGGTGAAGCTGTGCTCGGCGCCGAGCGAGATCAGCAGGACCGCGATCACCCACAGCACCGCCGTCCGGGCCACCCGCCCGAGCAGCTCACCCGGGTGGACCACCGCGTGCAGCCGCAGCGGGCGCAGGAACAGCGCGCCGGCTGTGAGCGCGCCCACCAGTGAGACCGTCAGCGGCACCACGTCGATCCCGCCCTGAGCGGTGGCCACGAACGCGGCGCTGCCCTCCAGTTGGGCCGGTGCGCCGAGTGCCAGCAGCAGGGTGGCTGCCAGCACCGCGCCGAACCCGCCGCCGGGCAGCGAGTCGGCGCCCGCCGACCACAGCCCCAGCGCGGCCACCGCGCTCATCGCGGCGAGCGCGGCCACCACCGTCACCAGCGCGGCGGACCAGCGGCGGAGCTCGGTCACGGCGGGCGCGCTCCCTCGTTCGGTCGGTCGCATGCGGGCTCCCGGCAGGTCGGCCCCCCGCTGCCCCGGCCGGGTCCGGCCGGACCTGTCCAGCTTGGGTCCTGACGGGACGATCGGCGAACCGGTGGCCGGTACGCCGGGCGCCCGCGGGAAGTCGCGGGCCGGAGGGGTGGCGCTCAGAATGAGGCCCCGGGGGCCCGTCCGGGGCTCCGGGGGGCCCGTGTTCCGATCCGTTCCGATCCGGAGGATGCCCGGTGAGTTCCCAGCCGCCGCCCGACCCGCCGCCCGAGCCGCCGTCAGGCCCCCGCTCCGGGCCGTCGTCCGGTTCGCCGTCCGGCCCGTCACCCTGGCCGCCGTCCGGTTCCTCCGGCAGCACGTCGCCGGAGCGCCCGACCGAGTCAGCCTCAGGAGGGGCTTCCGGTCCGCCGTCCGGCCCACTGTCGGGTCCCGAGTCGCGACCCGACCCGGGCCCGGCGCCGACCGAGGCGGCCGACCAGCCGCCCCCGGTGGTGCCGCCGGTGCCGCCCAAGGGCCCGCCGGACCGGACCGTGGTGTCGGGCAGTGGCGGCGGAGGTGGCGGCGGAGGAAGCAGCGGCGCCGGCGGGAGCCCGCGGCCCTGGTGGCGCGGCCCGCGCGGGCTGGCCGTGCTCGGCGCGGTGGTGGCGGCCGTGATCGTGCTGGTGGTGGTGCTCAGCAGTGGTGGCGGCTCGAAGTCGCCCACCAGCAGCGGCACCCCGACCTCCCAGCAGGTGGCGCTGCAACCGGTGGGCGACGCCGGCCCGGATCCCTTCACCGCCTCGGTGGCCGCCGCCGAGAAGGCCCCGTCCGGCGCGGCCACCGCCTCTCCGCCGGCCGGCGGCACCCACAGCGGTGACGAGCCGGGGCTGTACGCCGGCTCCCGGACGGCGCCGAGCTGCAACGCGGCCCAGCTGGCCGACTACCTGAACGGCGACCAGGCCAAGGCCAAGGCGTGGGCCCAGGTCGAGAACATCGATCCGAGCGGCATCTCGGACTACCTGCAGGGGCTGACCGCGGTCGTGCTGCGGGCGGACACCCGGGTGACCAACCACAGCTACAGCAACGGCCAGGCCACCGCCTACCAGGCGGTGCTGGAGGCCGGCACCGACGTGATGGTGGACGACCGCGGGCTGCCCAGGGTGCGGTGCGCCTGCGGGAACCCGCTGCTGCCGCCGGGACCGGACTCCGGCACGGTGGACTACAGCGGCACGCCGTGGTCGGGTTTCCACAGCGAGTCGGTGGTGGTGGTGACCCCCGCGTCGAAGCCGATCACCAACTTCGTCCTGTTCGACCCGCAGAGCGGCGGGAACGCCACCCGGCCGGCTGCCAGCTCCTCGGCCTCCGCCGCCAAGCCGTCGGGCTCGCACGCCTCGACCTCGGGCTCGGCCTCGACCTCGGCGAGCACCCGCCCGACCGGGTCGACCACCCCCACGACGTCCACCTCGCCCAGCACCGCCAAGTCGTCGGCGGCCTCCTCGGCCCCGGCCTCCAAGAGCAGCCCGCCGGCACCGGGCCCGTCCAGCGGGAGCCCGGCGGCGGCGCCCCCGGCGGCGGGCGGTGACCCGGTGAGGTGAGGCCGTCCGGCGCCGGTCCGCGGGCCGGCCGGCGGGCGGGTACGGCCACCTGGGCGATCCGGGTCCGGACGGCCGTACCCGCCCGCCCGGACCACCCGTCCTCCCGCGCGCCGGCCCGGGGCCGTCAGCTCCACCGGCTGCCCCGGCCGGCGGTCGCGGCCCGGCGCTCCCCGGTGGGGTGCCGGTGCGGCCCCGCCGCCGCGAGGTGGTACTCCCGGACGGCCGGGCCCGACCCGGTGACGGCGGCCTGTGCCGCGTCCGCCAGGGCCCGGCGCCCCGGGTGGGTGCCGGGGGTGATCGGCGGCAGCACGGTCACCTCGCCGACCAGCCCGCGGGCCGCGACCACCCGGCGGACCGAGGCCAGCAGCCCGTCGTCCCCGACGAAGGCCGAGACCGTGGTGGGCTCGCCGCCGGCCGTCCGGTAGCGGATCGTCACCGGCAGGACCGGGACGCCCGCGTCGATCGCGGCCTGGAACAGCGCGGGCCGGAACCGGCCGGCGCCGCGCCCGCACCAGGTGCTGCCCTCGGGGAAGACCACGACCCGCTCCCCGCGGCGCAGCGCCGCCGCGATCTGCTCGACCGTGCCGGGCAGCGAGCGCAGCCGGTCGCGCTCGATGAACAGGGTGCCGCTGCGGGCCACCAGGCCGCCCAGCACCGGCCACGCGCCGACCTCGGTCTTGGCCAGCATCCGGCCCGGCCGGACCGCCGCGACCAGCGCGATGTCCAGCCAGGACACGTGGTTGGCGACCAGCAGGGCGCCCCCGCGCCCGGCGGCGCGGTCACCGCCGGAGCGGATCCGCACCCCGAACCCGGCGGCCACCGCGCGCGACCACACCCGGACCAGCCGCTCCCGCTGCGCCCGCGGCAGCCGGCGCACCAGCGGGCCGAGCGAGATCCCGACCGCCAGCACCGTCAGCCCGGTGATGCACCGCAGCAGGCGCAGCGGCACCGGGACGGTGCTGGTGGCCGGGCGGACGCAGTCCTCCGGGGTGCACGGGGCCGACGGCAGCCAGGCGCTCACGCGGAGGGTCCGGTCGGGGTGGCTGGCGTGCTCTGCCCTGCCGACAGGAAGTGCCGCAGGTAGCGCGGGTCGGTGCGCTCCAGGGAGAGCAGCACGAACAGGTCCGCCACGTTGAAGTCCGGGTCGTAGGCGGGCTCGCCGCAGACCCAGGCGCCCAGCCGCAGGTAGCCGCGCAGCAGCGCCGGGACGGGCGTGCGCTCCGGGCGGACGATGCCGCTCGGGTCCCACACCCGGTGCGGGGCGACCCGGTACTCGGCGGGGGACAGGTGGCGGGCGGCCATCGCGTCCCAGACCCCGGCCGCCGTGCCGCCGCCGTCGCCCAGCGGGACGGAGCAGCAGCCGGCGATCCAGGTGTGGCCGGCCTCGGTCAGGTAGCGGGCGATGCCGCCCCACATCAGGTTGATCACGGCGCCGTTGCCGCGGTGCTCGGCCGCGATGCAGGAGCGGCCGACCTCGACCAGGTCGCCGCGCACGCCGGCCAGGTTGGACAGGTCGAACTCGCTGTCGGAGTACAGCCGGCCGGCCTTGGCCGCCTGCGAGGGGCGCAGCAGCCGGTAGGTGCCGACCACCTCGCCGGTGGTCTCGTCGCGGACCAGCAGGTGGTCGCAGAAGTCGTCGAACTCGTCGACGTCGAAGCCGGGCAGCGGGGTGTCCAGCACGGCGCCGAGCTCCTCGGCGAACACCTGGTGCCGCAGCCGCTGGGAGGCCCGCAGGTCGGCCTCGTCGCGGGCCAGCGAGACGGTGTAGGTCGGCGTCGCCGCGGGTGCGGTCCGGCGGCGGGGGGCCGCGGCCGCGGCGCCGTCGACGGTGGCCGGCAGCGTGAGAGTGGTAACTGCAGTCATGGCGAACTCTCCGTGGATTCGCGGGCGATGGCAGGGCGCGAGGAGCCGGGCACCACCAGGTCCGGGACGACCGTCACGCGATTGGCGTGGCACCCGTATGTCTCCCCGAGTGGGCTGGCGTCGCGGTGGCCATTCGGGGGAGCGCAGATGTGCACCGGCTGAAGGCCTGGCTGCGCCGCCCGGAGCGGCCCGGTCCGCGGTCGTGGCCGGTGCGACGGGTGGGGTGGGCCGGCGTGGGCCCTGGGCTGCGGCGGTCCGGAACCGGCCAGCTGGCGGTCACCTCCGGGCCAAGGGCGCGTCGCCGTCAGGACACCGGGCCCTGGCAGCTTGTCCGCATGCCGATCCGGGGTGTGGCCACTGACCCGTACTGGTGCCGGACCCTCGGATTCGCGGGGACGGCGGCGCTCGCGGTAGGTGGCCTCGCCGCGGGCGCGCTCCCGGTGGGGGAGAGCTTCGGACCGCTCCGCGGCCACCCCCAACTCGGGCTGCTCGTCGTCTACTTCGGGCTGATCCTGCTGATCGCCGGCTGGCTCCGGCTGGGCCAGGTGGTCCGCGGTCCCAACCCGCCGTCCGCCGGCTCGCTGGTGCTCACGCTGAGCCTGTGGGCCGCGCCGCTGATCGCCGGGCCGCCGCTGTTCAGCCGCGACGTGTACAGCTACCTCGCGCAGGGCGCGATGGTCGACGGCGGACTCGACGTGTACGCCCACGGGCCGGCCGACCTGGGCGGCCCGCTGGCCGAACAGGTGCCCGCCGTCTGGCAGTTCACGCCCGCGCCGTACGGTCCGGTGTTCCTCTCGCTGTCCGGGGCGGTGGCCGGGGTCACCGGCCACGCGGTGTACTTCGGGGTGCTGGGCCTGCGCCTGGTCGCGCTGCTCGGGGTCGCCCTGCTGGTCGCGCTGACCCCGAGGCTGGCCCGGTCCTGCGGGGTCGACCCGGGCGTGGCGCTCTGGCTCGGTGCGCTCAACCCGCTGCTGCTGCTCCACCTGGTCGCCGGCGCGCACAACGACGCGGTGATGCTCGGACTGCTGGTGGCGGGCCTGGTACTGGCGCTGGCCCGGCGGCCGCTCTGGGCGGCCGCGCTGGTGACCCTCGCCGCCCTGGTGAAGGCGCCGGCGGCGCTCGGACTGCTGCCGCTCGCCGCGATCTGGACCGACCGGCTGCGCGGCCGGGCCCGGCTGCTGCGCGCGCTGTCCGCCAGCGCGGCGGTGGCGACCGGCACGGCGGTGGCGGTCACCGCCGCGACCGGCACCGGCTACGGCTGGGTGCACGCGCTCTCCACCCCCGTCTCGGCCGGCAACTGGTCGCTGACCAGCGCGCTCGGCCGGGCCACCCGCGGACTGGCGGTGCTGCTCGGCCTCGGGCCCGCGGAGTCCGCCGTCCCGCTGTGGCGCTGGCTCGGGTTGGTCGGCGCCGCGCTGGTGCTGGTCCTGCTGTGGGCCGCCCGCCGGACCACCGACCCGGTCCACACGCTGGCCCTGAGCATGACCGCGCTGGTCGCGCTCGGCCCGGCGCTGCGGCCCTGGTACGCGCTGTGGGGCGTGCTGCTGCTCGCGGTCGCCGCCACCGACGGCCGAATACGCGGCTGGGCGGCGCCGGTCAGCGCGGTGCTCGCGCTCGCCGTACTGCCCAGCGGATTCGCCCCCGAGCTCCCGGAGTTGGCGCTCGCGGTGGCCGGCGCCCTGGCCGCCCTGACCTTGCTGTACGGCCTGCGGCTGCTGCCCGGCGGCCGGCCCGCGCCGCTGGCGCTCGAACCGAGGGGGAGGGCCCTGTGGTGAAGCCGACCACGACCGCCGGCCGCGCCGGTACGCTGACCGCGCTGGCGGTGGCGACCGGGGTGTTCCTGGCCGTGATCCCGGGCCACCGGGGCTGGTTCGACGTCGGGGTCTACTACGGCACCGTCCAGCACTGGACCGCGGGCGGCGCGCTGTACGACTACACCCACCCCAACAGCACCATGGGGTTCACCTATCCGCCGTTCGCCGCCGTCTGCATGCTGCCGATGGCGCTGATCGGCTGGCACACGGCGGTGGCGGTCAGCGTGACGCTGAGCGCGCTGGCCGCGGCCGCGCTGCTGCTCTGGCTGGTGGACCCGATCGCCCGGCGGCACGGCTGGAACCGCTGGTTCACCTTCGGGGTGGCCGGCTGCCTGCTGGGGCTGCTGGAGCCCGTCCGGGACACCTTCAGCTTCGGCCAGGTGAACCTGCTGCTGCTGGCCCTGGTGCTGAGCGACTGGTGGCTGCTGGCCGGTGCGGGGCGCGGGGGCGCGGGCTCCGGACGGACGATCGCGGGGCGCGACCCGAGCCGGTACGCCGGGATCGGGATCGGCCTGGCCGCCGCGTTCAAGCTGACCCCGGCCGTGTTCATCCTGTACCTGCTGGTCACCCGGCGCCGCCGGGCCGCGCTGGTCGCCACCGCGACCGCGGCGGGCGCGACCCTGCTCGGCCGGCTGGCGGCCCCGCAGGCCTCGCACGCCTTCTGGACCGACCTGCTGTGGAACACCGACCGGGTCGGCTCGCTCTCGTACGTGTCCAACCAGTCGCTGCAGGGCATGATCGCCCGGCTGGCTCCGCAGGTGGCCGGGCACGCGCTCTGGGGCCTGGCGGTGCTGGCGGTGCTGGCGCTGTGGGCGTACCGGGTGCACCGGGCGGCCGCCGCCGGCGACGAGCTGACCGGGTTCGCGCTCACCGGGCTGACCTCCTGCCTGATCAGTCCGATCACCTGGATCCACCACCTGGTGTGGGTGCTGCCCGCGCTGGTCCTGCTGGCCGACGCCGGGCTGCGCGAACCCGTCGGCTCCGGCCGCCGCAGGAGGCTGCTGACCGCGGCGGGCGCGGGGTACGTGGTGCTGTGCAGCAGTGTGGTGTGGATCTGGCGGTTCGACACCGCGAGCGTGGGCGGGCTGCTCGGCGGCAGCACCTACCTGTGGATCACCCTCGGCCTGCTGATCGCCCTGCCGGTGCGGCCACTGCCCGCCCGCCCGCTGCGGGCCGGCCCGCTCCCGCCGGCCGGACCGGCCGATGCGCGCAGGCATGAACGTCTGACCGTCAGTTCGGAACCAGGAACGCGCTGATTCGAACAGTTCCTGGCCAAGGGCTCCGTGCGGGCGGGCCGGCGCGTCAGAGTACTCTCGGGCGCCGGCCCGCAGTTCGAACCCGTACGAGGATCCCGTGACAGACCGCTCCGCCACCACGCGCCCCGCCGAGGACACCCTGGTGCGCCCGTACATGCCCGCGGTCGCGATACCGGAGGGACCCGGCCACCTCCCGCCCCCCGTGCTGCCGGAGGTGCCCGCCGCCGCGGTGCGCCCGCCGCTCCCGCGCCCCGCGGCGCGGCCGGTGCCCGCCCGGCGGCGACCCGCCGGCACCACCCTGGGCCTCGCGGCCGTCATCGTCCTGCTGCTCGGCGGCGCGGGCTACCTGGCGCTGCGTCCGGCGCCCGCCCCGCCGCGCCCGGCCGCCGCCCCGGCGGCCCCGGGCGCGCCCACCCCCGCCGTACCGGCGCTCCCCGCGGCCACCGCAGGGACGGCGACGCCCGGTGCGGGCACCGCCGCCTCCGCCGCGGCGGGCGCCACCCGGTCGGCCGCCCCGTCCACCACCCCCGCGACACCGACGTCCGCCCGGCCGTCCGGCACCGGGACACCGTCCGGGCAGCCGACCGCCACCGGCCCGCGGGTGCTCACGCTGGGGGACACCGGGGCGGACGTGGCGGACCTCCAGGAACGGCTGTTCGGACAGGGCTTCACCTACGTCTCCGCCACCGGCACCTTCGACGAGGCCACCCGCCGCGGCATCGCCCAGCTGCAGAGCAACCGCGGCATCACCGGCGACCCGGCGGGCGTGTACGGCCCCCGGACCCGCGCCGCGCTCGAAGGCCGCTGACCGGCCGGTGGCCGACGACGACCCGGCGGACCCGCCGGACCCCGGCTGGACGGCCTGCGGCGGGCTGGCCGTCACACAGCGGCTGGCCCGGGTCCCGGCGGGCTACCTCGCCGCCTGCCGCCGGTCGGCCGCCGCCACCCCCGACGGCGAGCGCGGCTGGGACCCGCCCCCCGAGGACCGCCTCGACCTGGACCGGGCCCCCGAGCCGCTGGAACGCCTCGGCCGGCTGGCCCTGCTGGACAAGGAGCACCTGGCCGCCCTGGAGCGGGCGACGGCGGGCGACGCCGAGCTCGACGCGGCCTTCCTCAACCACCCGCCGTACGCGATCGCCCCCGCCGGGCCTGCCCCGGCGGTCCTTTCACCTGCGGCCGTCGTCGAGATCGCCGCCCTGCTCGCCGGGATCGACCTCACCGCCGCGCTGGCCGCCCTGCCCGCGGACGACGCCGAGGCCAGCGCCCTGATCAGCACCGTCGGCCTGATCCGCGCCCCGCGCGACTACCTCCACCGGCACTTCACCGCCCTGTGCGCCTTCTACCGCGAAGCCGCCCGACGGCACCTCCTGGTGGTCGTCTGGCGCGACTGAGCCGCGCCGGGCGGGGTCAGCCGAGGAAGGCCCGCAGCAGGGTCGCCGTCGCCTCCAGGTGCTCCTCGGTCGCGCGGCGGGCGGCCGGGGCGTCGCCGGCCAGGATGGCGCGGGCCATCGCACCGTGCTGCTCGGCGGCGTGGTCGATGTTGCGGTCCAGCATCGGGATCGCGTTCAGCAGGTCGTTCAGCCGGATGCGGGCCTCGGTGATGCTGGCGGCGAGCGAGGGGGAGCCGGTCAGTTCGCCGATCGCCAGGTGGAAGCGGGAGTCGCACTGGCGGTACTCCTCGGCGCTGGCGCCGTCCGCGTCCGCGAGGCGTTGCAGCAGGTACGCGCGCTGCTCGGGGGAGAGCCGGCGCCGGGCTGCGAGGTCGGCCGCGCCGGTCTCCAGGACCAGGCGGAAGCTGAGCGCGTCCTCCAGCTCCGCGCCCAGGTCCTCCGCGGCACGCCGCAGTTCGCCGACATCGGGGGCGGGCAGCCGGTAGGTGACGAAGGTGCCGCCGTAGCGGCCGCGCCGGGCCTCGACGTAGTCGGCCTGCTGGAGCGAGCGCAGGGCCTCGCGCAGGGTCTCGCGGCTGACGCCGAGCCGGGCGGCGAGGTCCCGCTCCGCGGGGAGCCGGTCGCCGTGGCCGATCAGGCCGAGCTTGATCGCCTGGAGGATCCGTTCGACCGTCTCCTCGAAGGCGTTGCCGGTGCGCACCGGCCGGAAGACGGTGCTCAGTTGCCGGTCCAACCCTGCCTCCTCCACGCGGGGCATCGTACCCAGGACCCGGCGGGAGCCGGTCGGGGAGCCCCCTTGACGCCGAGGCGGCCGGGGGTGAACGATGCTGCCCACACACCCAATGGTCTGCTTCCGGGCCATTGGACGCAAGGAGGGCGCACCACGAAGACGTGGGCGCGCGTGTCGGTCCCGCCTCATTCCCCAGGGGTGCGCATGACTTCCGAAGACCAGGCCGGCCCCCGCCCGGCCGACCAGACTGCCGCACCGGTGTTTCCGGCCGGTTCCCCCACGATGTCCGACCCCGCGCCGCTGTCCACGGACGAGCAGCGGCTGCGCGAACTCGGCTACACCCAGGAGCTCGCCCGCTCCATGTCGGGCTTCTCCAACTTCGCCGTCTCCTTCTCGATCGTCTCGGTCCTCTCCGGCTGCCTCACCCTGTACGGGATGGGCATGAACACCGGCGGCCCCGCCATGATCACCTGGGGCTGGCCCCTGGTCGGCCTGATGACGCTCTGCGTCGGGCTGGCGATGGCCGAGATCTGTTCCAGCTACCCGACCGCCGGCGGGCTCTACTACTGGTCCGCCAAGCTCGCCCGCTCCAAGGGGCCCGCGGCCTCCTGGTTCACCGGCTGGTTCAACTTCATGGGCCAGGTCGCCGTCACCGCGGGCGTCGACTACGGCGCGGCGTTCTTCACCAACGCCTTCCTCGACCTGCAGTTCGGCTTCACCGCCAGCACCGGTCACACGGTCGAGATCTTCGTGGTGATCCTGCTGCTGCACGGCCTGCTCAACACCCGCGGCGTCAAGCTGGTCGCCCTGCTCAACAGCGTCAGCGTCTGGTGGCACCTGGTCGGCGTGGCGGTGATCGTCGGGGCACTCGCCCTGCTGCCCGACCACCACGCCTCCGCCTCCTTCGTGTTCAGCCACTTCGTCAACAACACCGGCTTCCAGAACGGCTTCTACGTCGGGATGCTCGGCCTGCTGCTCGCCCAGTACACCCTCACCGGGTACGACGCGTCGGCCCACATGACCGAGGAGACCCACGACGCGGCCCGCTCCGGCCCGCGCGGCATCGTCAACGCCATCGTGGTCTCCCTGGTGGCCGGCTGGATCCTGCTGCTCGGCATCACCTTCGCCATCCAGGACTACGACGGCGAACTCGCCAGCTCCACCGGCGTGCCGCCGGCGCAGATCTTCATCGACGCGATCGGCCCCACCGGCGCCAAGCTGCTGCTGCTCATCGTGATCGGCGCCCAGTTCTTCTGCGGCATGGCCTCGGTGACCGCCAACTCCCGCATGATCTACGCCTTCTCGCGGGACGGCGCGCTGCCCGGCGCCAAGCTCTGGCACCGGATCAACCCGCGCACCCAGACGCCCACCAGCGCGGTCTGGCTGGCCACCGGCGGCGCCCTGCTGCTCGCCCTGCCGGTGCTGTGGAACACCACCGCCTACGCCGCCGTCACCTCCATCTCGGTGATCGGCCTCTACATCTCGTACGTCATCCCGGTCTTCCTCCGGCTCCGCCAGGGGGACGCCTTCCAGCGTGGTCCCTGGCATCTGGGCCGCTGGAGCAGGATCATCGGCAGCGTCGCGGTCGGCTGGACCGCCGTGATCACCGTGCTGTTCATGCTGCCCACCGTCAGCCCCGTCACCGCCGTCAGCTTCAACTACACCCCCGTCGCGGTCGCCGTGGTGCTCGGGTTCGCCGGCCTGTGGTGGCTGGTCTCGGCCCGGCACTGGTTCACCGGCCCGCGGGTCCAGGACGCCACCGCCCCCGACAGCCAGGAACTGCCGGGCCACCAGGGCACCCTGGCCGACGAATTGGAGATCCGATGACCGCCGCCCGGCTCACCCTCGACCGCCTGGAGGAGCTCGTCGCCGCCGGCACCGTCGACACCGTGGTCCTCGCCATGACCGACATGCAGGGGCGCCTGCAGGGCAAGCGGATCGCCGCCGAGTACTTCCTCACCGACGTGGTGCCCAACGCCGCCGAGGGCTGCGGCTACCTGCTCGCCGTCGACATCGACATGAACACCGTGGACGGCTACCAGATCTCCTCCTGGGACAGCGGCTACGGCGACCTGGTCCTCACCCCCGACCTCGACACCCTGCGGATGGTGCCCTGGCACCCCGCCACCGTCATGGTTCAGTGCGACGTGCACCACCACGACGGCCGGCCCGTCAGCGTCTCCCCGCGGCAGATCCTGCGCCGCCAGCTGGACCGGCTGGCCGGCTACGGCTGGCACGCCTACGTCGGCACCGAGCTGGAGTTCATCGTCTTCCGGGACAGCTACGAGCAGGCCTGGGACAAGGCGTACCACGGCCTCACCCCGGTCAACCAGTACAACGTCGACTACTCCATCCTCGGCACCTCCCGGATCGAGCCGCTGCTGCGCCGGCTGCGCAACAGCATGGCCGGCGCCGGGCTCACGGTGGAGTCCGCCAAGGGGGAGTGCAACCCTGGGCAGCACGAGATCGCGTTCAAGTACGGCCCGGCGCTGACCACCTGCGACGACCACTCGGTCTACAAGACCGGCGCCAAGGAGATCGCCGCCCAGGAGGGCGTCAGCCTCACCTTCATGGCCAAGTACAACGAGCGCGAGGGCAATTCCTGCCACATCCACCTCAGCCTGCGCGACGAGCAGGGCCGGCCGGTGATGGCGGGCGACGGCCCGAACGGCTTCTCCCGCACCATGGAGCACTTCCTGGCCGGCCAACTCGCCTGCCTGGCCGACTTCTCGCTGCTGCTGGCCCCCACCGTCAACTCCTACAAGCGCTACGTCCCGGGCAGCTTCGCGCCGACCGCCGTCGCCTGGGGACGCGACAACCGCACCTGCGCCCTGCGGGTGGTCGGCCACGGCCCCTCGCTGCGGTTCGAGAACCGGGTCCCCGGCGGCGACGTCAACCCCTACCTCGCGGTGGCCGCCCTGATCGCCGCCGGACTGCACGGCGTCGAGCACCAGCTCGCGCTGGAACCGGAGTTCACCGGCAACGCGTACGCCTCCGACGCCCCCCGGGTGCCGGCCACGCTGCGCGACGCGGTGCACGCCTTCGCCCACAGCGAGGCCGCCGCCGAGGCCTTCGGCAAGGACGTCGTCGAGCACTACACCCACGCCGGCCGGACCGAACTGGCCGCCTACGACGCGGCCGTGACCGACTGGGAGCGGCGCCGCGGATTCGAGCGGCTGTGACCGTGCGCCCGATCATCGGCATCACCAGCTACCTGGACGAGGCGGCCTGGGGCGTCTGGCGCCAGCGCGCCGCCGTCCTGCCGCAGACCTACCTCGACGCCGTCTCCCGGGCCGGGGGCACCCCCGTCCTGCTCCCGCCCCAGGACGGCGGCGTCGACCGGCTGATCGGCCGGCTGGACGGGCTGCTGCTGGCCGGCGGCGCCGACCTCGACCCGGCCGGCTACGGCGCCGAACCGCACCCGCGCACCGGCCGCCCGCAACGCGACCGGGACGCCTGGGAGTCGGCGCTGCTACGGGCCGCGCTCGACCGCGACCTGCCGGTGCTCGGCATCTGCCGCGGCATGCAGCTGCTCAACGTCGCCCTCGGCGGTGACCTGGTCCAGCACCTGCCCGACGAGAGCCACCAGACGCTGCCGGCCACCTTCGTCCGGCAGGGCGTGGTGGTCCGCCCGGAGAGCCGGCTCGGCGAGATCCTCGGCTCCGCGGCCCAGGTCAACTGCTACCACCACCAGGCGGTCGGCCGGCTCGGCACCGGATTGCGGGCCACCGCCTGGAGCTCCGACGAGACCGTCGAGGCCCTCGAACTGCCGGACCGGGCCTTCACGGTGGCCGTCCAGTGGCACCCGGAGACCGACCCGGACGACCCCCGACTGTTCGACGCGTTCACCGCGGCCAGCTGCAAGGAGGCAGCCCGATGACCGAACCCGACCTCTACCAGGTGCTCAACCCGGCCACCGAGGAGGTGATCACCACCCTCGAACTCACCTCGCTTGCCGAGACCGACGCCGCGATCGCCCGCGCCAAGGCCGCCTTCGAGACCTGGCGCCGGGTCGCCCCCGCCGACCGGGCCCGGCTGCTGCGCGCCTTCGCCGCCGCCGTGGACGCCGACGCGGAGCACCTGGCCGCCCTCGAGGTCGCCAACGCCGGACACACCGTGGGCAACGCCCGCTGGGAGGCGGGCAACGCCCGCGACGTCATCGAGTACTACGCGGCCGCCCCCGAGCGGCTGTTCGGCCGGCAGATCCCGGTCGCCGGCGGCCTCGACGTCACCTTCCGGGAACCGCTGGGCGTGGTCGGGGTGATCGTGCCGTGGAACTTCCCGATGCCGATCGCCGCCTGGGGCCTGGCCCCGGCGCTCGCCGCCGGCAACACGGTGCTGGTCAAGCCGGCCGAGCTCACCCCGCTCACCGCGCTGCGCCTGGGCGAACTCGCCCTCGCCGCAGGGCTGCCGGAGGGCGTGCTGCAGATCCTGCCGGGCCGCGGCCCGGTGGTCGGCCAGCGCTTCGTCACCCACCCGGACGTCCGCAAGGTGGTCTTCACCGGCTCCACCGAGGTCGGCAAGGGCATCATGGCGGGCTGCGCCGCCCAGGTGAAGCCGGTCACCCTGGAGCTCGGCGGCAAGAGCGCCAACATCGTCTTCGCCGACGCCGACCTCGCCAAGGCGGCCGCCACGGCGCCGTACGCGGTCTTCGACAACGCCGGGCAGGACTGCTGCGCGCGCTCGCGGATCCTGGTCGAGGAGTCCGTCCACGAGGACTTCATGGCGCTGCTGGAGCAGGCGGTGCGGGGCGTGCGGGTCGGCGACCCGGCCGACGAGAAGACCGAGATGGGCCCGCTGATCTCGGCCGCGCACCGGGCCAGGGTCGCCTCCTTCGTCCCCGAGGACGCGCCGGTCGCCTTCCGCGGCAGCGCCCCCGAGGGGCCGGGCTTCTGGTACCCGCCGACCGTGCTGGCACCGGTGCGCCACGACGACCCGGCGTTCACCGAGGAGATCTTCGGCCCGGTGGTCACCGTCGTGCCGTTCCGCGGCGAGCAGGACGCGGTGCGGATCGCCAACGCCACCGAGTACGGCCTGTCCGGCTCGATCTGGACCAGGGACGTCGGCCGCGCGCTGCGGGTGGCCCGCGGCGTGGAGGCGGGCAACCTCTCCGTCAACTCGCACTCCTCGGTGCGCTACTCGACCCCGTTCGGCGGGTTCAAGCAGTCCGGTCTGGGCCGCGAGCTCGGCCCGGACGCCCTCGACGCCTTCACCGACACCAAGAACGTCTTCATCTCCACGGAGGAATGAGCACCATGAGCAAGCGACTTGACGGACGCGTGGCGGTCATCACCGGCGCGGGCAGCGGCATCGGCCTGGCCACCGCCAAGCGGTTCGCCGCCGAGGGCGCCAAGGTGGTCTGCGTCGACCTCGACGAGGAGCGCGGCAGCAAGGCGGCCAACGAGGTCGGCGGCCTGTTCATCCAGGCCGACGTGACCGACAAGGACGCGGTCGAGGCGATGTACCAGCAGGCCGTCGACCACTACGGCAGCCTCGACATCGCCTTCAACAACGCCGGCATCTCCCCGCCGGACGACGACTCGATCCTGACCACCGAGCTGGACGCCTGGCGCCGGGTCCAGGAGGTCAACCTGACCAGCGTGTACCTGTGCTGCAAGTACGCCATCCCGCACATGCGCCGGCAGGGCAAGGGCTCGATCATCAACACCGCCTCGTTCGTCGCGGTGATGGGCGCGGCCACCTCGCAGATCTCCTACAGCGCCTCCAAGGGCGGCGTGCTGGCGATGTCCCGCGAGCTGGGCGTGCAGTTCGCCCGCGAGGGCGTGCGGGTCAACGCGCTGTGCCCCGGGCCGGTCAACACCCCGCTGCTCCAGGAGCTGTTCGCCAAGGACCCGGAGCGCGCGGCCCGCCGCCTGGTGCACATTCCGCTCGGCCGGTTCGCCGAGCCGGAGGAGATCGCCGCCGCGGTGGCCTTCCTGGCCAGCGACGACTCCTCGTTCATGACCGCCAACACCTTCCTGGTGGACGGCGGCATCTCCGGCGCGTACGTCACCCCCGAGTGGCAGTAGCGGACCCCGCGCCACCACGCACCGCGGCCGGGCCCCCGCGAGGGGAACCCGGCCGCGGTGCGTACGGTCGGTGACTCAGGCCGCCGAACCCGCGTCACCGCCGACAGCCAGGGCGTCGCCGCCGTCCGCCATCGCGTCGCCGCCGACCGCGAGGGCCGAACCGTCGATCGCGGAGGCGTCGCCGCCGACCGCGAGCGCGGAGCCCGCCGCCGCCCAGGCGTCGCCGCCCACCGCCAGCGCGTCGCCGCCGTCGGCCATGGCGTCGCCGCCGGTGGCGAGGGCGCTGCCCCCGGTGGCGGAGGCGTCGCCGCCGACCGCGAGCGCGCCGTGCGGGTGGTCGTGCATGTGGGCGGAGGCCGAGCCGGCCGCGCCGATCAGCGCGAGCCCGGCGAAGAGGGCGGCGGTGGTGACCTTGGCAATGCTGGAACGCATCGAGTCCTCCTGGTTGGGATAGGGACGGGACCGATGATCCGCCCCGGCAGGCCGCGCGTGCGCGAACCACCCCGCCGCTTCACCCGCCCGGACCAGCACCGACGCTGCATCGGATGAATGCGGCCCCGCCCGGTCGACGCCGCTCAGCGCCCGTCCGGCCCCTCCGGCCCACCCGGCTCCGGGCCGTCCGGCGGCTCGCCCGCGCCCCGCGCGCCCGGCGGGATCTCCAGCTCGAACCAGACCGCCTTGCCGTCGTAGGTGGCCCGGCTGCCCCAGCGGTGCGCCAGCTCGTTCACCAGATGCATGCCCCGGCCGCCCTCGTCCTGCTCCCGGGCCGTGCGCAGCCGCGGCTCGTGGCTGTCCACGTCCGATACCTCCACGGTCAGCAGCGCGTTGCGGAACAGCCGCAGCTGGATCGGCGCGCCGGCGTGCACCAGGGCGTTGGTGATCAGCTCGCTGGTCAGCAGCTCCGCATGGTCGATCAGCGGCTCCAGGCCCCAGCCGGCCAGCGTCCGGCGGGTGAACCGGCGGGCGTGCCGGACCATCGAGTGGTCGCCCGCCAGCGACAGCATCGCCAGCCGGTCCTTCCCGATCGGCCGGGCGTGCGCCATGATCACCGCCACGTCGTCCTGGCCGTTGTGCGCCCCCAGCACGTCGATCACCTCGTCGCAGGTCTCCTCCAGCGAACCGCTGCGCGCCTCCACCGTCCGGCACAGCAGGTCCATGCCCTCGTCCAGGTCCTGGCCGCGCCGCTCCACCAGGCCGTCCGTGTAGAGCACCAGCAGACCGTCCTCCGGCAGCGTGAAGCCGGTGCTCTCGAACTGCACCCCGCCGACGCCCAGCGGCACCCCGGGCGGCAGCTCCAGCAGCCGGGTGGTGCCGTCGGGGGCGGACAGCACCGGCGGCAGGTGGCCGGCGGTGGCGGCCGTGCAGACCCGCTCCACCGGGTCGAAGACCACCACCACGCAGGTCGCGAACTGGCCCTCGCCGATCGCCCCGGTCGCGTCGTCCAGCCGGCGCAGCACCCGGGCCGGGTCGAGGTCGAGGGTGATCAGGGTCCGGGCCACCGTGCGCAGCTGCCCCATGGTGGCGGCCGCCCGGATGCCGTGGCCCATCACGTCGCCCACGATCAGCGCCACCCGCCCGCCGGACAGCGGCACCACGTCGAACCAGTCGCCGCCGACCTCGCTGATCACGCTGCTCGGCAGGTACCGGGAGGCGATCTCCAGCCCCGGCGTGTGGTGCACGTCCTGCGGCAGCAGGCTGCGCTGGAGGGTCAGTGCGGTGTCCCGCTCCCGCCGGTACAGCCGGGCGTTGTCGATGCACACCGCGGCCCGCGCCGCCAGCTCCTCGGCCAGCGAGACGTCCGCCGTGGTGAAGGCGTCCGGGTTGCGGCTGCGGATGAACTCCGCCCCGCCCAGCACCGTCCCGCGCGCCAGCAGCGGCACCATCAGGTACGAGTGCACCCCCGCGTCCAGGCTCGGCTGCACCCGGTCCGGGTGCGCCACGATCCGGCGCAGCGCCGCCTCGTCCACGTGCGGCACCAGGATCGACCGGCCCGAGCGCAGGCTCTGCGCGTACAGCATCGCCGAACGGGAGGCCGCGCCCACCGGATCGGCGGCGCCCGCCATCCGGCCCTCCTCGTCCACCTCACCGACCGCGATCGCCCGCATCAGCACCGAACCGTCCCGCGGCACCGGGTCCGCCTCGTCGCCGGCCAGCACCGACTCCAGCACGTCGACGGTGGTGAAGTCGGCGAACCGTGGCACCACCACCTCGACCAGCTCCTCGGCCGTGCGGTACAGGTCCAGCGTGGTGCCGATCCGGGTGCTCGCCTCGTTCAGCAGCGCCAGCCTGGTCTGCGCCGCGCCGGCCGCCTCCAGCGCCCGCTGCCGCTGCTCGGCCGCGTCCCGCTCCCGGGTGTACAGCAGCGCGTTGTCGATCGCCAGCGCCGCCCGGGCCGCCAGCTCGGCCGCCAGCGTCAGGTCCTCCTCGTCGTACGGCCGGTCGGTGAGGCTGCGGTAGAAGGTCGCCACGCCCACGGCCGCGCCCCGGGCGATCAGCGGCACCACCATCAGCGAGCGCACACCCTGCTCGCGCACCGCGGCGGCCCGCTCCCGGTCGTCGTTGAACCAGTCCAGCGCCTTCTTGGTCATCTCCGGCAGGAACACCGGGCGCCGGTGCGCCAGCACCCAGGCGTTCGGCGTGCTCGGGTGGAAGCGGTGCACCGAACCGACCGGGGTGATCGGGGACATCCCGCTGCCCGGCACCGTGTGGTACGCCAGCCGGCGCAGCACCGCCGACCGGTCGGCGCGCCCCGGGCCCGGCCCGCTGGCGCCCCGCACCAGCGCGTCCAGCACCTCCACCACCACGGTGTCCGCCAGCCGCGGGGTGGCCATCTCGGCCAGCTCCCGGGCCGTCTGGCCGAGGTCCAGGGTGGTGCCGATCCGAGCGCTCGCGTTGTTCACCAGCGCCAGCCGCTCCTGCGCGGCGCGCGCCTCCCGCAGCGCCTGCTCGCGGGCCTGGGCGGTCTGCTGCTGGCGCTGGTACAGCCGGGCGTTGTCGATCGCCACCGCCGCCCGGGCGGCCAGCTCGTCGCCCAGCGTCAGGTCCGACTCGCCGAACGGCGCCTGCCCGGCCCGGCGCGAGTACACCACCATGCCCAGCACCGTGCCGCGGGCCACCAGCGGCGTGATCACCACCGGCCGCGGCTCCGGGCCCAGGTACCCGCGCAGGCGCTCCGGCGGCACCTCGGCGGTGACCAGCAGCGGCAGTTCCCAGTTCGGCATCGTCACGGTGCGGCCGGTGGCCAGCGCCCGGGCGTACGCCGACCCCGGCGGCACCCGGTGCACCGACTCGGTCGGCAGGTCCTGCACCGGGTGGTCCGGGTCGACGGTGGCCACCGCGAGCCGGCGCACCCGCAGCGCCTCGGTGTCGGCCGCGTGCGGGTCCTCGCCGGTCACCAGGTGTTCCAGCGCGAACACGCCCACCGTGTCGGTCAGCCGCGGCACCAGCGCCTCGGCCAGCTCCCGGGCGGTGCGCCGCAGGTCCAGGGTGGTGCCGATGGAGGCGCTCGCGTCCGCCAGCACCGCCAGCCGGTCCTGGGCCTTGGCGGCGCTCAGCTCGGCCTGGTGGCGCTGGGTGACGTCGACGATCGTCGAGCTGACCCCGAGCAGCTGGCCGTCCGGGCGCTGCAGCCGGAAGTACGAGGCCGACCAGGCGTGGTCGTGCGCCGGATCCCCCGGGGTGCGGCCGTGCGAGCGGGCGTCCACCACCGCGTCGCCGCCGTCCAGCACCTCGCGCATCACCGCCTCGATCTCGGTGCCGTTCAGGCCGGGCAGCACTTCGGTGATGGTCCGCCCCAGGTGCTCGTCCACCGACAGCCCGTTGATCCGGGCCAGCGCCTCGTTCAGCCGCACGAAGCGCAACTGGTCGTCGTAGACCGCCATGCCGACCGGGGACTGGGTGAAGAAACCGTCCAGGACGGCCAGATCGGCCTGCAGCCGCCGCAGCGCGGTCACGTCCGAGGCCACCGCCAGCACCAGCGGCTGCCCCTCGGGGCCCGCGATCGGGTGGGTGCGGAACTCCAGGTTCACGTCGTGGCCGGCCAGGTGCCGGACCGGGAACACCCCGGACCAGGCGCGGCCGTGCAGGATGTCGGAGAACAGCTCCAGCACCTCGGGCCGCTGCTCGCTCGTCACCAGCAGCTGCGCCGCCGGCGCGCCCACCGCCTGCTCCGGACTGTAACCGAGCAGCGCCTCCGCGTCCGGGCTCCAGTGCAGGATCCGGCCGTCCTGGGCGATCAGCGCGGTGGCGATCGGCACCATCAGCAGGCCGTCGAAAGCCTGCTCGCCGCCACCGGACCCGCCCTCCTCGGGCGTGGCCGGGGAGCGGCGGGTCGGGGGGATGATCCTGTGCTGCTGCTCGTTGGTGTCCATCTAGGCACCCGCCCGGAAGTCGGCGTTCCGCCCTGCCATCGTCGCACGCCCGCCCCGCGCCGCCCATCCGGCGGACCGGCCCGGATTGGGCGCCGGGCCCGGCCGGATGATTGGCTGGGGCCGGTTCGAGCGGCTTACGGAGGGTGTCCGGCCGATGAGGCGAAAGTCCGGGGTGCCCATGAGCCCCCTCCCGCAGCGGCGCGGGGTCGACCCGGTCCGGCTGAAACTCCCGGTGACCGGCGACTGGCCGACCACCCGCGCGTACCTGCTGGAACGCTACGCGGCGGCCATCGGCGCCGATCGCGTCGACGCGATGCTGGCCGCCGGCGAGTTCGTGGCGGCCGACGGCCCGGTCACCGCGGAGCGCGCGTACACCCCCGGCGGCTACCTCTGGTTCCACCGCGACCTGCCGCCGGAGACACCCGTCCCGTTCGCCGTCGAGGTGCTGCACCGGGACGAGCGGCTGGTGATCGCCGACAAGCCGCACTTCCTCGCCACCACCCCGCGCGGGCGCCACGTCACCGAGACCGCGCTGGCCCGGCTGCGGCGCGACCTCGACCTGCCCCGGCTCAGCCCCGCACACCGGCTCGACCGGCTCACCGCCGGCGTGGTCATGTTCGTCGCCGACCCCCGCCACCGGGGCGCCTACCAGGGACTCTTCGAGCAGCGCCTGGTCCGCAAGGAGTACGAGGCGGTGGCCCGCCACGACCCCGAGCTCCCGCTGCCGCTCACCGCCCGCAGCCGGATCGTCAAGGAGCGCGGCGAGCTGGCCTCCCGCGAGGTGCCCGGCCCGCCCAACGCCGAGAGCCGGATCGAACTCCTCGCCCACCGGGGCGCGGCGGCCCGCTACCGGCTGCTGCCGCACACCGGCCGCACCCACCAGCTGCGCCTGCACATGGCCGCCGCCGGGCTGCCCATCCTGGGCGACCCGCTCTACCCCGAGGTGCTCGCCGAACCAGCCCCCGACGACTTCCGCCACCCGCTCCAACTCCTCGCCCGCACCCTGGAGTTCACCGACCCGGTGACCGGCCGCCCGATGCGCTTCGACAGCCGCCGCGAACTGGCCGCCTGGAGCGACCCGCGGCCCTGGCTCTGAAGCGCAGCCGACACGGAGGGCGGACGCGCCGGTAGGTGATGACGCAGCAGGCCGGCTCCCGGCGGCGCGTCCAGGTCCCGGCCGGCGTCCTCGCACGGGGTCGAGCCCATCCCGCGCACGCCGACGAGTGGGCACGAGTGGACACGAGTGGAAGCTGATCGCCCTCATTTGGTCTGGAAGGTGGACAGTCTTCCGTTGGAGTCTCGGGGTGTCCGAACGAGGCACCGCAAGGGCGTCGATCGGGGGCCGGGCGAACGCGCCCGGCACGAAGAAGCGCGGATCCGCGCTTCGGGTGAATCCGAGACGTTGGAGAACGACGACCATGGCGACGATCGCACCGGCCCCCGCGCAGGTCCACGCGAAGCCGAAGGGCGCGCCCGAGCCCGCGGCTGACGACGCGAACGCGTCCATGACGCACCGGCAGATCATGAGGGCGCTCTCGGGTCTGATGGTGGGTCTGTTCGCCGCCCTCCTCTCCTCGACGATCGTCACCAACGCGCTGCCGACGATCATCAAGGATCTCGGCGGCGGCCAGTCCGCCTACACCTGGGTCGTCACGGCCGCGCTGCTCTCGCTGACCGCCTCCGTCCCGCTGTGGGGCAAGCTGGCCGACCTGGTCAGCAAGAAGGCACTGGTCCAGATGTCCCTGGTCATCTACATCGTCGGCTCGGTCATCGCGGGTCTGGCGCAGAGCCCGGCGATGTTGATCGGTGCCCGGGTGGTGCAGGGCCTGGGTGCGGGCGGTCTGACCGCTCTGGTCCAGGTGGTCATGGCCGCGATGATCTCCCCGCGTGAGCGGGGCCGCTACTCCGGCTACACCGGTGCGACCTTCGCCGTCGCCACCGCCGGCGGGCCGCTGCTCGGGGGCGTCATCACCGACACCGACTGGCTCGGCTGGCGCTACTGCCTGTTCGTGGGCATCCCCTTCGCGCTGATCGCCCTGGCCGTCCTGCAGAAGACACTCCGCCTGCCCGTCGCCAAGCGGAAGGTCAAGGTCGACTGGACCGGCGCGTTCCTCATCACCGCGGCCGCCTCGCTGCTGCTGATCTGGGTGACGTTCGCCGACGACAAGTACCCGTGGCTGTCCTGGCAGACGTTCGCCATGGTCGGCGCCACCGTCCTGCTCACGCTGCTGTTCGTGTTCAACGAGACGCGCGCCGCCGAGCCGATCATCCCGCTGCGCCTGTTCCGCAACCGCACCATCACGCTCGCCTCGCTCGCCTCCCTGTTCGTCGGCGTCGGCATGTTCTGCGGTTCGGTCTTCTTCTCCCAGTACTTCCAGCTCGCCCGTGACGAGTCCCCGACCATGTCCGGCATCATGACCATCCCGATGATCGCCGGCATGTTCGTCTCCTCCACGGTCTCCGGCCGGTTCATCACCTCCACCGGCCGCTGGAAGGGCTGGCTGGTGTCCGGCGGCGTCTTCCTCACCGCGGGCCTCGGCCTGCTCGGCCTGATGCGCTACGACACCCCCTACTGGCAGCTCGCCGTCGACATGACCCTGCTCGGGGTCGGCGTGGGCATGATGATGCAGAACCTCGTCCTGTCCACCCAGAACCAGGTCAGCGCGGCCGACCTCGGCGTCGCCTCCTCCGTGATCACCTTCTTCCGCTCCCTCGGCGGCGCGGCCGGCGTCGCCGTCCTCGGCTCCCTGATGTCCTCCCGGATCGCCCACCACGCCACCGCCACCATCGGAGGCCTGACCCCCGAGGCGCGGGCTGCGGCGGCTCACGCCTCCGGCAGCGGCTCACTGCCCGTCATGAGCCGGCTCTCCGCTCCGGTCCGCACCTGGCTCGAGAGCGCCTACGGCCACGGCATCGCGGACGTCTTCCTCTACGCCGCCCCGTGCGCGCTCCTCGCCCTCCTGCTCTGCCTCTTCATCGAGGAAGCCCCGCTGCGGACCTCCCTCGAGCCGACCCGGCCCGCCGAGAACCGGGCTGCGTAGCCCCGCCACCTCCGCGACCCGGCCCGCCGGCACCAGCGACACCGGCGAGACGGGCGCGCGTGAACAGGACCGGACGTTCCACGTCGCCGTCGGCTCCGGACACCTGTCGCAGGGTTGCCCGAGCAACCCGCTCCCTCCATCCATCAGGCTCGGCCGACCTCGGCCGTGCCGCACGCCCAGCGAGGCTCCCCATGAACCACATCAGCTCCGAGTCGCCGGCCGACATCGTCGCGCGGCTGCGCGCCACCTTCCGGACCGGCCGCACCAAGCCCCTCGAGTGGCGCACGGCGCAGCTGCGCGCACTGCGCGAGATGCTCGTCGAGGGCGGCGAGGATCTGGCCACCGCCCTCCACGCCGACCTCGGCAAGCCGTCCGGCGACGCGTACCGTACGGAGATCGACTTCACGGTCCGGGAGATCGACCACACCCTCGACCACCTCCGGGCGTGGCTGGCTCCCGAGGCGGTGGCGGTCCCGCCGCAGCTGGGGCCGGACGCGTCGGCCTGGACCCAGTACGACCCGCTGGGGGTCGTACTGATCATCGCCCCGTGGAACTACCCTGCCGGGCTGCTGCTCGCTCCGCTGGTCGGCGCGCTGGCCTCCGGGAACGCGGTCGTGGCCAAGCCGAGCGAGCTGGCGCCGGCCACGTCCGCGGTGCTGGCCAGGCTGCTGCCGGCCTACCTCGACACCGCGGCGGTGGCCGTCGTCGAGGGCGCGATCCCCGAGACCACAGCGCTCCTGGCCGAGCACTTCGACCACATCTTCTACACCGGCAACGGCACGGTCGGCCGGATCGTCATGCGGGCCGCCGCCGATCACCTCAGCTCCGTCACCCTGGAACTGGGCGGCAAGTCCCCGGTCTTCGTCGACCGCGGCACCGATCTCGACGTGGTCGCGGAGCGGCTGGCCCGTGGCAAGTTCCTGAACGCCGGGCAGACCTGCATCGCTCCGGACTACGTACTGACCGATCCGGAGACCGCCGCCGCCCTCGAACCCGCCCTCACCCGCGCCGTCGAACGTCTCTACGGAACCGATCCCGCGGCGTCCGGGACGTACGGACGGATCGTCAACGAGCGGCACTTCGACCGCCTCACCGACCTGCTCGGCTCCGGGCGCGTCGTGGTGGGCGGGGGCAGCGACCGGACGAGCAGGTTCATCGCCCCGACCGTCCTGGCCGACGTCGACCCCGGCTCCCCCGTCATGCAGGAGGAGATCTTCGGTCCCATCCTGCCGATCGTCACCCTGGCCGGCCTCGACGAGGCGATCGACTTCGTCAACGACCGCGACAAGCCGCTCGCCCTGTACGTGTTCACCGAGTCCGACGGGACGCGGCACCGGATCGCCGCCGAGACCTCCTCCGGCGGGCTCGCCTACGGCCTGCCGGTGGCCCACGTCATGGTCCTGGACCTGCCGTTCGGCGGTGTGGGCGCGAGCGGCATGGGCAGCTACCACGGCCGGTACTCCATCGAGACCTTCAGCCACCGCAAGGCCGTCCTCGCCAAGCCGCTGGCCTGAGCGGGTGCCCGGTTCGACGGCCCGGCCGTCGCCCGTCCGGGCCCGCGCGGCCCCGGGGTGCTCGCATGCGGACACCCCTGAGGCGGCGAGAAACAGGAACAAAAGACGTGCCGTCGGGGCGGGCCGTGCTCCGCCAGGAGCTCCGCAGCGCCCACGACATCGGACGAAGGAGACCAGAATGAAGATCGAAGCCGCAGTGCTGCGCGGTGCGAGTGACCCGTACGTGATCGAGCCGGTCGAGCTGGCGCCTCCGGGCCACGGCCAGGTGCTGGTACGGATCGTGGGAGCGGGGTTCTGCCACACCGACCTCCTGCCGAGGACGCCGGGATTCCTGGCACAGCCGCCCGTCATCACCGGGCACGAAGGCTCCGGAATCGTGGAGGAGGTGGGGCCCGGCGTCACCGGAATCGCCCCCGGCGCGCACGTCGTGCTCTCCTTCGACTCCTGCGGGGCGTGCCGGAACTGCCTCGGTGCGCACCCGGCGTACTGTGAGCACTTCTACCGCCTCAACCTCACCGGCTCCGGCCTCGACGCCCCCGGCCCGGTCACCGACCGCCACGGGTGTCCGGTCGCGGCCCGCTGGTTCGGCCAGTCGTCGTTCGCGACGCATGTGCTGGCCACCGCACGCAACATCGTCGAGGTCGACAAGGACCTGCCGCTGGAACTGCTCGGCCCGCTGGGCTGCGCGGTCCAGACGGGCGCCGGCTCGGTGCTCCTCGCCCTGCGGGCCACGGCGGGCTCCAGCATCGTCGTCTTCGGGGCGGGCGCGGTGGGCCTGTCCGCGATCATGGCCGCCCGGGTCGCCGGGGCCACCACGATCGTGGCGGTCGACCTGCACGGGAGCAGGCTGTCCCTGGCCCGCGAACTCGGCGCCACCGCCACGGTGCACGGCGGTGACGACGACATCGTGGAGCGACTGCGCACACTCACCGGGGGAGGAGCCCAGTACGCCCTGGACACCACCGGGGTCCCCGAGGTCATCAACACCGCCATCGACGCCCTGCGGCCCACGGGAACCGTCGGCCTGGTCGGCGCCCCGTCACGGCCGGTGACGCTCCCGCCCGCCGCCCTGACACAGGGCAAGAACGTGAAGGGAATCATGGAGGGTGACGCCGTGCCCCAGCTGTTCATCCCGCGGCTGCTGGACCTGTGGCAGCAGGGACGCTTCCCGTTCGACCGGCTCGTGCGGACCTACCCGCTCAGCGCGATCAACGACGCCGAACGGGACGCGGTGGCCGGCACGACCGTCAAGCCGGTCCTGCTGCCGGGCAGTTGAGCCCGCCGGCGAACGGCCGCTCCGCACGGGCAGCGGCCGCCGGCAGCGGGCCCACCAGGCAGCGAGACCGGGCCTGGCGGTCGGACGCGGCCTACGGTCGGGCCGACGGGGCGGTCCGGGATCCGGCCGGGGTCGCGGAGTCCGGCACCCCCGCGTAGTCCGGCAGCTCGACGCCGTTGATCGCCCGTCCGACCAGCTCGGTGAACCACTCCCCGGTGAAATCGGGGAGCGGCTCGGCGTCCGGGCCGGGGACCTGGCGGCTGCGGGCGTTCAACCGGCCGATCTCCTGGTTGGCCTCGACGAACGGACGCATCCGGGCCTCGTAGCGGGCGAACCCGGCGTCGGCATCCCACCCGGCGGTGGCCAGCTCCCCCGCCAGCAGGTAGGCGCCGACCAGAGCCAGCCCGGTGCCCTGCCCGGACATCGGTGACGAGCTGAACGCGGCGTCCCCGAGCAGCCCCACCCGTCCGCTCGACCAACGCTCCATCACCACCTGGGCGACCTGGTCGAGGTAGAAGTCCGGGGTCTCGTCCAGGTGCGCCAGAATGTCGGGGGCCAGCCAGCCCAGACCCGCCATCCGCTCACGCAGCAGGCGCTTCTGGGCCGCGACGTCACGGTGGTCGACGTCGACGCCGTCCGAGGCGGAGTAGAACATCGCCATCGCCCGGGTGGCGTCCTGGATGGGTCGCAGCAGGACGGATCGCCCCGACTCCTGCTCCTGGTACTCCAGCAGCCAGCGGTCCAAGGCGAACTCGTTGGGCACGCTGTAGAAGGCCAGTACGTGCCCGAGGGGGCGCAGGAACCGCTCGCGCGGCCCGAAGACCATCGCCCGCAGCTCCGAGTGCAGCCCGTCGGCCCCGATCACCAGATCGAAGCGCCGCCGGCCGCCGCCCGCGAGGACCACGTCGACTCCGTCCGCGTCCTGGGCGAGCTCGGCGATCCGGTCGCCGAAGATGTACTCGACGTCGTCGCGGGTGTCGTCGTAGAGCACCTGGGACAGGTCTCCGCGCAGGATCTCGATGTCCGCGATGAACCCGTCGCCACCGTCGTCGTCCGCGCGGAAGGTCTCCAGTACCTGCCCGTCCGCATCCACGGTGTGCGCGCCGGCGGTGTCGGTGCACGCCGCCCGGACCGCTGCGTCCAGCCCCATGCGCGCGATGACCTCCTTGGCGACCCCGCGCGCGTCCACCGCCTGGCCGCCGGGACGCAGCCCCGGGGCCCGCTCCACCACCGTGACCTCCGCGCCCCGCCGGCGCAGCCAGTGGGCCAGGGCGGGACCCGCGATGCTGGCCCCCGCCACCAACACCCTGGGACCAGGCACCGCGGTCCCCTGGTCACCCGCCCGGATCGCGCGCTCCGGCCCGCGGTCGTCGACGTCCATCACTGCCTCCCTGTGCTTCCTCCACCGGCCGGCCGGGGTGGTGCGCCGGCCGGACAGCGGTACTCGATCGCTGTGACGCCCATCCTCGCGCCCGCCCCTGACACCTGGCCGCGACGCCGCGCAAGGTCCCGTGTCGCGGCGGGTGCACCTCGGCAGCCTCCGGAGCCTGTCCGGTCGGTGTGTTGGGGAGGTGCCGATCCCGGCTCCGGTGCGCGCTCAAGCCCGGGTCGGGGTGCTGATGGTGGAGGCGGGGCGTGGGGGGTGGTGCGCGGCGGTGGGCGCGGCGTGCGCGGTCGTCTTCGTCGACATCCCGTTCGCGGCGCCCGCCGGGTGGGAGCCGTGGGCGCCGACGGTCACGGCGCTCCTGGGCGGTGGTCACGGCGCGCGGACGGCAGGGGCCACGGCGGTCGGCGTCCTCGAAGGTGCCGCCGGCCGTGCCCGGCCGGGTCCGGCAGCGTGGGCGACGAAGGCGCGAGAACGGGCTCCGGTGGGGGCTCGGGGCGAGGCGTCCCGGAAGCGTTCCCGCGGCTCACGGGCCTGACGGCGGTCACCTCGTCGGCGGCGCCGCCCTCCGCCGCGCCGGTGTCGGGAAGGGCGGCCCGGGCCGGGTGGCCGCCGGGGCCACCGTTCGTGGCCGGGGCGTGCGCAGGCCGGCGGGCGTGACGGCTGTTCCCGGCGGTGACAGGGGTGCCGATGGGCGTACGCCTCTCGCCGACGGCGCGACGGCCGGCCTCCTGCGCCGGGTACGGACCGGGCGGGGCATCACGCTGTGCGACCACCCCGGGCGTGGTCGATGACGGAGGTGGCCGGTGGGGCTCGTGGGGCCGGTGCTGTCGAGACTGTCACCGGAAGCGGGAACTCCGGCCGATGTGGTGACCGATCGTCACCCGACGGTCGCCTCGGACGGCGTCCGCTGGCGGCTTCGCCGGGGCATTGGCGTGATCGGGGGCGCATTGACGGCCTCCTCTGCCACGAAAACCACCTCAAAAGCGTGGATAACGGGCTCGATTTCCTGGTCATTACCGCCGGTAGCACTCAACTGACCTGCGCTGCACGGGAGTTGCTTGATGACTGACCGCAACCACCCGTAGCTTCTTGGGCGGTGCAACGAGCACCACCCGGGTTCACCCGAGGCACGGCCCGCCGGCCGATCTCCGGTGCGAAGGCCGTGCCCGCCGGCCGGCCGAGGCTCGGAACGGGTCGGCGGCGAGCGGGGGAGAACCCGGGCGGCACGGCACGTCCCGCACGTGCCCGGCCGCCCATCGAGTGCGGCGAGCGGAGTACCGGCCCACCCGGGCCTGGTTCCCCGTGCCCGCCCAGGAGCTCTGTCGAGAGGATGCTCATGACTTCCGGTCACGAGACCGCCACTGCCACCACCTCCACCTCCAGCAAGCCCACCACCAGGCGCAACCGGGTCCGCGCAGCCGTCGTCGCCGGCGCCGCCGCCGCACTGCCGGTGGCCGTCCTCGTCCCGGCCTCCTCCGCCTCGGCCGCCTCCCCCTCGGCCTGGGACGCCGTCGCCCGGTGCGAGAGCGGCGGCAACTGGTCGATCAACACCGGCAACGGCTTCTACGGCGGCCTGCAGTTCACCGCCGGCACCTGGCGCGCGTACGGCGGCACCGCGTACGCGCCGCAGGCGAACCGGGCCACCAGGGCGCAGCAGATCGCCGTCGCCGAGAAGGTGCTCGCCTCGCAGGGCCCCGGCGCCTGGCCGACCTGCTCCAGGAGGGCCGGTCTGACCCGGGCCGGTGCGCCGCCCCGGGCCGGCGCCGCCACCAAGGCAGAGCCGACCACCCCCGAGCCCCGGCCGGCGCACCGGCCCCACCCGAGCCCCGCCGACGCCGGGCGACCGGCCCGGACGCCGACCCCGCCGGCCCCGTCGACCCGGTCGACCCCGGTCAACTCACCGCGGAACGGCGCCCCGACCGGTACCTACACCGTCAGGAGCGGCGACACCCTGAGCGAGATCGCGGCCAAGTTCGGCACCGACGGGCGAAGCCTGTACGCGAGGAACATCCGCACCATCGGCGGCGACCCCGACCTGATCTTCCCGGACCAGGTGCTGGACCTCTGACCCTGCGATGACCCTCCGACACCGGAAGGCCTTGGCAGGCGCTCGGCGTCCTGCTGCGCCGCCACGGCCTCCCGGTCGACCTCGTGCACGGCGAGGACGAGCTGCCCGGCGCGGGCGACCGGGACTACGGGCCCCGCGCAGCCTCACCCCCGCGGCGCCTGTGGACCTCCGAGGACGCCCGGCGCCCGCTGACCACCGCGTACCGCGCGCCCGGCGACGGCTCGCGCGCGGTCGCCACCCGCCGGAACGGCCTGCTGGTCCGGATCGGCCGAGCCCGGCGCGGTGCCTCGCGGTGCCTGCGCCCGGCGCTCAGCCGCGGTGCACCCGGTCGAGTTCGGTGAGTTCGGCGGACACCTCCACCAGGCGGGGGTTGTTCAGCAGGCCGAGCCCGTCGCCGGCCGCGACCAGGTACTCGCGGGCCTCGGGGTAGCGGGCGAGCCGGCGCAGCACCCGGCCGAGGTCGAGCCGGGCGGGCTCGCTCCAGGCGGGCATCTCGGCCGCCTCGAACAGCGTGACGGCCCGCCGCAGCGGCGACTCGGCCTCGGCCCAGCGGCCGAGCGCGGCCAGATCTCGGCCGACCTCCACCAGCGCCACCGCCAGGTACTGGATCACCAGCTCGGGCGCCTGCTCCGGCATGCCCGCCTCGCAGATGGCCTCGCTGCGGCGGTGGATGGCGAGCGCCTCCTCCGTCTCGCCGGCGTCCCGGAGGTGGTGGCCCAGGGTGTTGAGGATCGTCAGCTCGCACAGTCGCCCGTTGGCGGTGGTCTGCCCGGCCAGGCCGGCGGCGGCCTCCCGGAGCAGTCCGGTGGCCTCGCCGATCCGCCCGAGCCGGTGCAGTGCGCTCGCCGAACTGCCCAGCGCCCAGCCCGTCTGCAGCCGGTCCCCGGTCTCCCGGGCCGCCGCCAGGGCGAGCCCGGAGGCCTCCAGTGCGGCCAGGTAGTCGTAGCGGCAGATGTTGTGCGCCCACGCCAGGTAGTTGAGGTGGACCGCCTCCTCCTGCCGGCTGCCCAGGGCCCGCGCGGACTCCACGGAGTGCTCGTACACCTCGCTCCACAGCTCCCAGTGCTGGTAGAGGTCGGAGAACCAGTGCATCGCCTCGGCCGCGTCGATCACCTCGCGGTGGCGGCCGGCGGCCCGCGACCGGCGCAGCGCGGCCAGCCACTGGGCCCGCTCCGCCTCAAGCCACGCGCGGGCCTCCTCGCGGTCACGAGGTGCGCCGGCCGGGTCGGGGTCGCCCTCGGGCTCGTCCAGGTGGCGGTCGGCGTCGAAGCGCAGCGCCGCGGCGGTCGCCCGGCTCAGCATCCAGCGGGCGGCCCGGTCCAGCGCCGCCTCGCACTCCTCGGGGCCGTCCTCGGCGGCCACCTGCTCGGTCGCGAACAGCCGGAGCAGGTCGTGGAAGCGGTAGCGCTCGGTGGCTGCGTGCGGCTGAAGCAGGCCGGCGTCGGTCAGCTCCTCCGCGCACCGCGCGGCCTGCGCCATCGGGAGGTCGGCGAGCACGGCGGCGGCCTCCGGGCCGAAGTCCGCACCGGCGGCCAGGGCGGACCGCCGGAACACGGCCCGGGCGGGCAGGCTCAGCTGCTGGTACGAGAGGGCGAACGCGGGCCGGACCCGGAGCCCGCCTGCCTGCAGCCCGTCGAGCCGCCGTTCCTCCTCGGCCAGCAGGGTGACCAGCTTGCCGATGCGCTCGTGCGGCCTCGCCGCCAGCCGCTGCCCGGCGATCCGGACGGCCAGCGGCAGGTGCCCGCACAGGTCCGCCAGGTCACGTACGGCCTGCGCCTCCCGGCCGACCCGCTCGGGACCGATGATCCGGGTCAGCAGCTCCACCGCCTCCTCGCGGCGCAGGACCGCGAGTTCGACCCGGTGCACGGACTCGAGCCCGGCCAGCGCGTGACGACTGGTCACCAGCGTCAGGGACGGCCCGGCGCCCGGCAGCAGCGGCCGAACCTGCGCTTCGTCGGCCGCGTTGTCCAGGAGCAGCAGCAGGCGGCGCTCGCCCAGGACGGTGCGCAGCAGGCCCGACCGGTCGTCGAGTCCGGCGGGGATCCCGCGCTCGGCGACGCCGAGGGCGCGGAGCAGGCGGGCGACGGCTTCGCGGGGATCGGTCGGCCGGGTGTCCATTCCGTGCAGATCGATCGCGAACTGCCCGTCCGGGAAGTCCGCGGCCAGGCCGTGCGCGGCGTGCACCGCGAATGCGGTCTTCCCCAGGCCCGGCTGCCCCGAGATCACGGCCACCGGGGCGTGGCCCGCCGCGGCCTCCCCGGTCAGCGCGCGCAGTCCGGCCAGGACGTCGCGACGCGCGGTGAAGTCCCGGATGTCGCGCGGCAGCGCCAGCGGGCTCCAGGCCGCCGGAGCCGTCTCGGGCCGCGGGCGGGGCCGCCCCGCCCGGGCGGCCTGCTCCAGGGCCTCGGTCTGCGCGGGATCGAGGCGCAGCGCCTCGGCGAGCGCCTGGACGGTCCGTCGCTGGGGCCCCCGGGTGCGTCCGCGTTCCATGTCCGCCAAGGCCCGGACGCTGATTCCGGCGGCCTGGGAGAGCTCCTCCTGGCTCAGCCCCGAGCCGGTCCTGAGCTCGAGCAACCGCCGGCCGAATCCGTCCGCCGCCCCGGTGTCGCTGCCGCTCACGTCCGTAACCCCCTGACCTGCGGGATCCGGCGCTGCTGCCGGTTGTGCCCCGGCAGAATTATGGCGTGCCGCAGTTCTGCCGGTGGAACCGCCTGGTCCGCTGACCGGGCGCCCGGTTCGATGGAGGAATCCGCTTCCGAGCGGCCGTCGAACGGTCCGAACCGCTCGAACCTGCCGGAACGTGCCTGCGCTCGAAGTGCGGCGGCGCCACGCGCTGCCGTGTGCTTCCGCCACCGCCGTACCGCCCTGTCGCCACCGCACCGCCGTGGCCGTCCATCCGCCGACGCCCGGTCCGACGCTCCTGGGGAGACGATGTCGAGCACCCTTCGCTACACCGCCGGATCCGATCAACTCCCCTCGGGGAGAGTTGAATTGACGATCGACGAGGACGGGTCGGTGCTGGTCCGCCACGACACGCCCGAGGGCGCCACGGTACGACACGGCCGGCTGGACCGAGCGGTGACGGGCCGTCTGCTGGCGCAGCTCCGGGCCGCCGTGCCGGGGCCGGACACCCTGCGGGCCGCCGACCCGGGCGCCGGGCGGCTGGTCGTCGGTGACCGCTGCTGGTCGGACGGCACCGACACGCCGGTCCCGCCGGCCGCCCGCCTGCTGGAGGTTCTCGCCGCGCAGCTGCTCCGGCCACTGGAGTACGGCCGGCTCCCGCTCGCCGTCCTGCGTCCGGACAGCGCCGAGGCGACCTCCGGGTCGGTCCGCCCGACCGCCACGATCGGCACGGTCGGCGGCGGCCCCGCGTTCGCGGTGACCGACGGCGGCCGCGGGTTCGGGATCGGACGGCTGCCGGACGGCGGCTCCCTGGGCGGATCCGACGGCGAGGCCGGGCTGCTCCCCAGCGCCGTGGCGCTCGGTACGGTCCAGGGCCGCGAACTCTTCGCGGTCGGCGCGGCCGACGGCGCCGTGCAGGTCTGGGACGCGGCCACCGGCGCGCGGCGGTACGGCACCTCGGGCGGCGAAGGGGCGCAGGTGGTGGCCGCCGGGTCGGTCCAGGGCGTACCGCTGGTGTTCTCCGGGGGCCGCCACGGGGAGGTCCGGGCCTGGCGGGCCGAGGACGGCCGAAGCCTCGGGCTGCTCGACTGCGAGGGAGCGGGCGCGACCGCGCTGGTGCACGCCGGCTGCGGCGGTCTCGACCTGGTCGCCGCCGCCTCCCCCGACGGCACCGTCCGGGTGTGGGACGCCGGCGCCGGCGTCCTGCTGCACCGGCTCGTCGGCCACACCGGGCCGGTCACGGCGCTGGCCGTGCTCCCGCTCGGGGACCAGGCGGTGCTGGCCTCCGCCGGCCAGGACCGTGACATCCGGCTGTGGGACCTCGCCACCGGCCGCTGCGCCGGGGTGCTCGCGGGCCACGGCGCGTCCGTGACCGCCCTGGCCTTCACCGAGCTGGACGGCCGCCCGGTGCTGGCCTCGGCCGCGCTCGACGGCACCCTGCGCACCTGGGACGTGTACGGGGGCACCGCGCTCGGTGGCCGCCCGCTTCCGGGCGGCTGGCCGACCAGCCTGGTCGAGGTCCCGATCGCCGGCGTGCGGATGCTGGCCGTGGGCGACGAGCACGGACGGATCCGGTACTGGGACCCGCGGGCCGGGACGGTCTCCGCCGGCTGCGAGCCGCCATGGACGTCGGGCGCCGACCGGGCACCAGTCAATGCCCTCGCGGCCGGTGGGCCGGCGGGCCGGCCGGTGCTGGTGGCCGGCTACGGCGACGGCCGGGTCCGGGTGTGGGACGCGCCGCGGCGTACCGGAATCTGCACCGTGGAGCCGGACGGCGGACCGGTGGGATCGGTCGCCGTGGTGAGCGTCGCGGACGAACCGGTGCTGGTCTGCGGGACCGTCTCCGGCGGCGTGCGCTGTCACCGGCTGCGCGACGGCGCCCCGCTGTCCGTCCCCGCCCCGCACACCGGGCCGGTGACCGGGTTGCTCTTCGCGGACGCGCAGCCCGGCGTGGCGCCCGTCCTGGTCTCGGGCGGAGCGGACGGCACGGTCCGGGTCCGGGACGCGCGCGACGGTTCGGCGCTGCGTCAACTGGCGCTCCACCGAGGCGGCGTGACCGCGCTGGCGTGCGGTGCGGTGGGCGGACGCCGGGTGCTCGCCAGCGCCGGCCGGGACCGGGTCGTCCGACTCCGGGACCTGGACGGCGGACAGCTCGGCCCGGTGCTGGAAGGGCTGCGGGCGCCCGCCGAGGCGCTGGCGATCGGCACCTTGGCCAGCCGTCCGGTGGTGCTGGCCGGCAGTGCGGACGGCACGGTGCTGGGCTGGGACCTGGTCGGCGGCCACCGGATCGCCGACCTGCCCGGCGGCGCCGCGGGGATCCGCTCGCTCGGCTGCGAGGAACTGGACGGCGAGACGGTGGTGGTGGCCGGGGACGCGCACTCGACGCTCCGGGTCTGGCACCTGGCCAGCCGGAAGCTGCTCGACGAAATTCGGCTGGACCGCACGCCGCTGGCGGTCGCCTTCGGCGACGGCGGCCTGTGCGTGGTCGGAGCGGACGGCCCGGTCACGCTCTGACCGGGGCGCCGGCTGCCGGCAGCAGGACTCGACATCGCGATGTTCAAGGGAGGGCCCAGGTGGCTGCGGCGGAATTCCGGATCGACCTTTCCGAGGTGGAGACGGCGGCACGACTGATTCGCGGGATGGTGGACGACCTGGAGGCGCCGACCAACCACCTGGAGGCGGTGGTGAAGCAGATCAGGCCCTCCGTGTACGGCACGGACCTGCTGGGCAAGGCCCTCCAGGGTGGGGGGTCCTCGGTCGGCGGCCTGGCGGACCACCAGGAGCAGGTGCTCACGGGCATCCGGGCCTTCCTGAAGAACTCCGCCGCGATGGCGCAGAACCTCCGGGTGATGTGCGACAACCACCGTGCCACGGACGACCTGCACGCCTCGGACCTCACCCGGGTCCTGGACGGCGCCGGCGCCCCGGCCGCGCCGCCCGCCCTGCCGGCCCCCGGCGCTGCTCCCGGGCCCGCCCCCGCTCCGGTGACCGCTCCGGGCAGCGGCTACCAGGGTGCCGCGGCGCCCGAGCTGACCTACAACACCCCTCGGCCGCACGACCCGGCCCCGCACGGCGGCGGCCGCAACCTGCTGATCTGATCCGCCGCCGGATCCACGACCCGCGCCCGCCCGTCCCGACCACCGCCCGAGAGAGTGAGCCTCCCCATGATCGAACTTCCGGCCGACCTCGCCGAGGTCCTGAAGATCGTCCAGTCCAACGAGCACGGCGCGGACATCGCCTTCCCCGACGCGAACGAGGACCTGCTCGCGGACCTCGCGACCGCGTGGGAGAAGTGGAACGAGGTGGCGGACGGCTACGTCCGGAGCATCGTGGACCACGCCCGGCGCGCTCTCGACGGCATGACGGGAGAGGCGGCGGACGCCTTCCAGCAGTACCTGGACAAGTACGCCGGGCGCGCGGACTCCCATGCGCCGACCACGCTGCTGGCCGCCCAGGCGGTGGCGCAATCGGTGCGCGGCGCCGGCCAGGCCGTCACCGAGACCAAGACGGAGATGGTGCGCGAACTCACCTACGCCAAGCAGTACATCGAGCAGAACCCGGCCGGGAAGCACGACGACCTCGCCAAGTCCGCCGGCATCCGGACGGCGGCGGACACCTACCACGGCTACGTCGGCCAGGTCGGCTCCAACGTCGACACGATGCTGCGGGGGAGCGCGGGCCACATCGAGTCGATGACGGGTGCGGGGAAGTCGGCCACGCTGACGGGCGCGGGCGGCGCGGGCGGCGCGGGCGGCCCGGGCGGCCCGGGCGGGGCCGGCGGCGGGGGGATGGGCCTGGACGGCGCCCCGCCGCCCGGAGCCGGGGACCTCGGCGGTGGCCCTACCGGCGGCGGCCTCCCGGGATCGGGCGGCGACGGTGACGCCGGTGGAGGTGCGGGCGGTGGCGCGGGCGGCACCGGCGTGCCCCGGAGCGGGCACGGCAACGCTCCCGGTCTCAAGCCCTTCCGGCCGCCGACCCCGCAGCTACCGTCGGCGGGCGGACGTACGGCGCCGGGCCTCCCGGTGTTCAGCCCCGTACCGGCCGGCCGGACGGGGAGCCTCGACCTCGCGGGCCTGCCGGGCTTCGACCCCGGCAGGGGCGGCGGCGGTGCGGGCTCGCTGGCCCCGTTCTCCGGCGCGGGTGGTTCGGGCGGGGGCGCGTTCGCGGGTGGTTCGGCGGGGGGTCTCGGAGCCCTTGGCGGCGGGGGCGGCGGCGTCGCCGGTTTCACCGGTGCCGCCGCGCAGGTCGGGGGAGCGGCCGCCGCAGCAGGTCGCGCGGCCGCCGCCGGACGGACGACCGCGGCGGGCGCCGCGGCCGGGTCGGCCGGCCGACCCGGGGCCCCGGGAGGGGCCCACCTGCCGGGTGGCGGGGGCGCCGGCGCGGGCCGAGGCGGCAAGGAGGGCCGGGCCGGCAGCCGGTTCGTGCGCCCGACCCGCTTCGGCACCGACGGCGAGGACGCGGCGACGGCCGCGCGCACCGACGCCGGGATCTTCGGCGAGGCCGCCGACGCGCCGGCGGCCGAGCAGCGCTGGCGGCGGATGCGGCAGCGCTGGCTGGACGAGGCCCGCACCACCGAGGTCGACCGGGCGGGCACGACGACGACGGCCGAACCACCGGCCCCCGACCAGAACGCCCTGCTGACCCAACTGGCGGGGGCACTGCTCGGGACCGGCACCGGCCCTGATCCCACCGCGGCTCCGGCGGCCGGAGCCGCGGGGGCGGCCGAGCCTGCCGAGGGCACGGCATCCCCCGACGCAGCCGTCCCCGGCGCGGCCGCTTCCGGCGGTGGCGCGCCCGATGCTGCCCGCACGGCGGAGGACGAGTACCTGGACCGGGCGCGGGCGGCGGCCGCCCGGCGGGGACGACCGGACGGCGAGGACGCCGGAGCGCCGCGGAGCGCGGACCGGGCCGCCCCGCCGGCGCCGACCCCGATCCGGGAGGAGGGCGGCTACCAGGTGCCCAGCCCGTTCCTGCGGGCCGCCCTCGCCCGGATCGCCACCGGCCCGACCGCCTGAACCACCGGCCCGACCGCCGGACGCACCGGCCCGCCCATGCCGGCCCGCCCATGCTGGCCGCCCTCGAGCCGCCACCCGGCGGTCCGCCCCACCCACCCGTTGCTGCCCCGATGAGGAAGCGTCATGACCGAGTACCAGGCGGCCGAGTACCGCCCCAGCCGACCCGGACGTCCGAGCGAGGACGGGAGCGAATTCGTGCCGGCCTCGCCGTTCGAGACGGTCGTCCCGGCCCGGCAAGGGCGCCCGGAGGACCAGGCGGCGGCCGAGTTCGTGCCGGCGCAGGTGGCGGCGGCGCCGCGCGGTGCCGAGCCGGAGTTCGTACCGGCGCAGCCGGCGCCCGCCTCCGGATACCCGGAAGGCGTGACGCCGGCCCTCCGGGTCTCCGCGGGGCCCGCCGGGTCCGAGCAGGTGGCCGCCGGCCCGCTCGGCAGCGTCGTCGCGGCCCGGAAGACCTCGGGTGACACCCTGGAAAGCCGTCCCGCCGACGAGGCGGTGCCGCTGGAGGGGGCCTCGGTGTCCGCCGGTGCGCAGGAGTTCGGGGCCAGGAGCACCGGCGTGCCGCCTGCCGAGGGCCGGGTTCCCGACGGCGGGTCCGTTGCGGTCGCGGGCCGCCCGGCCGTTGCGGGGCAGAGCACCCGCGCGGTGCCCAAGTCGTCCGGCGCGTCGGCGGAGGGCGGCTCCGGCCAGGGGTTCCGGGTGAACCCCGACCAGTACCGGGCCGCGGTCCCGCCGATGCTGGCGGTGTCGGACCGGATCGCCGCGCTCCACTCGGCCCTCAGCTCGTACCTGCCCGGCATGGAGGGCAACTCCCCGTGGGGGGACGACGAGTCCGGCAAGCAGTTCGCCGAGGGCGAGAAGGGCTACCTGCACTACAGCGCCCAGACCCTGAAGGCCCTCAAGGGAATGCCCGACGGGATCCGCTACATCGCCGACGGCCTCAAGGCCATGGCCGACGGCTACGACGGCAGTGAGGGATCCGCGACCTCCGACTTCTCCGGCGACCCCGAAGGTGCGGCCGTCGCCCCACCACCCGCCTACACCCCCACCCAGCACATTCCCGCCCCGGTCTCCATGGGGCACCACCCGAGCACGAGCGGAAAGCACTGACATGGCAGTCGAACTCCCCGAGCCGCTCCAGTGGGTCCTGCTGCTGCTGGCCGGCACCCGCTGGCCGGAAGCCGACGAGGACCAGCTGCGCGACATGGCCGAGCACTGGCGCAGGACGGCCACCGGCCTCCAGGACGCCGCCCACGCGGCCGACGCCACCGTCAAGCGTTCGCTGGACGGCCAGACCGGCCGGGCCGCCGAGGCGCTCACCGCGCACTGGGCCCAGTACATGGTCGGCAAGGGCACCGAGGACGAGCCCGGCTACCTCCCGGGCCTGTACCAGGCGTGCGCCGGCATGGGGGACATGCTGGAGTCGATGGCGAACTCCGCAGAGACCGCGAAGATCCAGATCATCGCGCAGCTGGGAATCCTGGCGTTCGAGATCGCCACCGCCGAGGCCGAGGCCCCGGTCACGGCCGGCGCCTCCCTGGTCCAGGTCCCGGTGATGATCGCCACCGGCCGGGCCGCCGTCCAGCAGATCCTGAAGACGCTGCTCAAGGAGATGCTCGCGCTCGCGGCGAAGCAGGCCCTGCAGATGGCGGCGATCAACCTGATGGCGCAGGCCATCGAACTCGCCGAAGGCCACCGCAAGAGCATCGACATGAAGGAGGTCGGTCAGAACGCCCTGGGCGGCGCGGTCGCCGGTGCCACCGGCCACCTCATCGGCAAGGGCGTGGGAGCGGCCGGGGCCAAGCTCGGTCTCGGCCGGGCCATGGAGTCCACGGTCGGCAAGATGGCCGTCGGCGCCGGTGTCGGGGTCGGCACGGACGCTGCCACCCAGCTGATCACCACCGGCAAGGTCGACGGCGGCTCGCTGCTCGGCTCCGGACTCAGCGGGGGCGCGGGGGCGGGTCTGCACGCCGGGGCCGCCGCTGCCAGGTCCCACTTCAGGGAGCCCACGCTGCCGGGCTCGCACGCCGGCATCCCCGATCCCGCCGCGCACGGCCGCCAGGACGGGCCGCCGACGTTCAGCACGGAACGCGGCGCCGGCGGACCCTCCGCCTGGTCCGGAAGCGGGTCCGGGAGCGGGGCGGACAGCGGATCCGGCAGCAGGTCCCGGAGCGGGCTCGGCGGCGACGAGGCCTACGTCGGCCCCACCGGGGGCGAGGGCACCGGAGCGGGCGGTTCCCGGGGCATCGCGAGCGGTGATGCTCCCCGGCCGTCCGGCCTGGTCCCGTTCGGCTCGGAGCACCCGCCGAGCGCGCGGCCCGACAGCCCGGCGGCCGATCACCGGCCGCCGGCCGAGCAGCCATCGATCACCGAGCACGCCGCGGGCGGGCACGCGGGTGGGGACTCGGGTGGTGGTCCGGTGCGCGAGGAGCGTCCGCGGCATCCGGACGGTGGTGCGGGCGAGGTCGCCGGGGGTTCCGGCGGCGGGCCGGTGCGGGAGCACGGTCGGGTCGTGGCGCCGGACGACGCGCCGTCCGGGGGTTCGCCGCGCCCGGAGCACGGGCGGGTGGAGACGCCCGTCGAGCGGCCGCTCGGTCGGTCCGTCGAGCACCCGGTCGCGGGTGGGGACTCGGGTGGTGGTCCGGTGCGCGAGGAGCGTCCGCGGCATCCGGACGGTGGTGCGGGCGAGGTCGCCGGGGGTTCCGGCGGCGGGCCGGTGCGGGAGCACGGTCGGGTCGTGGCGCCGGACGACATGCCGTCCGGGGGTTCGCCGCGCCCGGAGCACGGCCGGGTGGAGACGCCCGTCGAGGGCGGCCATTCCTCCGCGCAACCCGCGCCGCCGCCGCCGGTTCCCCCGTCCCACGCCGCACCGGATTCCGGGCCGGCCGCCGGTGGCGGAGCCGGCGGCCCGGGCGGGACCCACCTCGACGGCACCCGAATCGCCGCCGGTCCCGCCCCCGGCCGTACCCCTGCCGAAGAACGCCCCGCCGGCCCGGCGCCCGCCACCCCTACGCCGACCGGCGCCGCCGGCGACGGAGCCGTACCCCCGTCGACCGCCGGAGCGGGCGCGGCCCTGCCCTCGGCGGGCGGCTTCACCACCGGACACGCCCCGGCCGGACACGCCCCGACCGGACAGTCGCCGGTCGGTGGACACCCGGGCGGTGGTTCCGGGCACCAGCAGTCCGCCTCGCCCGGCGGCTCCCACGGGCAGCCCTCGGCCCCCGCCAACGGGTCGGCCCTCGGCCCGGTCCGCCGTCGTGGCACGAACCCCACCGGCCCGAGCCGGCCGCACACCCTGGAGCAGCGCGAGCACCGGCGGGAGCAGGAGGAGCTGTGGCGGGCCCGGCCCGGCGACGACCCGAGTGGCGTCGTGCACGTCCCCACCCGTGATTCGATCCCGCGGATGACCCAGCGGGACCGCCTCCGGGCCCTCGGCGACATGACACCCGAGATGCGCCGCCACCTCTCCCGGGACCAGGCCTTCGTCGACAGCCTGCGGGACCTGTCGCCCGGCGACTTCGCCCAGACGGCGGCGCACCTGATGGTGCACGTCGACCCCCGGGCCACCGAGCCGGGCGCGGCCCGCCACGAAGCCCAGTCGCAGGTGGCCAGGATGCTGCGGGATCCTGCCGTCACCGCCCGCCTGCTGGTGTCGGGCGCGGAGGTGGTGGTCGTACCGCGGGACATCCGGATGACCAGCGTCCCGGGCTTCGAGAACCTCCGCGGGCAGGCTGCCGGCGGCGAGTCCGGACACGGACGCGGATGGGACGACATCCGGGGCTCCGGTGGTCTGCGTGCCGGCGTCACGGAGGAGAACCTGCTCGGCGGGCGGACGCCGATCGGACCGGGCGGCGGCTACCAGGACGGGTACTCCACCACCACACACGAATTCGCCCACACCATCCACCAGTTCGGCCTCGAAGCCGGCGACCGTACGGCGATCACCGAGGCGTTCGCCAGGCGCCGGGCCCAAGGCCACGACGTCGAATGGGTGGACGGAACCCGGCGCAGGCACGGGCTGGAGTCCGAGAACTACAGCTCGACCGACGAGTTGGAGTACTTCGCCCAGGTCAGCAATGCCTACCTGTCCACCAACCACGGCACGGATCCGGGCACCGGGCAAGCGCGCCACACCGGTCCGGACTGGGTCCGCCGCAACGAGCCGGACCTGATCGACCTGCTGGAACGGCTCTACGGCCCGGACCCGCTCGCCCTGAACACCGGCGGCCGGGCCAATCCGGTCGACGCGGCCGGCGCGCTCGCGGACGTCGGCGCGTTCTTCGCCCTGTCGGACGTTCCGGGCCCGCTGCGCCCCGCGGACCGGGCGACCATCGACGAGCGTTACGCGGTCGAAGGTTCGGGGACGCATCCGGGTCCGGTGCCGGATCGGGTGGATCCGGTGTCGGGGCACGATGCTGCGGAGTTGGCGCGGCGTCGGGAGGAGATGCGGGTGATCCGGGAGAGCGTCGACGAGAACGGCAATTACGTCGTGGTGGGTTCGGGGACGCATCCGGGTCCGGTGCCGGATCGGGTGGATCCGGTGTCGGGGCACGATGCTGCGGAGTTGGCGCGGCGTCGGGAGGAGATGCGGGTGATCCGGGAGAGCGTCGACGAGAACGGCAACTACGTCGTGGTGGGTTCGGGGACGCATCCGGGTCCGGTGCCGGATCGGGTGGATCCGGTGTCGGGGCACGATGCTGCGGAGTTGGCGCGGCGTCGGGAGGAGATGCGGGTGATCCGGGAGAGCATCGACGAGAACGGCAACTACGTCGTGGTCGGCACCGGGACGGGGCCGGAGCCGCCGCAACCGCACCCGGCCCCGCCGCCGCCCGCGGTGTCCGAGGAAGGCAGCGGTCCGGCCGGTCACCCCGGTGCCCGGTCCGGGGCGCCGGCGCCGACCGTCCACCATGACGGGATCACGGCCGACCACCCCCGGGGCCCCGCGCACCCTGACAGCGTCGACGGCACCGCCGGCCTCGACACCGCCCACGTGCCGGCCCCGGACGCCGGGTCGCCGCCGCGGGAGCGCGCGAGGTTCGAGGTCGCGCAGCGGTTGACCGGTCTGCAGGACGTGAACCTGGTGGTGGGAGGCAGCCAGGCGCTGAAGATCCACGGCTTGTTGGACCGCCCCACCGACGACATCGACCTGTTCCCGGGCGCGCACGGCGAGCCGATGGCAACCGGCCGCGTGGCGGAGCTGCTGAACGGCCGGATGGCCTCGGAGCACATGTTCACGCTGGACCACGGCGGGGAGCGGATCGAGGTGGAGGTGCCACCGGGGTTCCTCCCGGCGAAGTCGGTGGAGACCGTCAACGGCGTACAGGTGGTCGGCCTGCACGAGGCCATGCTGGGGAAGGCCGACGCGGCCAACAAGCCGTTCGACAGCAACACGCCCGAAGCGGACCTGCGGAAGATCCGCAAGGGGATGATGGACCTGCACAAGATCTTCGGGGTCAAGGGCACGGACTGGCTGGTGACCGACGCCCCCACCAGCAAGGAGGTCGGCATCGGGCTCGGGCTCGGCAGGGCGTTGAGCAGGCTGAACGGAAACGACCCGAACGGGATGGTGCTGACCGGCGAGGACTTCCGGGCCGCTGGCATCCCGCCCGGCCCTGGCGGCTACGAGGCCATGCCCGGCGAACTCAGGGCCCACGGGGCGAACCTGCTGGCCGAGCTCTACCGCCGGCACCCGGCGCTGGATCCCGACCAGCGGCCCGCTCCGGTGCCCACCGGACCGGTGCGCCCGCGCCCGCCGCGGCACGCCGAGGGCAGCTGTACCTGCTGCGTCATCCAGTAGCGGCGGCGATCCGCCGACCTTGCCGGCCGGGGTCCACCGGCCTGGCCGGCAAGGTCTTGCGTCGGCCCGTCAGCCCGTCAGCCCGTCAGCCCGTCAGCCCGTCAGCCCGGTCGCCAGGGCCCGGACCGTCGCCACCGTGTCCGCCTCCGCGGCCGGCTTGTCGTCCCGGTAGCGGACCACCCGGGCGAACCGCAGCGCCAGGCCCGCCGGGTAGCGGGTGCTGCGCTGGAGGCCGTCGAAGGCGATCTCCACCACCAGTTCGGGCCGCACCAGCACCGCGTACCCGTCCCGCCCGGTCTCCCGGGCCAGCAGCTCGCGGGTCTGCCAGACCAGCAGCGCGTCCGTCAGCCCCTTGAAGGTCTTGCCGAGCATCACCCACGGCGGCAGCCCCGGCTCACCGCCCGAGCGTGCGCCCAGGTGCAGGTTGCTCAGGAAACCCCGGCGGCGGCCGGAACCCCACTCGGCGGCCAGCACCACCAGGTCCAGGGTGTGGTGCGGCTTCACCTTGATCCAGCCCGCGCCGCGCCGCCCCGCCGCGTACAGCGCTGCCGGGTCCTTCACCAGCACGCCCTCGTGCCCGTGCCGGAGCGCGTCGCGCAGGAACTCCGCCGCCTGCCCCGGGTCGTCCGTCAGCAGGCCCGGCACCCGCTGCCCGGCCGGCACGGCCCGCCCCAGCGCCGCCCAGCGCTCGGCGGCCGGCCGGTCCAGCAGGTCCTCGCCGTCCAGGTGCAGCAGGTCGAAGAAGTACGGGGTCAGCGGGGTCTCGGCGCGCAGCCGGGCCGGATCCTGCCGGGACGCGGTCCGGGCACCGGTCACCTGGAACGGGCGCGGGCGCCCGTCCGGGCCGAGCGCGATCGCCTCGCCGTCCAGGACGGCCGAGCGCACCGGCAGGGCGAGCGCCGCCTCCACCAGCTCGGGCACCCGGCCGGTGATCTCGTCCAGGCTGCGGGTGAACACGGCGACCTCCGGGCCGTCCCGGTGCACCTGGACCCGGATCCCGTCGAGCTTCCACTCCAGCGCCGCCGGGCCGGTGATCCGCTCCAGGGCGGCGGTGGTGTCCGGGGCGGTACCGGCCAGCATCGGCCGCACCGCCCGGCCGACCTCGAGCCCGAAGGCGCTCAGCCGCGGCTCGCCGCCGGTCAGCGCCGCGTCGGCCACCGCGCGGGCCGAGCCGCGCAGCATCAGCGCCCGCCGCACGGCCGTGGCGGGCACCCCGGCGGCCTTGGCGACCGCGTCGCCCAGCAGCGCGTCCAACGCGCCCTGGCGCAGGTCGCCGACCAGGACCCCGGCCAGCAGCTCCTGCTCGGGGCCGGTGGCCCGGCCGAACAGGCCGTCCAGCAGCTGCCGCCGCTGCGCCTGCGCCCCGGCGCCGTGCACCCCGGCGATCCGCTCCAGCGCCGCCTCGGTCTCCCGCACGCCCAGCGAGGGCCGCTCCGCCGGCGCGGGCAGTTCGCGCAGCGCCGCCGGGCCGACGCCGACCCGCAGGCGCCGGGACTCGCCGGACAGCAGGGCGACCGCCGCGGCGGCCTCCGCCGGACCGAGCTCGCGCAGCAGGTCGGCGAGCAGGGCGGTCTTGGCGTTGCGGGCCGGCTCGGCGGCGACGGCCCGGGACGTCTCGGCGACGCGGTGCAGCACGGCGGCCTCCAGGGGCGGTGGTCCTCGGGCGGTGGCCCCCGGCCGGTTGCTGTCCCGGGGTTCCCATGCTGGCCGGTCCGCGCCCGGGGTGCGCGGCGGCGGCCACGAGCGGCCACGAGCGGCCACGAGCGATCGCGGGCGGCTGCGAGTGGCCCCGGCCGCCGGTGCGCGGGACGCTGGTCGGGTAGGCCTGGCCCGCTCCCGGGCCGGGGAGGCGTGAGGACCCGGAGGCCACCGTGACCACTGCCGTGAACCCTGCCCGCCCGGCCCCGCGCGGGCCGCGGCCGACCGAGACCCCGGAGTGCGAGTCGAGCACCAGCCACGAGATCTCGACCCCGGAGCCGCCGGAACTGCACAACGCCTGGCCCGGGTGGGCACCGATGCTGCTGATCGCGGTGCTGGTGGCCACCACCGTCCTGTTCATGGTGGGGCGGATCTTCTCGATCTGACGGGGTGTCGGCCCCGATTCCGTTGCCGGTTACCATGTGTGACGTTCCCACGGCACATGGAAGTGGTGGTTGACCTGAAGCCCTCCCGTATCGGTCCGGCCGTACTGCTGGCAGCCGCGATGGTCTGGTCCGCGGGCAGCCCGGCCGCCCCGTTCGCCCCCCGGGGCCCGGCCGACCCGGTCTATCCGGCGCTCGGCAACGCCGGGTACGACGTGCAGCGCTACGACCTCGACCTGACCTACCGCGCCGGCACCCGGACGGTGGACGCCACCGCCGAGGTGACCGCCCGTGCGGGCCAGCGGCTGCCGTCCTTCGAGCTCGACGCGCTCGGGCTCGACGTGCACGCCGTCCTGGTCGACGGCGCCCCGGCGGCCTTCCGCGCGCACGACGAGAAGCTCACCGTGCTGCCGCGCTCGGCGGTGCGGCCCGGCGCGCTGATGCGGGTGTCGGTGCGCTACACCGTCGACCCGCACGCCGCGCTCGCGCACACCGGCTGGGTGCGCACGGCCGACGGCTTCGCCCTGGCCGGCCAGCCGGACGGCGCGCACACCGTGTTCCCGTGCAACGACGTGCCGTCCGACAAGGCGCAGTTCTCCGTCCGGATCACCGCGCCGGACAACCTGACGGGTGTCGCCAGCGGTGCGCTGACCGGGACCGGTTCGAGCGGCGGGCAGACCACCCGCACCTACGTCTCGCGCGACCCGATCGCCACCGAGCTGCTGCAGGTCTCGGTCGGCACCTACACCGTCCGCCAGCAGCAGGGGCCGGGCGGCCTGCCGCTGCGCGACGTGGTGCCCACCGCCAGGGCCGCCGCCACCGAACCCGCGCTCGCGCTCACCGCCGGGCAGCTGGGGTGGCTGGAACAGCGGCTCGGCCCCTTCCCGTTCGAGACCTACGGCCTGCTGCCCGCCGACACCGACGACCCGGCGGCCTTCGACTTCACCGGCCTGGAGACCCAGACACTGACCCTGTACAAGCCGGGCTTCCTGCTCCAGCCGGAGGCCAAGATCGGCTCGCACATGGTGCACGAGCTGACCCACTCCTGGTTCGGCGACAGCGTCACCCCGCAGACCTGGGCCGACCTGTGGCTGAACGAGGGCCACGCCGACTACTACGGCCTGCTGTACCGCTACGAGCGCGGCTGGCCCGACAGCTCGGGCTTCACCACGCTGGAGGCGCGGATGAAGGACACCTACGCGCGCGGCGACCAGTGGCGGCACGACTCCGGACCGGTGGCCGCGCCGAACGCCGCGAACCTCTACGACAGCCAGCGCTACCTGGGCGGCGTCCTGGCGCTCTACGCCCTCCAGCAGGAGGTCGGCGACCAGGTCTTCAACCGGATCGAGCGCGAGTTCCTGAAGCGCTTCCACAACGGCAACGCGAGCACCCGGGACTACATCGCCACCGCCTCGCAGGTGGCCGGCCGCGACCTCGGCCCGTTCCTGACCGCCTGGCTGTACGGCGACCGGACCCCGCCGATGCCGCACCACCCGGACTGGACCGTCACCCCGGCGGCCGGGCAGCAGCGCGCCTTCGCGGCCGTCCCGCGGGGGAGCGCGACGCTCTGACCCGGCGCCGCCCCGGGCGCCGGCCGGTCGGCCGGCGCCCGAGGGCCGCCTCGACCCGCCGCAGCAGGGTCTCGTCCGCCAGCGCGGCGAGGGCGAGCAGCAGCGGCTCCAGCGCCGCGCCGTCGCCACCGTCCACCGCCCGGCGGATCCGCTCGACCAGGCCGTCCCGACCGGTGGTCATCGCCCTCGCCTCCCTCCGGCAGGGGCACCCGCAGCACCGAGCGGGCGCCCACCGGTCATTCGGAGCCGGGTGGCGCCCGGATGGGTCCGCTCCCCGGCGCCGGACCGCCGCCGGCTCAGCGGCCCCGGTCGGCCAGCAGCTCCCGGGCCGCCCGCGCCCCGGAGGCCAGCGCCCCCTGGAGGGACCCGGTGGCCCGGTGGTCGCCGCAGACGTAGCGGCCCGGCCCGATCCGGGCGGGGCGGCTCAGCCGCAGCGGCACCGGCATGGCCGGCAGCGCGTCCGCGATCCGGTACGCGGCCAGCGGCTCCCAGCCGGACGGGTCGCAGTCGTACAGCTCGCCCAGCCGGGCCCGGACGGCGCCCTCCTCGGCCCCGGTGCCGAGCACGGAGGTGGAGACCAGGGCCCGGCCGTCGCCGGACAGGGCGGGCACCACCTCGGAGAGCACCACCGTGTTGAGGACCGGCCCGTCCCGGTCGACCAGCAGGGTCGGCTCGGCCAGCGGCGACCGCTCGGCGGCGTGGTAGAAGGTGGTCACCGACCGCATCGCCGGCACCTCCAGGCCCGGCAGCAGCGCCGCGGCGGCGGCCGCCCCGGTGGCGACCACCACGGTGGGAGCGGCCAGTTCGGTGCCGTCGGCGAGCCGCACCCCGTCGTCGGTCAGCCCGGCGACCGGCGCCGCCAGCCGGACCGGCAGGTCCTCGGCGAGCTGGTCGGCCACCGCGCCGATCCCCGCCTGCGGCAGGCAGAGCGTGCCCCGCAGCATGCTCCGCCAGACCAGGTGGAAGAAGCGCGAGGAGGTCTCCAGCCGGTCCTCCAGGAAGACCCCGGACAGGAACGGGCGCAGCAGCGTCTCCACCCCGCCCGCCGAGCGCAGCGCCGCGTACGTCTGCGCCTCGGGTGCCCGGCGCAGCACGGCCGGCGGCAGCAGCGCGTCCCGGGCGCCGAGCAGGCCGAGCGCGGCCAGGTCGCGGGCCGAGCCGAGCCGGCCCGGCCGCAGGTCGCCGGCCTGCCGGGGGCGCCGGGTCGGGTCGACGAAGCGCAGCCGTTCACCCCCGGCCGCCAGCAGGAACCCGGGCGTGAACGGGTGCAGGCGCAGCGCGCGCAGCCGTAGCCGGCGCCTGACCTGCGGGTAGGAGGTGTTGAAGACCTGGAAGCCGCGGTCCAGCCGGAAACCGTGCACCAGGTCCGTCCGCAGCCGGCCGCCGACCCCGTCCGAGGCCTCCAGCACCTGCACCCGCAGCCCGGCGGCGGCCAGGTCGCGCGCGCAGGCGAGCCCGGCCGCGCCGGCCCCGACCACCAGGGTGTCGACGGTCATGCCGCCCTCCTCGCCTGCGGTTGCCGGCCTCCGGCCCGGGCGGCCGGTCGACGGGTGCGGGGGCACCGCTGTACCCGGATTCCACCGTGCAGTCATACCCTCCGGGTGCCCCGGGCGCCGGGAGCCGCGCCCGGCGGCCACCGCGCGGGCGAGGCCCGGCGGTCGGGGTGCGGGAAGCGGGGCGGCCCGGCAGGCTGGGGGCGTCATGTCCTCTCGGCGAACCACTTGGAGCTTCCCGTCATGACCGAGCAACCCAAGGCTCAGATCGGCGTCACCGGATTGGCCGTGATGGGCCGCAACCTGGCCCGCAACTTCGCCCGCCACGGCTACCGGGTCGCGGTGCACAACCGCACGGAGGCGAGGACCACCGCGCTGGTGGAGGAGTTCGGGCACGAGGGCGCGTTCGTCCCGTCCGGGTCGGTGGAGGACTTCGTCGCCTCGCTGGAGCGCCCGCGCCGCCTGGTGATCATGGTGAAGGCGGGGGCACCGACCGACGCGGTGATCGACGAGCTGGTGCCGCTGCTGGACGAGGGCGACGTGGTGGTGGACGGCGGGAACGCGCACTTCCTCGACACCCGCCGCCGGGAGAAGGCGCTGCGCGAGCGCGGCCTGCACTTCGTCGGGAGCGGCATCTCCGGCGGCGAGCAGGGCGCGCTGGAAGGCCCGAGCATCATGCCGGGCGGCACCGCGGAGTCCTACCGGGTGCTCGGGCCGCTGCTGGAGGACATCGCGGCCCGGGTCGACGGCGAGCCGTGCTGCACCCACGTCGGGCCGGACGGCGCCGGGCACTTCGTGAAGATGGTGCACAACGGCATCGAGTACGCCGACATGCAGCTGATCGCCGAGGCGTACGACCTGCTGCGGCACGGCGCCGGCATGCAGCCCGGCGAGATCGCCGAGGTGTTCCGGGCCTGGAACGGCGGCCGGCTGGAGTCCTACCTGATCGAGATCACCGCCGACATCCTCGCCCACACCGACGGGGCGAGCGGCAAGCCGTTCGTCGACGTGGTGCTGGACCAGGCCGAGCAGAAGGGCACCGGGCGCTGGACGGTGCAGACCGCGCTCGAACTCGGCGTCCCGGTCAGCGGGATCGCCGAGGCGGTGTTCGCCCGCTCGCTGTCCGGCAGCGCCGAGCTGCGGCGGGCGACCAGGGACCTGCCGGGCCCGACCGAGACCTGGCTGGACAGCGCCGCCGCCGACCGCTTCGCCGAGGACGTCGAACAGGCGCTCTACGCCTCGAAGATGGTCGCCTACGCGCAGGGCTTCAACCAGATCCAGGCCGGCAGCCGGGAGTACGGCTGGCAGATCGACCCGGGCGCGATGGCGGTCATCTGGCGCGGCGGCTGCATCATCCGGGCCCGCTTCCTGGACCGCATCAGGGCCGCCTACCAGGGCGACCGCGAGCTGCCCACGCTGCTGACCGACGACCACTTCCAGCAGGCCCTCAAGGGCGCCCAGTCGGCCTGGCGCCGGGTGGTCTCCACCGCGGCCCAACTGGGCGTCCCCGCCCCGGGTTTCGCCACCGCGCTGGCGTACTACGACAGCCTGCGCGCCGAGCGCCTGCCGGCCGCGCTGATCCAGGGGCAGCGCGACTTCTTCGGCGCCCACACCTACCAGCGGGTGGACCGGCCCGGCACCTTCCACACCCTGTGGGGCGGTGACCGCACGGAGGAGCAGCACTGACGCACCGCCCCCGCGCCCGTTCCCGTTCCGTTCCCCGGCCGCCCGCATGGGACGGGCCCGGGACGGGCATGCAGCGGGCGCCGGGAACGGGTGCGGGGGAGGGGCGGGGATGGACGAGCGGACCGAACGAGGCCGGAGGCGGTCGGCCGGCCTGCCGGGGAGGCCGGCCGCGGCGCTCCTCGCGCTGGCGGCGGTGCTGGTGGTGGCGTACTGGGTGATCTGGTACACCGACCGGGCCGTGCTGGCCGCCGCCGGCACCGCCGCCTACGAGGAGTTCGAGAACGCCTTCCCGCTGGCCGACCTGTGGCTGGCCGGCACGCTGCTCACCGCGGCGGTGCTGGTCGCGCGGCGCCGCCGGGCGGCCGGGTACTGGCTGGCGGTGGCCGGCTCCGCCGGGGCCTACCTGTTCTGCATGGACGTCCTGTACGACCTCCAGCACGGGATCTGGACCCGGGGCGCCGGCGGGGCGATCGAGGCGGGGGTCAACGTGGCGACGCTGGCGCTGAGCGTGCTGGCGCTGCGCTGGGGCCGGGCGGTGCTGCTCACAGCCAGGCCGGCTGCTCGCCCAGGGCCTGGCGCAGCCGGATGACGGTGCCCCGGATCGCCTCGCGGGCGACCGTGTCGGGGCACCAGTCCCCGGCCGCCTCCAGGAGTTCGGCGGCGGCCTCCGCGACGGCGGCGGGCAGCGCGATGTCGCGCAGGTCGTGCAGCCGGGCCGCGGCCCGCAGCCCGGCCGAGGACCGTTCGTTCTGCGGCGTGGCCACCGGGAGGGACGGCTGGCTGGTGTGGTGGGCCTGGAACTCGTAGACGGTCATGCCCCATGCAACCGTCGCGGGGCCCCGCTGGTCACGGTCGGACCGGCGGGGGCCCGCGCGCGGCGCACGGGGACCGACCCCGTGGGCGGCCGGGGCAGCCCCGGGCTCAGCCGCGGGCGAACTCCAGCAGGTCGGCGTTGAAGGTCTCGGCGTACTTCGGCACCATGGCCAGCCCGTGCGGGGCGCCCGGGTAGACCTTGTAGACCACGTCCTTCACCAGCTTCGAGGACTTCTCGGCCGAGGCCACGATGGGCACGATCTGGTCGTCGTCGCCGTGCACGATCAGCGTCGGCACGTCGATCCGCTTGAGGTCCTCGGTCAGGTCGGTCTCGGAGAACGCCTTGACGCAGTCGTACGCGCCCTTGATCCCCACCGACATGCTCCAGAGCCAGAACTGGTCGCGGGTGCCCTGGGTGACGGTGGACCCGTCCCGGTTGGCACCGTAGAACGTGGCGCTGAGGTCCCGGTAGAACTGCGAGCGGTCGCTCGCCACGCCCTGCCGGATCTCGTCGAAGGCCTCGATCGGAAGCCCCTCCGGGTTGGCCTCGGTCCGCAGCATCAGCGGCGGGATGGCGCCGACCAGGACGGCCTTGCCGACCCGGCCGGAGCCGTGCCGCCCGAGGTAGCGGGTGACCTCGCCGCCCCCGGTCGAGTGGCCGACCAGGATGGCGTCCCGGAGGTCGAGGGTGTCCATCACCGCGGCCAGGTCGTCGGCGTAGGTGGTGAGGTCGTTGCCGTCCCAGGGCTGGCCGGAGCGCCCGCCCCCGCGCCGGTCGTGCGCGATGGCGCGGAAACCGTTGTCGGCCATCAGCTTCAGCTGGGCGTCCCAGGCGTCGGCGGTCAGCGGCCAGCCGTGCGAGAACACCACGGGCCGGCCGGACCCCCAGTCCTTGTAGAAGATCTGCGTGCCGTCCCCGGCGGTGGCAAAGGGCATGGTCCATTCCCTCGAACGATCCGGAACTCCACGGGAGTTCAGTGCCCCGGTCGAAAGGTGCGGGCGCGCCGCGCACCGGCGGTGATCCAGGGGGTCGACGGAGGGGTCAGCGGCGCGTGGTGACCGGACGGCACGTCGTTCAAGCCACTCTAGTCGAGCCCCCGGGGCCGGGCATGCCGGGACGGGAGGCGGCCCGGGGTCGGAACCGCCCGCTCTATTGACGTGGCGTCTAATAACTCCTACCTTCTCGGCAGAGGGGTACCGCCGCCACCGAGGAGGCCCAGCCGTGACCACCCAGCCCACCGAGCCCCGTGTCCGGGACCGCGAGCAGACCGCCGAGCGGCTGCTCGCCTCCTCCGCCAAGCTCTCCTTCGACCCGCTCCAGGACGTCGACTGGCAGTCCCCGCCCGTCCCCGGCCGCTACTACTCTCCCGCCCACCACCTCTCGCTCTACGGCACCGACCTGTGGGAGCGGCTCACCGAGGAGCAGCGGATCGAGCTCAGCAAGCACGAGGTCGCCAGCATCGCGGCGGTCGGCATCTGGTTCGAGGAGATCCTGATGCAGATGCTGCTGCGGCACGCCTTCGACCGGGACCCGACCACGGCGCACGTGCAGTACGCGCTCACCGAGATCGCCGACGAGTGCCGGCACTCGGTGATGTTCGCCCGGATGATCTCCTGGATGGGCGTGCCCGCGTACGGGCCGGACCGGCTCGCGCACAACCTCGGCCGGATCTTCAAGGCCACCTCCACGCACAGCCAGACCTTCGGCGGCACCATGTACGTGGAGGAGATCCTCGACGCCTTCCAGCGCGAGGTGATGAACGACGAATCGCTCCAGCCGCTCACCCGCCAGGTCTCCCGGATCCACGTCATCGAGGAGTCCCGGCACATCAGTTACGCCCGCGAGGAGCTGCTCCGCGGGCGGCTCGGCCCGGTCCGCCGCCGCTGGGAGCAGCTCTTCGTCGGCCTGATCGTCTACTTCGCGACCACCAGCCTGATCAACCCCCGGCTCTACGCCGCGGTCGGCATCGACCCGCAGGCCGGACGCCGGGCCGCGGCCGCCAACCCGCACTGGCGGGCCACCAAGGTACGGCTGGCGGGCAAGGTGATCACCGTACTGGACCGGGCCGGCCTGGTCGGGCGGACCAACCGGTGGCTGCTGCGCCGGGCCGGGGTGCTGGCCTGAGGCGCCGTCAGCACCGGATGGGCTCGCCGGGGTGGGGCTCCGGGGTGGGGCACCGCGGTCACTCGCCGGGGTAGCGCACCCCGGTCTGCGCGCGGACGGCGTCCAGCGTCCGCATCACGGCCAGCGACCCGTCCAGCGGGACCAGCGGTGATTCGGTCAGCCCCGCGCGCAGGCAGCGGCCCACCTCGGCCGCCTCCGGGCCGAGGCCGTGGCCGGGCGCGCGCGGCGCCTCGATCCGCTCCGGCTCCCGGCCCTCGCGGTGCAGCACGAAGCCGTCCGGGTGGAAGAAGTCCGTGGCCAGCTCGATCCGTCCCCGGGTGCCCTGCACCGAGGCGTGCTGGGCGGTGGAGGCGGCGATCGAGCAGCCGAGCAGCGAGAGCGCGCCGCCCTCGTGCCGCAGGACCACGGCGGTGCTCTCGTCGACCCCGTCCGCGGTCAGCGACGCCACCGCGCGCACCTCCTGCGGCTCGCCGAGCAGCAGGTGCGCGAACGAGACCGGGTACACCCCGAGATCCAGCAGCGCCCCGCCGCCGGCCTTCGGGTCGCGCAGCCGGTGGGCCGGGTCGGGCGGCGCCACGATGCCGAACTCGGCCTGCAGGCAACGTACTTCACCGATCGCGCCGTCCCGCACCAGCTCGGCGACCCGGCGCACGGTCGGGTCCAGGTACATCCACATCGCCTCCATCAGGAAGCGGCCCCGGGCCCGCGCGAGCGCGACCAGATCCTCGGCCTCGGCGAGGTTGAGGGTGAACGGCTTCTCGCACAGCACCGCCTTCCCGGCCTCCAGCAGCAGCCGCGCGGCGGCGTGGTGCGCGGTGTGCGGGGCGGCCACGTAGACCGCGTCCACCTCGTCGTCGGCGGCCAGTTCGGCCCAGGAGCCGTACGCCCGGGGGATCCGGTGGCGCTCGGCGAAGGCCCGTGCGGAGGCCTCGCTCCGGGAGGCCACGGCGACCGGCTCGGCGCCGGGCACGGTCAGCAGGTCCTCGGTGAAGGCGGTGGCGATCCCGCCGGTGGCGAGCACGCCCCAGCGGATCGGTCGTTCGGAGCTGGTCACGGTGGGTCGAGCCTTCCGACGGGCCGGCCGGCCCGCTCGGCGTGCGGCCCGGCCACGGCGGGGTCAGCGTACCGACCGCCGTGCCCGGTTAGCGCGGACGGCGGCGCCGGGATGGCGACACCCGCGGGCCGGACCGACGCTGGGGGAACGTGTGCCCGCAACCCCACGGAGGATGTCCCATGACCGTCACCGCCGACCTCGACAAGGTGCTCGACAAGGCCTACGAGAACCTCACCCTGACCGAGGTGCTGGACGCGCCCGTCGCCGCCCTCTCCGGCCTCACCGACGCCCACGGCGAGGCGCTGTCCGCGCTCCGCATCAAGACCGTCGGCGACCTCGGCCGCAACAAGTACATCCGCTGGGCGGTCGCCATGGCGGACCTCCAGGACCGCACCAACTGACCCCGCCCGCCCCGGGCCCGCCCCCAGCCGGGGGCGGGCCCGGCCGGCGTTCACCCCCGGACGGTCACCACGACGACGCCGCCGGCCCGCAGGCGCAGCGCGAGCTGCTCGGCCTCGGCCAGGGTGCCCGACCACCGGCCGGCCAGGATCCCCTCCCAGGTGGCTTTCGTGGCGGCGGGGGTGCCACCGGATTGCGCGCGCAGCACCTTCATCGCCGCGGCGCCGCCGCCCGGCGGACGATCCGCCCGCAGGCCGGTCGGCCCGTGCTCGGCCAGCAGCCGCACCCGCAGGTCCTCCGGGATCGTCCCTCGGCCGCAGTGAGCCACCTGTGACCCGCACACCGGACAGCTCGTCTCGTACGACCACTCGATCTGCCCGCCCATCAGGGCCGCGCCGGCCGTGCAGGACCCGGCCCCGCCGCACTCGGGGCAGGTCACCCCGTACCGGACCCCCTCGCCGCCCATCCGCTACAGCCCGCGCAGGCGCTCGGTGTCGCGGCGGTCGCGCTTGGTCGGGCGGCCGGCGCCGCGGTCGCGGGCCGCGACCGCCACGGCCTCCTCGCGCGGTGGGGGCGGCGGGCTGTTGTCGACGTAGCACTCGGCGGCCGGCGCCGGGCCGACCCGCTTGCGGACCAGCTTGGCGACCACCACCACCCGCTCCCGGCCGGCGTGGAAGACCCGCACCTCGTCGCCCGGCCGCAGCGGCTGGGCGGGCTTGGCCCGGTCACCGTTCACCCGCACGTGGCCGGCCCGGCAGGCGGCGGCGGCCAGCGCTCTCGTCCTGGTCAGCCGGACCGACCAGATCCAGCTGTCGACCCGTACCGCAGTGTCCTCGGACTCCATACCCACGACCCTAACCGGCACCCGCCCCGCTCAGCGGCCGGCCGGGACCTCGAAGATGATCTCCAGACCGTCCCGCTCGTCCCACTGCTCCCCGACCTCGGTGAAGCCGAAGTCCCGGATCGTGGCCAGCGACCCGGCGTTCTCCGGGCCGATGGTGGCCCGCACGGTGGCCACCGAGGGCTCGGCCGCCGCCCGCCGCAGCAGCGCGGCGAGCATCGCCCTGGCGTAGCCGAGCCGGCGGAACCCCGGCAGGACCGAGTACCCGACCTCGACCGTCCCGGCCTCGTCCGGCGCTCCGTGGAACCCGGCGTACCCGACCACCGCGCCCCCCGGCTCGGCCACCGCGACCTTGACCAGCCACGGTGCGTCCTGCGGCCGGTCGGCCAGCTGGTCGAGGCGATAGCCCCAGAGCCAGCGGGCGTCCTCGGTGAGGAAGTACGCGTCGAGTTCCGCCCCGACCAGGACGCCGGCGGCGGCGCGGTCACCGGCCAGCAGGGCGGTCATGGCGGCGGCCGGGAGGTCGAGGAAGCGGATCCGGACCGGATCGGGGGTCGAGGTGCTCATGGGGCGGATGATCGCGCCCGGCACCGCCGGAGTCCAGCGAATATCCCCCGACACGGGCGCGGGCCCGCTCAGCCCACCGGCAGCCCGAGTCCGTCCAGCACGGTGGCGGTCGGGAGCGCGGCGAGCAGGGCACCGGGCAGCCAGAGCTTGGAGCCGCGGATGCCGGAGCCGACCACCACCCTCGGGTGCGCGGCGACCGCGGCGTCCACCAGCACCGGCCAGTCGGCCGGGAGCCCGATCGGGGTGATGCCGCCGTACTGCATCCCGGTGGCCGCCAGCACGTCGTCCACCGGCGCGAACGAGGCCTTGCGGGCGTCCAGGTGGCGCCGCACCAGCCCGTTGACGTCGGCCCGGGAGACCGCGGTGACCAGGCAGGCCGCGTACGTGGTGGTGCCGCCGCGGCGGGCGGCGACCACCACGCAGTTGGCCGAATCGGCGAGCGCCACGCCGTAGTGGGCGCAGAACGCGGCCGTGTCGGCGAGCTCCGGGTCGATCGGTGCGACCTCGGTCGCGGCGGCGCCGGCCGGCCAGCCGGCGAGCGCGGCGGCCACCGGTGCGGCGAGCAGGTCGGGGCGGGTCAGGGCGGGCTGCAGGGCGGGTGACGTCTCCATCCCGCAATCCAACCGCATCCCCGGGCGCCGGGGCTGATGTACTGGACCCGAGCGCCGACAGCTGATGACCGAAGGAGACCTGATGGTGCACGCACGGGCCGGCGAGCAGGCGAAGCCGGAGGACCTGGTGGACGTGGCCAGGCTGGTGACGGCCTACTACACCCTGCACCCCGATCCGGACGAGCCCGCGCAGCGGGTCGCGTTCGGCACCTCGGGGCACCGCGGCTCCGCCCTCGACACGGCCTTCAACGAGGACCACATCGCCGCCACCACCCAGGCGATCTGCGAGTACCGGGCGGCCCAGGGCACCACCGGGCCGCTCTTCCTCGGCGCGGACACCCACGCGCTGTCCGAGCCGGCCCTGGCCACCGCGATCGAGGTGCTGGCCGCCAACGGCGTCACCCTGCTGCTGGACAGCGCGGACGGCTGGACCCCGACCCCCGCCGTCTCGCACGCGATCCTCACCCACAACCGGGCCAACCCGCTCTCGCGGGCCGACGGCATCGTGGTGACGCCCTCGCACAACCCGCCCGCCGACGGCGGGTTCAAGTACAACCCGCCGCACGGCGGCCCGGCCGGGTCGGACGTCACCGGCTGGATCCAGGACCGCGCCAACGACCTGATCCGGGCCGGCCTCGCGGGGGTCCACCGGCTGCCGTACACCCGGGCGCTGGCCGCCGACACCACCGGCCGCTACGACTTCCTCGGCCGGTACGTCGAGGACCTGCCCTCGGTGCTGGACCTGGACGCGGTGCGGGCGGCCGGGGTGCGGATCGGCGCCGACCCGCTGGGCGGCGCCTCGGTCGCCTACTGGGGGCGGATCGCGGAGACCCACCGGCTCGACCTGACGGTGGTCAACCCGCTCACCGACCCCGCGTGGCGGTTCATGACGCTGGACTGGGACGGCAAGATCCGGATGGACTGCTCCTCCCCGTACGCGATGGCCTCGCTGATCGGCCGCCGCGGCGAGTACTCCATCGCCACCGGCAACGACGCGGACGCCGACCGGCACGGCATCGTCACCCCCGACGGCGGCCTGATGAACCCCAACCACTACCTGGCCGTGGCGATCGACTACCTCTACCGGCACCGGCGGGACTGGCCGGGCGAGGCGGCGGTCGGCAAGACCCTGGTGTCCTCCTCGATGATCGACCGGGTCGCCGCCGAGCTGAAGCGCGGACTGGTCGAGGTGCCGGTCGGGTTCAAGTGGTTCGTCGACGGGCTGCTGGACGGCTCGGTGGCCTTCGGCGGGGAGGAGTCCGCCGGGGCCTCGTTCCTGCGCCGCGACGGCGGGGTGTGGACCACGGACAAGGACGGCATCCTGCTGGCGCTGCTCGCCTCCGAGATCACCGCCGTCACCGACCGCACGCCGTCCCAGCACTACGAGGAGCTCACCGCCCGCTTCGGCGCCCCCGCGTACGCCCGGGTGGACGCCCCGGCGGACCGGGAGCAGAAGGCCGCGCTGGCCCAGCTCTCCGCGGAGCAGGTCACCGCCGACGAGCTGGCGGGCGAGCCGATCACCGCCGTGCTCACCGAGGCCCCGGGCAACGGCGCCGCGATCGGCGGCCTCAAGGTGTGCACCGAGAACGCCTGGTTCGCCGCCCGGCCGTCCGGCACCGAGGACGTGTACAAGATCTACGCGGAGAGCTTCCACGGTCCGGACCACCTCACCCAGGTGCAGGACCAGGCCCGCGCCCTGGTCGCCGAGGTGCTGGGGGCCTGATCGCCGATCACCGGCCCCGGCCCCGGCCCGGGCCCCGAGCCCCGAGCCCGGGGCTCAAGGCCCGGCCTCAGGCCGGGTACCCGCCGCCGTCCGTACCCTCACCGGTGCGGACGGCGGCGGTGTTCCACGGCTTGCCCACCACGCCCAGCGCGGCCGAGGCCAGTCCGAGCGCCTCGGCCAGCACCACCGCCATCCGGCTCGCCTCGCCGAGCTGCTCCCGGGCGTCGCGGGCGGCGCGGGCGAGGTCGAGGTCGCTGACGTCGGCCGCCGCGGAGCTCAGCCGCCCGGCGGCCTGCTCGCTGCTCAGGAAGGTGGCGAGCCGGTCCAGGAGCTCCGGCAGGTCGGCGGCCAGGTCGTGCAGCGCGCCCACCGTGTCGCCGAGCTGGTCGGCGTCCAGCAGGCCCGGCCGGTCGTGCAGTTGGGCGACGTGGTGGGCGGCCCGGATGGCGGCGGCGGCCTCCGGGACCAGTTCCCCGATCGGGCGGTACGAGGGGACGGTGCGGTTCATCGGTAGCTCCTCGGGTGGCGCGGTCCGGGCGGGGCCGGGGTTCCGGACGCCGCCGGGCCCGCGCCTGCCCGGGCCGCGCCGGTTCACGGGTCCGGATCCGGCCAATCCCGGCCGGCCGACGGCGCCCGGGAGCACCGCCGGGGCGTACGGGAGCGCTCCCGCGCCGGGCGCCTCGTTCAAGTCATGAACACGCTCGGGCCGGTGGAGTCATCAACTCCCTTCCGGACACGCTCCGGTAACGCATTGGACTTCAAGTCTTGACATGGGACCCCCGGGCGAAGGACGCTTCCCGCAGACGAATGGGAGCGCTCCCACGCACTGTGGCAGGGCCCCGTCCCACCTTCGCCCCCGCTCCCGGGACGCACCGCCGCGTCCCGGACCAAGGAGATGGACATGCGCACCTCCCGCGCCGCCCGCACCACCCCTGCCCGCAGAGCAGCGGTGCTGCTCAGCACGGTGCTGAGCGCCTCCGCGCTGCTGGCCACCGGCTGCTCCAGCAGCGGTTCGGGCGCCACCGACCCGAACGAGAAGATCACCCTGACGGTCGGCGACTTCGGGACCTTCGGCTTCAAGGAGGCCGGCCTGTTCGACGCCTACACCGCCGCCCACCCGAACATCACCATCAAGGAGAACACCACCACCCAGGAGGCGGACTACTGGACGGCGGTGCAGACCCACCTGGCGGCCGGCAGCGGGCTGGACGACGTCCAGGCGCTGGAGGTCGGCCGGATCTCGCTGGCCACCTCCGACGCGCTCAGCGGCGCGTTCCAGGACCTCGGCAAGGCGCCCGGCATCAAGCAGAGCGACTACCTGCCGTGGAAGTGGCAGCAGGCCACCACCGCGAGCGGCAGGACCATCGGGCTGGGCACCGACGTCGGCCCGATGGCGGTCTGCTACCGCCAGGACCTCTTCCAGGCCGCCGGCCTGCCCTCCGACCCGGCGGCGGTGGGCGCGCTGTGGGCCGGCGACTGGGCCAAGTACGTCGAGGTGGGCAAGCAGTTCCAGGCCAAGGCGCCCAAGGGCACCTACTTCATGGACTCCGCGACCGGCCTGTTCAACGCCGCCGTCTCCAGCTCCACCGAGCAGTACTACAAGGGCGGCAAGCTGGTCTACAAGGACTCCGCCAGCGTCAAGTCCGCCTGGGGCCTGGCCATGGCCGCCGACGCCGCGGGCTCCTCGCAGGGGCTCAAGGAGTTCGACACCCCCTGGCAGACCGCCTTCACCCAGTCCACCTTCGCCACCACCATCTGCCCGTCCTGGCAGCAGGCCAACATCGAGAAGTACTCCGGCCCCGCCAACGCCGGCAAGTGGAACGTGGCCCAGGCCCCCGCGGCCGGCAACTGGGGCGGCTCCTTCCTCGCCGTGCCCAGCTCCGGCAAGCACGTCGCCGCCGCCCAGGACCTGGTGGCCTGGCTGAGCGCCCCCGAGCAGCAGGCCAAGGTCTTCCAGAAGGTCGGCAACATCCCCTCCAACCAGGGCGCCTACGCGCTGCCCGGGGTCTCGGACTTCAAGAACCCCTACATCGGCCCCGACGCCCCGACCGGGCAGATCTTCTCCACCGCCGCCAAGGCCATCAAGCCCGCCGAGTCCGGCCCGCACGCCGGTGACCTGCAGAACGCCTTCAGCAACGGCATCCTGCTGGTCGAGCAGAACGGCAAGAGCGCGGACGAGGCCTGGAAGGCCACCGTCCAGCAGATCGACAGCACCATCCAGTAGCCATCCCCACCCGGGGCCGCCGGCCACCCCCGCCGGCGGCCCCCACCCAGCCCCGTACCGCGCCGCCCGCCCCGGGGCACCGCACGCCGTCCCCCCACCCGGAAGGAAGCCACCCGTGGCCACCTCCATCAGCGCACGCGGCAGCGGAGTGGATCCCGCCGCCCCGCCGCCCCGACCCGCGCCGAGCGCGGACCAGCGCCGCCAGCTGTGGCGCAGCCGCCGCCACCGATGGGACACCAAGGGGTCGCCGTACGCCTTCGTGGCACCGTTCTTCCTGGTGTTCGCGGTCTTCGGGCTCTTCCCGCTGCTCTACACCGGTTGGCTGTCGCTGCACCAGGTGAGCCTGTACAACGTGGACCAGGCCCAATGGGTCGGCCTGAAGAACTACACCGACCTGTTCACCGGCCCGGCCAGCCACTTCTTCTGGAACGCGCTCGGCAACACCATCACCCTCGGCGCCCTGTCCACCGTGCCCCAGCTGATGATCGCCATCGGCCTCGCCCACCTGCTCAACTACCAGCTGCGCGCCCGGTCGTTCTTCCGCACCGCGCTGCTGGCGCCGTACGCGACCTCGGTCGCCGCCGCCACCCTGGTGTTCGCGCTGATCTTCAGCCCGGAGAGCGGCATGGCCAACTGGTTCCTCGGCCTGGTCGGCATCGACCCGGTCGCCTGGGAGGCCGGCGACTGGACCTCGCAGTTCGCCATCTCGACCATCGTCACCTGGCGCTGGACCGGCTACAACGCGCTGATCTACCTCGCCGCCATGCAGGCCGTGCCCGGCGAGCTGTACGAGGCCGCCGCGATCGACGGCGCCTCCCGGTGGCGGCAGTTCCGGCACGTCACGGTGCCCGCGCTGCGTCCGACCATCCTGTTCACCGCCGTGGTCTCCACCATCGGCGCCACCCAACTGTTCGGCGAGCCCTACCTGTTCGGCGGCCAGAGCGGCCACCAGGGCGGCGCGGCCCACCAGTACGAGACGCTCGGGGTGTTCATGTACGACCAGGGCTTCCGCAACAGCATGCTGGGCCGGGCCTCCGCCATCGCCTGGACCATGTTCGCGCTGCTCCTGCTGATCGGCCTGGTCAACGCCCTGATCGCCCGTCGCCTGCGGAGCTCGCAGTGAGAGGAGCACCCATGTCCGCCGCGCCGCGCGGCCCGCGCCTGCCGCGCCCCCGGGCCGGCCGCCAGCACCACGCCGGCCCGCTGACCTACGCCGTCCTGGCCGTGGTCGCGCTCGTCTCGCTGTTCCCGCTGTACTGGACCCTGGTCGCCGCCTCCACCGACGCGCACGCCGTGGTCTCCACCCCGCCGCCGCTGGTCCCGGGCGGCAACCTGTTCAAGAACCTGTCGTTCGTCTGGCACAACGCCGGCGGCCGTGGCATGGGCGTGGCCCTGGTCAACTCGGCGCTGGTGGCGGGCTCGGTCACGCTCGGCACGGTGACGTTCTCGCTGCTGGCCGGGTTCGCCTTCGCCAAGCTCCGGTTCCGCGGCCGGGGCGCCCTGATGGGGCTGGTGGTGGCGACCCTGGCGGTGCCCGCGCAGCTGAGCGTGGTGCCGCTGTTCATCCTGATGAAGGACCTCGGGCAGGGCAACCACCTGAGCGCGCTCATCCTGCCCGCCCTGGTCACCGCGTTCGGGGTGTTCTTCATGCGGCAGTTCCTGGTCCAGGCGCTGCCCACCGAACTGCTGGAGGCCGCCCGGATGGACGGCGCGCACTCGCTGCGGGTGGTCTGGCACGTGGTGGTGCCGATCGCCCGGCCCGCCATGGCGGTGCTCGGCATGCTGACCTTCGTCCAGTCCTGGAACGACTTCCTGTGGCCGATCATCGCGATGAACGGCTCGACCAACCCCACCGTCCAGGTCGCCCTGGCCGGGCTCGGCACCGGCTGGTCCACCGACTGGTCGGTGATCATGGCCGGTGCGCTGATCGGGACGGCGCCGCTGTTGCTGGTCTTCGTCCTGTTCGGCCGCCACATCGTCGGCGGACTCACCCAGGGCGCCGTCAAGGGCTGACCACCCGCCCCGACCACCGGCCCCGACCACCCGCCCCGACCACCCGCCCCGGCCACTCGCCTGCGCCACCCGCCCGGCGCCGCCCGGCCCGTCCCCGTACCAACCGCACCCGCGGCGGGGCACAGTTGAACCGTACCGGGACCACACGGTCCGGCGGCGTGCCCGGCCGCACCCACTCCAGCACTCTGATCGGAGCGCTCCCCGAATGCCTTCCCCCGCACCGTCCCTGACCACCCGTACGCCCGCCGACCCGGCCGGCCGGCTCGACTTCCCGCCCGGCTTCCTGTGGGGCGCCGCCACCGCGGCGTACCAGATCGAGGGCGCCGCCGCCGAGGGCGGCCGCACCCCGTCGATCTGGGACGTCTTCAGCCGCACGCCCGGCAAGGTGCACGCCGGCGACACCGGCGACGTGGCCACCGACCACTACCACCGCTACCGCGACGACGTCGCCCTGATGTCCGAACTCGGGCTCCAGGCCTACCGGTTCTCGCTCTCCTGGTCGCGGATCCAGCCCACCGGCCGGGGCCCGGCCGTGCAGCAGGGCCTGGACTTCTACCGCCGCCTGGTCGACGAGCTGCTGGAGGCCGGCATCCGGCCGGTGGCCACCCTCTACCACTGGGACCTGCCGCAGGAGTTGGAGGACGCGGGCGGCTGGCCGGTGCGCGAGACCGCCGAGCGGTTCGGCGAGTACGCGGCCATCGCGGCCGAGGCGCTCGGCGACCGGGTCGGCTTCTGGACCACCCTGAACGAGCCCTGGTGCTCGGCCTTCCTCGGCTACGGCTCCGGCGTGCACGCCCCCGGCCGCACCGACCCCGCCGACGCGCTGCGCGCCGCCCACCACCTGAACCTCGGCCACGGCCGCGCGGTGTCCGCGCTGCGCGCCGCACTGCCCGCCGACGCCACCGTCTCGGTCACCCTCAACCTGCACCAGGTCCGCCCGCTCACCGACCGGCCGGCCGACCTGGACGCGGCCCGGCGGATCGACGCCGTCGGCAACCGGATCTTCACCGGCCCGATGCTGGACGGGAGTTACCCCGACGACCTGCGGGCCGACACCGCCCACCTGCTGGACTGGGACGCCCTGGTGCGGCCCGGCGACGAGGCCGCCGCCGCGGCCCCGATCGACCTGCTCGGCATCAACTACTACACCCCGACCCTGGTCTCCGCCCCCGCCGAGGGCGAGCGGTCGGAGCCGGGCGAGGCCGCCCGCAACGACGCCCACGGCGCCAGCGACCACTCGCCCTGGCCCGGCTCCGAGCAGGTCCTCTTCCACCTGCCGCCCGGCGAACTCACCGCGATGAACTGGGCGATCGACCCCTCCGGCCTCTACGACCTGATCACCGACGTCTCCCGGAGCCACCCCGGGCTGCCGCTGATGATCACCGAGAACGGCGCCGCCTTCGAGGACGCCCCCGCCCCCGACGGCGCGGTGCACGACCCGCAGCGGATCGACTACGTCCACCGCCACCTGGCCGCCGTGCACCGCGCGGTCGCCGACGGCGCCGACGTCCGCGGCTACTTCCTCTGGTCGCTGCTCGACAACTTCGAGTGGTCCTACGGCTACAGCCGCCGCTTCGGCGCCGTGTACGTCGACTACGCCACCCAGCGGCGCACCCCCAAGGACAGCGCCCGCTGGTACGCCCGGACCGTCCGGGACAACGCGATCCCCCCGGTCGGCGACCAGGGCTGAGCCCGCCGGGGCGGAGCGCGGGGCGGCGCGGACGGCCGAGGGTCCGTCCGCCCGCCCCGCGCGCCACCGGCCGAGAGAGAGGACCCCGATGCCACCCGTCATCCGTCCCTACCGCGCAGCCGACCGCGAGGCCGTGCACGAGATCTGCGTGCGGACCGGCCACCAGGGCGGCGACGCCCGCGGGCACCACGCCGACCCGCTGCTGCTGCCGCTCACCTTCGCCGCCCCCTACCTGCTGCTGGAACCGGAGCTGGCCTTCGTGCTGGACGACGGCGGGCGGGTGGTCGGCTACGTGCTGGGCGCCGAAGACACCGCCGTCTTCGTCCGGCGCTACCGGGACACCTGGCTCCCCGAGGTCACCCGGTACCGGCCCCCGCCCGCCGGACCGCCGACCACCCCGGACGAGATCGTCGCCGACCTGCTGCACCGCCCCGAGCGGATGCTGCTGCCCGAACTCGACGGCCACCCCGCCCACCTGCACATCGATCTGCTCCCCTCGCACCAGCGCCGCGGCCACGGCCGCCGGCTGATGGACACCCTGCTCACCGCGCTCGGCGAGCGCGGGGTGCCGGCCGTGCACCTCGGCATGGTCACCGCCAACACCGCGGCCCGGGCGTTCTACGACCGGCTCGGCTTCGAGGAGCTCCCGGTGCCCGACCCCGGGCCGCTGACCTACCTGGGCCGCACCGTCCCGTCCCCGCCGGGGTGAGCGGCGGGCTCGGCCAGGCGGCGGTACGCCGTGCCCCCTGCGGTGGACCGGGCCGGGCCGCGCCGGAGGGTCGTACCGGCGGTCGCCGGCGGCTCTGCTAGCGCTCCGGATCCCGGCCCCGCCGGGCCGCGCGACGGTCACCGACCGTTGGCCACCGGTCACCCAGCGCATGCGATCGACTACGGAACGTCCATATCCTCGCCGCATGGACATCGACCGTCGCTCAGTGCTGCGCCGCGCGGCGCAGGCGGCCACGGCGGGAGCGGCGGCGGCCCTGGCCGCGGCGGGCCCGCCACGGCACCGAACATCCTCCGCCCCGGCCGGGCCCGCCGCCGCGGCGGCCGAGGCCCCGGCCCGGCCGTCCGCCCCGCCGCCGCCCCCCGAAGTGGTCCGCCGTACGGCCTGGCAGGCGGTCGAACCGCCCAGCGAGACGCAGTGCGACGCGGTGGTGCGGGCGGTGTTCGTCCACCACACCGACCACCCCAACGGCTACGGGCCGCAGGAGGTCCCGGAGATACTCCGCTCCATCTACCAGGACCACCGCGAGAACCTGGGGTGGGAGGACATCGGTTACAACTTCCTGGTCGACCGCTTCGGCACCATCTACGAGGGCCGGCTCGGCTCCACCGGCCGCCCGGTGGTCGGCGCGCACACCATGGGGTTCAACCGGGAGACCGCCGGGATCGGGGTGATCGGCACCTTCGACGCGGCCACGCCGGTGCCGGCCGCCGTCCTGGACGCCACGGCCCGGGTCGCCGCCTGGAAGCTCGGCACCTACGGCATCGACCCGCGCAGCCGCTCCGAACTCACCTCCAACAGCAGCGACAGCCGCTTCCCGGCCGGCACCAGCCACTCCTTCGACGCCATCTCCGGCCACCGCGACGCCTTCTGCACGCTCTGTCCCGGCGACTCGCTCTACGCGGCGCTGCCCCAGATCGTCGACCGGGCCGCCCGGCTGCTGGCCGGCCGGCCCCTGGATGCCCCGGCTGACGGCACCGGGACACCTCTGCGCCCCGCCTTCGGGCGGACCGACGGGCCCCGCCGGGGCAGCGGGCTGTTCTGAGGCCGCGGGCCCGGGGAAGCTCCCTCGACACCCGTGCGATGATCGCTGGGTGACCAGGCGCGGGGTGGACGGACGGCGGGGGCTGCGGACGGTGCGCGCGAGCGGCGCCGCGCTGGCGGCGGCCCTGCTGGCGATCGGTCCGGCGGCGGCGCCCGCCACCGCGGCCGGGCTGCCCCGGGAGGCCTTCACCATCGGCGATCCCCGGATCACCGAGTCCAGCGGCTTGGCGGCCAGCCGGGCCCACCCCGGCGTCTACTGGACCCACAACGACAGCGACGACGGCCCCTACGTCTACGCGGTGGACTCCTCGGGGCGCACGGTCGCGACCGTCACCCTGCGCGGGATCAAGCCGCGGGACGTCGAGGCGATCTCGCTCGGCCCGGACGGGCAGCTCTACCTCGGCGACATCGGGGACAACCGCGACGGCACCTGGCCCGAGGTGTGGATCTACCGCTTCGCCGAGCCGAAGGACCTGCACGACCAGACCGTGGACGCGGTCCGCTACCGGGTGAAGTACGAGGACGGGCCGCGCGACGCGGAGGCCCTGATGGTGCACCCGGTCACCGGCCGGGCCTACATCGCCAGCAAGAAGCAGAACGGCGGCAAGCTCTACCAGGGGCCGGCCGAACTCTCCGCCACCGGCGTCAACACCTTCCGTCCGATCGCGGACGTCGGCTGGGTCACCGACGGCACGTTCGCCCCGGACGGCACCCGGCTGGTGCTGCGCGGCTACTTCTCCGCGGCGGCCTACCGCTGGCAGGACGACCGCCCGCAGGCCGACGGCTCGGTCAACGTGCCGCTCCAGCGCCAGGGGGAGTCGGTGACCTACTCGGCGGACGGCAAGGCGCTGCTGTTCGGCAGCGAGGGCAAGGGCAGCACGGTCTGGCGCGAGCAGCTCGACGACCCGGCCCCCGCCCCCACGGCCGGGGCCGGCACCGCCGGCGGCACCGGCAGCCCGGCACCCGCGGCCGGCGCCGCCGCCGGCTCGACCTCGAGCGGCGGCGGGGGAGCGGGAGGTTCGGCGGTTGTGGCGGTGCTGGTGGTCGGCGCGGTGGTGCTGCTCCTGCGCCGTCGCAAGAGCGGCTGACCGCCCGGCGTCCGACCCCTCGACAGCCACCCCCGGCGGTGGCACGGTGGGGACGGCCCCACCCCATCGCTGGGGAGCGGCCGGCGGAGGCACCGAGATGAACTGTCCGAGCTGCGGGGCGCTGATGAACGACCAGGGGCGGCAGTTGGTCTGCCACTCGTGCGGCGCCGTGATCGGCAAGTAATCTGGGCGCCATGAGCAGTCAGGTCCACCACTCCCGCTACTGCCCGACCTGTGGCACCCCGGTCAAGGACGGCCCGCGCGGCGGCTACGTGTGCACCCTGTGCTACGCGGTCGAGGAGCCCCCGGGGGCGGTCACCGACCGGACCGAGTGGCGGCGCACCAAGCAGCAGCGGATGGCCGCGGCCCGCGCGGTGTGGGAACGCGAGGGCCTGCTCCGGACGGACTGACCACGGGTCGACCCACTTGTCAACGGCCCAGCACCGCACCGCCGTTGAGGCCGATCACCTGGCCGGTGAGGTAGCCGGCGGCCGGGGAGGCGATGTAGCCGACGGCGGCCGCCACGTCGGCGGGGGTGCCGGCCCGGCCGACCAGCGTGTCGGCGATCTTCGCGGTGTGGAACTCCTCGCTCATCCGGTCGCCGAAGATCGGAGTGTCGGCCACGTAGCCGGGGGCCAGGACGTTGACGGTGATGCCCTCGGGGCCGAGCTGCCGGGCCAGCCCGAAGGCCCAGCCGTGCAGCGCCGCCTTGGCCGCCGCGTACGAGCCGGCCGAGTGGGCGCCCGCGCCGCCGCGCTGAGCGGCCGCCGAGCTGATCATGATCAGCCGGCCGCCCGGCCGACGCAGCCGTCCGAGCAGGGCGGTGGTGAGCAGCACGGCGGTCATCAGGTTGGTGTCGAGGTCGCGGCGCCAGGCCTCGGCCAGCGCACCGAGGCTCCCATCGGCGGGTGGGGTGATGATCGCACCGGCGTTGTTCACCAGGACGTCCACCTCCCCGAGCCCCCCGATGGTCCCGGCGGCCCGGTCGACCTGGGCGGGATCGGTGAGGTCGACCGGAAGCGGCACGACCAGCGCCGCCCCGACGGCCGCGTCCACCACCGCCCCGGCCTGCTCCAGCACCTCGGCCCGGCGGCCGAGCACCACCACCCTGTGCCCGCTCGCCGCCAACTCGTGCGCGATCGCCCGGCCGATGCCCGTCCCGCCACCCGATACCACCGCGAGCCGATCCGACATGGTTCTCCTGTCCGTCCGTGATCCGGTGCTGCGCCGCCGGAAACCGTACCGGCACGCACGGGCCGGGGGTGACGCGCCCTGGTGCTCCGTCACCCCCAATGCCGATGGCGTCGTTCGTCCCACCCCGGGCCGTCGCCGCTAGTCGGTCAGGCCCTGCCGGTCCAGTTCGGCCCGGCGGGCGGCCAGTGCGCGGGCGAGGGCCGGCCCGCGCATCGGGTCCGACTCCGCCAGGCCGCCCGCTGCCGCCACGGCCTCCGCCAGCAGGGCCAGCCGGACGGCGGGCAGCTCCAGCAGCGCGCCGTCGGCGCTCAGCCGGACCAGCGCGCGGGCCAGCTTCGGCCGGTAGGCGGCCGGGCTGACCTCCGCCAGGACGCGGTACGCCCACACCCGCTGCGGCAGGCTCAACCGGTGCGCGTCGAACACCAGCACCCGGGCACGCAGTTCCAGATCACGGTCCATGGTTCCCCCTCGTCGCCACCACCCCCCACGCTCCCGCCGGTCGGCCGGGCAGCGCGCCGCGCGCCCCGGCGGCCTGGGACGGCGCCGGGGCGGGTGGCTGGGGTGGAATGCGTCGAGTCTGCGGGGTGCCGGCCGGTCCGGACAAGATCGACGAATGGTGCCCTTCGTCCTACCGGTCGCGCCGCGGACGGGGCATGATGGACCCGACACTCTGCTGACGGCGCCCCGGTCCGTTCCCGGTGTCGGTCCGGCCGGGCTGTGGTGTGCTGGAGGTGGCAGGCGCAGCCGAGCAGCCGGTCAGGAGCCGCACATGCGAGCGCGAGTGGTCGCCGTCCTCACCGCTCTGGTCCTTGCCGCCGGCTGCAGTTCGGCAGCCACCTCCGGGCCGGCCACGACCGGCTCCGCCACTGCGAACAGCGGGTCGCCGACGTCCGGGGTCCGGGTGATCGGCCAGGTCGCCGACGGCCTGGACACCCCCTGGGGCGTCGCCCTGCTGCCCGGGGGAGACCTGCTGGTCGGCTCGCGGGACACCGGCACGATCACCCGGGTCGCCGCGCACGGCGGGGCGAAGACCGAGGTCGGCACCGTGCCGGGGGTGGCGGCGGCCGGCGAGGGCGGCCTGCTGGGGCTGGCGCTGTCGCCCCGGTACGGTGCCGACCACCTGCTCTACGCGTACCTGACCGGCGACCAGGACAACCGGATCGTGCGGCTGCCGTACCAGGAGCAGCAGCCGTCCGGGCAGCAGCTGGGCGAGCCGACCACCCTGCTCACCGGCATCCCCAAGGGCAACATCCACAACGGCGGCCGGATCGCCTTCGGCCCCGACGGCATGCTCTACGCCGGCACCGGCGAGTCCGGCCGCACCGGCCTGGCCCAGGACCTCTCCTCGCTCGGCGGCAAGATCCTCCGGATGACCCTGGACGGCGCGCCCGCCCCCGGCAACCCGTACCCCGGATCGGTGGTCTACTCCTCGGGCCACCGCAACGTCCAGGGCCTGGCCTGGGACCCGCAGGGCCGGTTGTGGGCCTCCGAGTTCGGCCAGAACACCTGGGACGAGCTGAACCTGATCACGCCCGGCGGGAACTACGGCTGGCCGGTGGTCGAGGGCCAGGCCCACCGCGCCGGGTACGTCGACCCGCTCGTCCAGTGGCACACCGACCAGGCGTCGCCCAGCGGCATCGCCTACTCCGACGGCGCGATCTGGATGGGCGCCCTGCACGGTGTCCGGCTGTGGCGCATCCCGGTGGACGGCGGCCAGGTCACCGGCGACCCGCAGGCGTACTTCACCGACCGCTACGGCCGGCTGCGCAGCGTGCTGGCCGACCAGGACGGCACCCTGCTGGTGAGCACCAGCAACACCGACGGGCGCGGGCAGCCGAGCGCCGACGACGACCGGATCCTGCGGATCGCCACGCACTGACGGCCGCCGCCCCGAGGGGGAGCGGCCACCGCCGGAGTACGGGGCATCACCGGTTCGAGTGGGTCGGCGGCCCCGGGGCGTGGCTGATCACCGGCCGGCCGCACTTCGCTGGCTACGGTCCTTCGTATGCTCCCGACGAGAGGATCGGACCTGATGCTGAACCTGCTGCTGCTCACCGCCCCGCTCCTGGTGGCGGCGGTGCTGGCCGCGACCGATCCGCGCGGACGTGCCCGCGGTGGCGGGCGACATAGCCTCGGCCGGCACCGCCGCCCGCACCGGTGACCGCTCACCGCTGACCGCTCACCGCTGACCACCGGGCGGTCGGCGGCGTCGGGGAGGAGACTTGAGGGACGACAGGTGCGGGCCCGGCGGGTGCGGTGAGGACCCCCGCCCACCGGGCCCGCAGCGGCACCGGTGAAGGAGCGCGCCATGTCCGGTCTGGTCCGCAAGAGCCTCGACGCACCGGAGGAGGTCCGGCCGTTCGAGGACGGCAAGGGGAAGGTGGAGCTGGTCAACCTGGAGGGCGGCGCGGTGGGCCGAGCCGTCTTCGAGCCCGGCTGGCAGTGGTCCAAGCACGTCAAGCCGATCGCGGGAACGGAGAGCTGCCAGGCCCCGCACGTCGGCTACTTCGTCTCCGGCCGGATGAGGATCGTGATGGACGACGGCGAGACGATGGACTTCGGGCCGGGCGACTTCATGACCGCCGCGCCGGGGCACGACGCCTGGGTGGTCGGCGACGAGCCGTGCGTGGTGATCGACTGGCAGGGCTTCACCGACTACGCGAAGCGGTGACCGCAGCGGCCCCGACACCACCGGCCGCCCGTGCGGCGGCCAGTTCGACGAGCTGGTCCCGGGCGATCGCCCGCAGCCACGCCCCCACGTCCAGCGGCCCCCAGGGGTAGCGGCCGATCCGCTCACGGGCCCGCCGGCGGGTCTCCTCGGCCAGCTCGCGAGCAGTGCCGTCGTGCCGCAGGCACTCCAGCAGGTAGTCCGCGACGCTGCCGGCGAACCGGTCGTAGAGCCGGTCGAAGGACGCGGGCTCACCACGGACCGCCCGCTCCAGCAGGCGGCGATGGGCGTCGTCGTAGCGCCACCCACCGGCAGTCGAGGCGGGTGCGGGCGCGGCGGGCCGGGGGTCGAGCAGCCCGGTCAGCGCGGTGACGTCGGCGATCGCCAGCCGGAAGCCGGCGGCGCCGCAGGCCGACCCGGCCCGGGCCGCGGCCTCGACCGCGTCCGCGTCGGCGTGCCGGCCGACCGCCCGCAGCAGCCGCGCCAGCACCTGGGCCGCCTCGCCGTCCCCGGCCGCGGCCGCCCGCCGCAGCCGGAGTTCGGCGCCGAGGAACGCCCGGCGGGCCGGGGCCGCGCGGTGCGCCGCGACGGCGAGCGCGGAGTCCTGGACGAGGGCAAGCTCGGCGCCGGTGGCGCGGTCGGGGGCGAGGTCGCCGGCGCGCCGGGGCGACGGGTGCACCGAGGAGCGTTGCAGGCCGAGCAGGAAGGACCTGACCCCGGCGGGCAACGCGGCATCGGCCCGTCCCGGCCGGCCCTGGGCCACCGGGCGCAGGTGCGCCAGCCACTGGTCCAGCTCGGCCAGGTCGGCGGGCGTCCGGGTGGTGAGGCGGGCGAGTTCGAGCGCGGCCACGGCGCGCAGCACCAGCGCCGGGTCGAGCCGCTCGGCGTCCCGTTCAGTCATCGCTGTCTCCTTCCGGCGGGCCGCCCCGGCGGTGCGCGGCGCGCAGCCGGTGGATGCGCTGGGTGACGGTCTGCGGGTGGGCGATGCCCAGCAGCCGGGCGATCTCCCGGTGCGTCATGCCGGTCATCGCCAGCTCCAGCATCTGCCGGGTCTGCGGGTTGCCGACGGCCTCCAGCACCCTGGCCACCTCGGCGTCCGCGAGCACGGTCAGCAGCGGGTCGCCGTCGGGGCCGGCCCGTTCGGCCAGCGCCGCGAGCACCCGGTCGGCCGTCGGCAGGGCCAGCCGGTCCTGGTCGAACCGGGTGTGCCAGCGGCGGAAGACGTTCGGGAAGTCCTGCAGCAGCGCACCGACGAAGTAGGTCCGCAGGGCGGCGCCGAGCTGCTCGCTCCAGCCCCGGCCGACCAGGGCGTCCCGGCGGAACCGGGGCAGCGCGGCGACCACCACGTCGTGCGCGATCTGCTGCCGGTCGTCCCGCCCGGCCTCGGTGCGCAGCCGCTCCCGGGCGCGGTCGGCGACCCGGACCGGACGCAGCCGGCTGCGGCACTCGCGGAAGACCTGGCCGGTGCGCAGCCACCGGTCGAGCACGGCCAACCCGTAGCGCACCAGGCCGTCCTCGAAGATCACGTACTCCGGTCCGCGCCACCCCAGCTCCTCCAGTCGGGCCACCAGGGCGGCGTCCTCCCGGCGCCGGCGCAGCTCGGGCCCGAGGTCGTCGCCCGCGGGTGCGGCCGGGGGTCGGCCGCGCTGCGGTTCTAGGCCGCCCGGCGCGCGGCGGGCGGCTCCGCCGCTGCGCTCGACCTGCCCCATGCACCCCTCCCGGACCGCCGACGGCGAACGTCCCGCCGTGCTCACGAGGCTGCTTAGGTCGGCCCGGTCCGGGGACATAACGCGCTGCCGCGGGAAGTCCCGGCCGGGCCGCGCCGCGCCCACTATGACAGCGCGTCAGGGCGGTGCGCGGGCTCAACGCCGGAGCAGGTGGCCGAGCAGCACCCCGGCGCCGCCGACGGCCGCGCCCGCCGCCAGCCGGTGCAGGGTGGCCGGCAGGTGGAGGACCAGCCGGGCGCCGCCGATCCGCAGGTCCACCATGGGCTCCGGCGGCGCATCGGCGCCCTCCTGCGGGGCGCCGGACGGTCGCGGGTGGGCGGGTTCGGTGCCGGTCGGCGGCGGCTGAACGGGGATCATGCGCGGTTCCTCGCGGGGTCTCCGGGCCCGCGGGGTGCGGGCCGTCCGTCCGCTCTGTAGGCGGTGCGCGGCCGGGGGGATAACGCGCGCACCACTGTCTGCACGGGTCTGGTCACGGCTCCCGGGCCGCCCTGACAATGCACATGGCAATTCGGCCGGTCGGGGCGAACGACGGGATGGGACCATGGATCTGACGGAACGACGGATCAGTCGGCGCGGGTTCGGCAGGGCGGCGGTGGCCCTCGGCGTGACCGGCCTGGTGGGCGGCGGACTCGGGGTGGCGGCCCCGCGCGCCGGTGCGGCTCAGGTGCCGGGCGGTGCGGACTGGCAGGGGGCGCTGCCGGACGACAGCTGGCTGTCCCGGCTCACCGTGCCCGGCACCCACGACACCTGCTCGCTGCACGGCGGCCCGATCACCCAGACCCAGACCCTCTCGGTGCCCGACCAACTCGCGGCGGGAGTACGGTTCTTCGACATCCGCTGCCGGCTGATCGACGGGGTGTTCGCGATCCACCACGGCCCGGTGTTCCAGGAGATCTTCTTCGGCGACGTGCTCAACCAGTGCCAGGCCTTCCTGGCCGCCCATCCGCGCGAGAGCGTCCTGATGCGGGTGAAGCAGGAGTACTCGACCGCCTCGGCGGCCGACTTCCTGAGCGTCTTCGAGGGATACCGGGCCAGATGGGGCGGCCTGATGTGGGGCGAGAGCCGGATCCCCCGGCTCGGCGAGGTGCGCGGGCGGGTGGTGCTGCTCGCCGACAGTCCGGGTCTGCCCGGCATCCCGTGGGGCGGTGCGCTGACCGACATCGAGGACGACTACGACATCGGGACGATCTTCGAGATCGCCTCCCGCAAGTGGCCCGAGACCTCCTCCCACCTGGACGCGGCCCGCGCCGCCACCGACCCGCAGCGGCTCTACCTGACCTTCACCTCCTCCTCCGGCTGGGGCCTGTGGCCGCGGCAGGCCGCCGACGCGATGGCGCCCCGGCTGGACGGCTACCTGGGCGCCCTGGCTCCCGCGGCCCGGCCGGTCCTGGGCACCGTCCCGATGGACTTCGTCACCGCCGACCGGATCCGCCGGCTGTACGCGCTGAACTTCGGCTGAGCGGCCCTGCCGGGCGGGGCGACGGGCGGGGGCGACAGGCGCGGGTTGCGGTTGACACCGCGACGGCCCGTCCCTAGCGTGAGGCGCTCCGCCATTACCAGCCGGTAGGGAACGCCCATGGATGCCGAACGCCCGTACGACCTGGTCCTGTTCGGTGCCACCGGCTTCACCGGCGCGCTGACCGCCGAGTACCTGGCCCGGAACGTGCCGGCCGGCTGCCGCTGGGCGCTGGCCGGGCGCAACCGCGGCAAGCTGGAGGCGCTGCGCGCGCGCCTGGCCACCCTGGAGCCCGGCTGCGCCGACCTCCCGCTGCTGGCCGCGGACGCCACCGACCCCGCCTCGCTGCGGGAGGTGGCGGCCGCGGCCCGGGTGGTGGTCTCCACCGTCGGCCCCTACCTGCACCACGGGGAGCCGCTGGTGGCCGCCTGCGCGGACGCCGGCACCGACTACCTGGACCTGACCGGCGAACCCGAGTTCGTTGACCGGATGTACCTGCGGCACCACCGCCGGGCGGTCGCCACCGGTGCCCGGTTGGTGCACTCCTGCGGCTTCGACTCGGTGCCGCACGACCTGGGGGTGCTGTTCACGCTGGAGCGGATGCGCGAGCAGGGCCTGCTGGCCGAGGAGGTGCCGGTCTCGGTCCGGGGGTTCGTCCGGGTCGGCGGGAGGTTCTCCGGCGGCACCCTCGCCTCGGCGCTGACGGTGATCTCCCGTCCCCGGGCGGGGGCCCGCGCCGCCCGCGAGCGCCGCGCCGCCGACCCCTGGCCGTCCGACCGCCGGATCGTCGCCACCGCCGGCCCGGTGCGGCGCTCGGCCGAGGCCCGCGCCTGGGCGGTGCCGATGCCCACCATCGACCCGCTGGTGGTGGCCCGCTCGGCGGCGGCCCGGCCCGACTACGGGCCGGCCTTCCGCTACGGCCACTACGCGGCCGTCCGGCGGCTGCCGGTGCTACTGGCCGGTGGGGCCGGGCTCGCCCTGCTCGCGCTCGCCGCCCAACTGCCGCCGCTGCGACGGGCGCTGAGCGGTCTGCACAAGCCCGGGGCCGGGCCCAGCGCCGAGCAGCGCGCCGCCTCCTGGTTCACCGTCCGGTTCGTCGGCGAGGTCGGCCCGGGGCAGCGGGTCTTCACCGAGGTGTCCGGCGGCGACCCGGGCTACACCGAGACCGCGAAGATGCTCGCCGAGTCCGCGCTCAGCCTGGCCTTCGACGACCTGCCGGCCACCGCCGGCCAGGTCACCCCGGCGGTCGCGATGGGCACCGCCCTGATCGACCGGCTCAGCGCGGCCGGCCTGCGCTTCACCGTGCTGGACACCCCGCCGGCGCACGCCCCGGGCCGGGCCTGACGGGCCGTCCCGCCGAACGAGCGGCCCGGGCGGGGTCAGCGCGGTGCGGCGCTGGCGCGGAGCATCTCGGCGCGCGGGACCACCTTGATCCGCTCGCGGCCCTCGCGGGCGCCGAGCTCCCGCTCGTGGGCGTCCAGCCGGTGCCAGCCCTCCCAGGTGGTGAACTCGACGCCGGCGGCGGCCAGGAAGGCGGGGACGGCGTCCTCGGCCGGCTCGGCGGGGGTGCGCAGGCGGCCCTCCAGGTGGTCGGCGACCAGGCAGGCCACCGTCTCGTTGGCGTCGCCCTTGGTGTGCCCGATCAGGCCGACCGGGCCGCGCTTGATCCAGCCGGTGACGTAGGTGGAGGCCAGCGGCGCACCCGCCGCCAGCACCCGCCCGGCCCGGTGCGGCACGGTGGCGGTGAGCGGGTCGAAGGGCAGCTTGGGCAGCTCGTCGGAGCGGTAGCCGACCGCCCGGTAGGCCGCCTGGACATCCCAGTCCCGGAACCGGCCGGTGCCGACCACGTTGCCGCTGCCGTCGAGCTCGGTGCGCTCGGTGCGCAGGCCGACCACCCGGCCGTCCGCGCCGAGGATCTCCACCGGCGACTCGAAGAAGTGCAGGTAGAGCCGGTGCGGCCGGTCGCCGGCGTCCCGGATCGCCCAGTTCTCCAGGGTCGCGGCGACCATGTCGGCCTGCTTGTTGCCGCGCCGGGTGGCGATCGAGCCCTCGTCGTACTCGATGTCCTCGGGGTCGACGATCACCTCGATGGTCGGCGAGTGGTCGAGCTCGCGCAGCTCCATCGGGCTGAACTTGGCCTGGGCGGGGCCGCGGCGGCCGAACACGTGCACCTCGACGGCGCGGTTGGCGGCCAGCCCCCGGTGCACGTTGGGCGGTATCTCGGTGCTCAGCAGCTCGTCGGCGGTCTTGGCGAGGATCCGCGCGACGTCCAGGGCGACGTTCCCGACGCCCAGCACCGCGACCCGCTCCGCCTCCAGCGGCCAGTCGCGCGGGACGTCCGGGTGGCCGTCGTACCAGGAGACGAAGTCCGCCGCGCCGTACGAGCCGTCCAGCCCGATGCCCGGGATGTCCAGGTCCCGGTCGGCGTCGGCGCCGGTGGAGAAGATCAGCGCGTCGTAGAACCGGTGCAGGTCGTCCAGCCCGATGTCACCGGGGTAGTCGACGTTGCCGAACAGCCGGACCTGCGGCTTGTCGAGCACCTGGTGCAGCGCGGCGACGATGCCCTTGATCCGCGGGTGGTCGGGGGCCACGCCGTAGCGGATCAGGCCGAACGGCGCGGGCATCCGCTCGAACAGGTCGACCGAGACGCCCGGGTCGCCCGTCAGCTCGGACTTGATCAGGGCGTCGGCCGCGTAGATCCCGGCGGGGCCGGCCCCGACGATCGCGACCCGGACGGGACGAGGCATGGCAGGCAGTCCTTCGCTCGGCGCTCGGCCGGGTGACCACCGGCCTGACCGTCACCCTCTCCGCTGCCCGGGTGCCGCAGTAGGGCACCCGGGCTTATGTGGCCATAGGGCGGTCCTATGGCCGGACGGGGAACGAATCCGGCGGGCGCGCCGCGCCGCCGGGTCCGGTGGCGTCCGCTACCGCACCATCGCGGCCAGCACCGTACGCCAGTCCTCGCCGGGCTCCGGGCGCACCGCCGCGGCCAGCGCGTCGGCCCGGTACCGCCAGGGGCGGGCCAGCTCCGGGTCGGCGCCGGCGGCCAGCCGCACCGCGGACGGCGAGTCGAGCAGCCGGGCCAGCTCGGCCGCGAACTCGGACCAGGCCAGGTGGCCGGAGACGGCGTTGACCACCCGGCCGGCGGCCGGGCCGCGCTCGTCGAGGGCGGCGACCGCGGCCCGGGCGAGCGCGCCCGAGTGCACCCAGGACGCGCCGTACCAGCTCCGACCGTCGGCCGCCGGGTCCGGCAGCACCAGCTCCCGCCCCGCCTGCGCGGCCTGGAAGAGCTCGCCGGTCGCGCCCCAGCGCAGCTGCTCGCGCAGCCGCCGGTGCGGACCCCAGACGATCGGCGAGCGGACCACCGCGGCCGGTCCCCGGTCGCCGTCGCCGGCCGCCGCCAGCAGGATCCGCTCGCAGTCGAGCTTGGCCTGCCCGTAGGCGGTCACCGGCAGCTGCTCCGGCGCACCCTCCGGCACCTCCTCGTCCACCGGGCGGCCATAGGCGTCGATGCTGCTGATGAACACGAAGCCGCCGCGCTGCCAGGACTCCACCAGCACCCGCATGGCCGCCACGTCCACCTCGTGCCGCGTGAATGTGCAGGCCGCGTGGATCACGGCGTCCGCGCCACGGGCGGCCGCCCGCAGGCTGTCGAGGTCGGCCAGGTCGCCCTCGGCCACCTCCACGCCGTCCAGCGCCACCAGGTGCGCGGACTCCGGGCGGGCCAGCGCCCGCACCGGACGGCCCTGCGCCATCAGTTCCTGCAGCACGGCCGCGCCGACGCCGCCGGTGGCACCCGTGACCAGCACCGTGCCCGGGCGGACCGGCCGGCCCCCGCCCGCCGCGCCCGCGGGCCGCCGCGCCTGCGCCGCCCGCTGCTCGTCCGCCCGGCCCGCCAGCAGGGCGGCCAGCGCGCGCGGGGTGCGCTGCTCCAGGACATCCAGCCCGGTCAGCGGCAGCCCGGTGCGCAGCCGCAGCCGCTCGGCGAGCTGGACGGCGACCAGCGAGTGCCCGCCCAGCACGAAGAAGTCGCCGTCCGGTCCGGGCCGGCTGCCGAGCAGCTCGCCGAAGGCCGTCCGGACGGTGTCCTCGTGCGCGCGGTGGGCGGCCGGCGTCTCCTGCGCGGTCGGCCGGGCGCCCGGCAGCCGGTCGGTGTCGACGGCGCCGTCGGCGGTCCGGGGCAGCGCGTCCAGCAGGGTCACCGCGGCGGGCACCCGGTCGGCCGGCAGCAGCGCGCGCAGCGCCGTCCGCAGCTCGGCTGCCGGTACGCCGAGCGGGCCCCGGGCGACCGCGTACGCCAGCGGCGGCAGCCCGTCGCGCTCCAGCACGAAGGCCTCGCCGAGCCGGGGATCGGCCAGCAGCGCCGCCACGGCGGGGTGCTCCGACTCCCAGGCGCGGACCGGCAGCCGGTCGAGCCGCAGACCGTCGTCCCCGGCCACGGCGGTGAGCAGCGCCGCGAAGTCGGCCAGCAGGTGCGCGCCGTCCGGCCCGCTCAGCGCGCCCTCGGCGTGCTGCACCAGGCAGCGCGGCTGCGGGCCGTCCTCCAGGAACAGGCCCAGGTCGAACTTGGCCAGGCCGAGGTCGAGTTCGACGGCCTGCGCCGCCACCCCCGGCAGCCCGAGCGCGTCCGTGGGCGCGACCAGGTCGCAGGTGACCGAGAGCAGCGGGGAGCCGTCCTGCCCGCGGGCCGCGGCGCCGAGCCGCTCCACCACCAGGTCGAACGGCACCTCGTGCCGGCCCTGCGCCGCCAGCTGGGCGGACCGCACCCGGCCGAGCAGCTCGGCGAAGGTCGGATCGCCGGTCAGGTCGGCGCGGATCGGCAGGGTGTTGACGCACAGGCCGACCAGCCGGCGCAGCTCCGGCCGCGAGCGCTGGCCGCCGGCGCAGCCGAGGGTGAGGTCGCCGGCTCCGGTGGCGCGGGCCAGGGTGGCGAAGGCGGCGGTCAGCACCACGGTGAACAGCGTGGCGCCGTGCCGGCGGCCGAGCGCGCGCAGCCCGTCCACGGTCGCGGCGGGCAGCTCCGCCGTGTGCAGCCGGGCCGTCCGGTCGCGGCCGGCGCCGGCCGCCGGCCGGGGCAGCGGCACCGGGCGGGCGCCGTCGAGGAGCTCGGCCCACTCGGCGACCCGGGCGTCCAGCTCGGCCTCCCGGCCGCGCTCCCAGCGGGCGAAGTCCGCGTACTGGAGCGGGACTTCGGGCAGCTCGGCGGGCCGGCCGGCGAGCGCGGCGGCGTACAGCGCGGCGAGCTCCTCGGTGACCACCGGCAGCGAACCGCCGTCCACCGCGATGTGGTGCAGGGTGAGCAGGAGGGTGTGGTCCTCGGGCCCGTGCCGCAGCACCAGCGCGCGCAGCGCGGCGCCGGCGGCCAGGTCGAACGGGCGGGCCGCCTCGGCCCGCAGCAGCTCCTCGGCGGCGTCGGCGGCCACCTCCACCACGGGGACGGGCACCGGGGCCGGGGCGATCGGCTCCTGGAACGGCTGCTCGCCCTGCTGCCCGTAGCGGGTGCGCAGGATCGCGTGGCGGGCCGTCAGGGCGGTCAGCGCCTCGGCGAGCGCGCCGGTGTCCAGCGGGCCGCGCAGCCGGGTGGCGAGCGGCACGTGGTACAGCGCGCCGGCCCGGCCGAGCCGCTCCATCAGCCACATCCGGTGCTGGGCGTGCGAGAGCGGCGCCGGGCCGGGACGCCCGCCGGGGCGCGGCCCGGCGGGGCGGGCGGCGGCGGAGCGCCGCTTGGCCAGCAGGAGCAGTTCGGCCTGCCGGGCCGGGTCGGTGGCGGCGGTCATCGCTGCTCCTCGGTGGGCTCGCCGTGGGCGGCGAGCAGGGCCCGTTCGACCAGTTCGGCCTGGGCGGCGACGGTGGGGTGGGTGAAGAACTGCGCCAGCGAGAGGTCGACGCCCAGGTCCTCGCGCAGGTCGTCGACCACCCACATGGCCATCAGCGAGTGGCCGCCCTCGGCCAGGAAGTCGGCGTCCGCCCGCTCGACCGGGTGGCCGAGCGCCCGGGCCCAGGCCGCCGCCACCTCCTGCTGGAGCGGGGTCAGCGCGTCGCCGTCCGCGGGCCGGGCCGGGGTGTCGCCGTCCGAAGGGTCGGTGTCGGCGAGGGCCCGGCGGTCGACCTTGCCGGTGCCGGTCAGCGGGAGGGCGGCCAGCACGGCCCAGCCGGTGGGCACCAGGTGGGCGGGCAGCCGCTCGGCCAGGTGGCCGCGCAGGGCCTCGCCGGTGGGCCGGTGGCCCTCGGCGGGCACCACGAAGGCGGTCAGCGCGGCGTCCTCGGCGCCGGCCCGGCGGACCACCACGGCGGCCTCGGAGACCTCCGGGTGCTGCCGCAGGGCGTGCTCGACCTCGCCCGGCTCGATCCGGAAGCCGCGGACCTTGACCTGGTCGTCGGCGCGCCCGTGGAAGTCCAGCGCGCCGTCCGGCCGGGCCGAGACCAGGTCGCCGCTGCGGTACATCCGCCCGGCGCCGGGGATCTCCCGGAACCGCTCGGCGGTCAGGCCGGGCTGCCCCAGGTAGCCCGGGGTCAGCCGGGCGCCGCCGATCCACAGTTCGCCGCGGCCGCCCTGCGGCACCGGCTCGAACCGCTCGTCCAGCACCCGCACCCGGGCCCCGCCGAACGGGCGGCCGATCGCCACCGGGCCCGCGCAGTCGGCCTCGCGCACCCGGTGCAGGGTGGTGAAGGTGGTGGCCTCGGTGGGCCCGTAGACGTTCACCAGGTCGAGCCAGGGGAAGGCCCGCAGCACCGTCCTGGCGTGCTCGGGGGAGAGCGCCTCGCCGCCGACCAGCAGGGTGCGCAGCACCCCGAAGATCCGCGAGCGGCGGGCGGCCAGCTGGTGGAACAGCGCCGTGGTCAGGAAGGCGGTGGTGACGCCGAACCGCTCCACGTCGCGGGTCAGGTCCTCGGCGGTCGCGCGCTCGGCGGGCGAGACCATCACGGCCGCGCCGGCGGCCAGCGGCGACCAGATCTCGAAGGTGGCCGCGTCGAAGGTGGACGGCGAGTGGAACAGCACCCGGTCGCCCGGCCCGAGCGCCACCGCGTCCGGCGCGGTGACCAGGTCGGCGATGGCCCGGTGGGTGACCTGCACGCCCTTGGGACGGCCGGTGGAGCCGGAGGTGTACATCACCAGGGCGAGCGCCTGCTCGCCGTCGGGCGCGGGGTGCGGCGCGGTGGTGGCCGCCTGCGGCAGCCCGTCCGGGTCCAGGGCGAGCGCCTGCGCGGCCGGGATGCCGGCCTCGGCGAGCAGCGCCTTGTCGCCCACGGTCAGCACGGCGCCGGCGTCGGCGAGCATGCCGGCGGTGCGCGGCCGCGGGTAGGCGGGGTCGAGCGGGACGGCGTGGCCGCCGGCCCACCAGACGGCGAGCTGGGCGACCACCAGCCGGGTGGAGCGGGCCGCCAGCAGGCCGACGGCGCTGCCGGGGCCGATGCCCCGGGCGGTCAGCTCGGCGGCCAGGGCCGAGGCGGCGGCGACCAGTTCACGGTAGGTCAGGGTGGTGTCGCCGTCCGAGACGGCGAGCGCCTGCGGCCGCAGCTCGGCCTGGTGGGCGACCAGCGCGGGTACACCGCCCGGCGGGAGAACGGGGGAAGTCATGGATGGTCCCTTCCGGGTGCCCCGGCCGAGGCCGGGGCACCCTGTACGGCGGGCGGGTCAGGAGACGGCGACGGCCGGCCGGCTAGCCTCGACCAGCGCCGCCACGGCGCGCAGGTCGGGCTGGCGCAGCAGCTGCGGCGCGCGCAGCCGGACGCCGAAGGCCTGCTCCAGCTCGACCAGCAGGCGGGCCGCGGCGAGCGAATTGCCGCCCGCGTCGAGGAAGTTGTCCTGCGGGCCGAGGTCGGCGCGGTCCAGCAGCTTGCGGCACAGCCGCAGCACCGTGCGCTCGGTGTCCGAGCCGCCGTCCTCGGTGTCGGGCGTGGCCGGCCCGGCGTCGGCGGCGGCGGCCTGGGCAGCCCGGTCGGTCTCTTCCGCAGCCAGCAGGGCGGCCCGGTCGACCTTGCCGTTGGCGTCCAGCGGGTAGTCGTCGACCAGCCGGACGACGGTGGGCACCGCCTGCTGCGGCAGCCAGGCGCGGACCTGCGGCAGCAGGTCGGCGGCGGTCACCGGGCCGGTGGTGGTCACCGGGCCGGCGGGAGCGGCGGCCTGGACGAACGCGAGCAGCCGCGCCCCGCCGTCCTCGTCCCGGCGCACCGCGACGACCGCCCGGCGCACCCGCGGGTCGCGCTCGAAGGCGGCCTCGACCTCGGCCGGCTCGATCCGCACCCCGCTGACCTTCACCTGGTCGTCGAGACGGCCCTCGAACTCCAGCACGCCGTCCGCCCGCATCCGCACCCGGTCACCGGTGCGGTAGACCAGCCCGACCCCGGGCACGCCGTCCGGCGCCGGCACGAACCGCCGCCCGGTCAGCTCCCGGTCCAGATAGCCGAGCGCCAACGGGCGCCCGCCGACCCGGAGTTCACCCGACTCGCCGCGCGGCACCGGCCGCCCGTCCGGGTCGGTGACGACCAGCACGGCGCCGGGCACCGGCAGCCCGATCGGCGGCGCCCCCTCGCCGCCCGCGCCGGGGGCCATCGAGTGCACGGTGGTCACCACGGTCGCCTCGGCCGGCCCGTACGCGTTGTGCAGGTGGGCCGTCACCTCCGGCGCCGGGTGGCGGCGCAGCCGGTCGCCGCCGGCCATCAGGTGGCGCAGCACCATGCCCTGCGGCCACGGCCGCTCCAGCACCGGCTCGGCCAGCGGGGTGGGCAGCACCGAGACGGTGATCCCGGCCTCCCGCCACCAGTCGGTGAGCGCGCCCGGGTCCCAGCGCACCGCGTCCGGGGCGACGCACAGCGCGGACCCGGCGGTGAGCGAGGCCCACAGCTCCATCATGTGCGGGTCGAAGGCCACCCCGATCAGCAGGCTGTGCCGGTCGCCGGGGCCGAGCCCGGTCAGCTCCCGGTACCAGTGCAGCAGCGCGCCGAGCGAGGGCTCGCCGACCGCCACCGCCTTCGGCAGGCCGGTGGAGCCCGAGGTGAGCACCGCGTAGTAGCTGCCCTCGGGCGCGCCGACCGCGCCCTCGGCCGGCGGCGCGAACGCCGCCACCACGGTGGCCGCGGCGGTCGCCCCGGCGGTCGGCAGCTCCAGCCGGCGGTGCTCCGCCGCCCGGTGGGCCGGCGGCAGCAGGTCGGGGTCGCCGATCAGGCAGGTCAGCCGCAGGTTCTCGGCGACGGCCTGCAGCCGCCGCTCGCCGGGGCGCGGCCCGAGCGGCAGGTGGACAGCGCCCAGCCGGGCCACCGCCAGGGTGGCGGCCACCAGGGCCGCCGAGTGGTCGAGGCAGACGCCGACCAGGTCGCCGGGGCGCACCCGGTCGGCCAGCCGGCCGGCCAGCGTGTCGGCCAGCAGGTCGAGTTCGGCGTAGCTCCAGCTGTGCTCGCCGTCGATCAGCGCGGGCGCGTCCGGGGTGCGGCGCACCCACGCGCGGAACAGCTCCAGCACGGGGGAGTCCTGGTGGTCCCGGCCGCGCTCGATGGATTCGAGGATCGTCATGTCGTGGTCTCCGAACAGTGGTTGCGGTCAGCCCAGGCCCATGGCCCGTGCGACGATCACCTTCTGGACCTCGGAGGTCCCCTCGATGATCGTCATCATCCGGACGTAGCGGTACAGGAACTCCAGCGGATGCCCGCGCACCCAGCCGGTCGCCCCGTGCACCTGCAGCGAGCGGTCCACCACCCGCACCGCGGTCTCCGAGGAGGTCAGCTTCGCCAGCGCCGCGTTCTCCGGCGCCTCGGTGCCCTCGTCCACCAGCCGGGCGCAGGCGAGGGTGAGCAGCTTGGCCGCCTCCACCTCGGCCCGGCTGCGCACCAGGTGCTCCTGGACGTGCTGGTAGCTGCCGATCCGCTCGCCGAACGCCTGCCGCTCGCGGGCGTACTCCACGCCCAGGCGCAGCGCGTACTCGGCCACGCCGTTGCACATCGCGGCCACCACCAGCCGGCCGCGCGAGAGGCTGTCCATGGCCAGCGCCGTCGCCGCCCCGACCCCCTCCGCGCCGCCGATCACGGCGTCCATCGGCACCCGGACCCGCTCCAGCAGCAGCTCGAACATCGGCTCGCCCGACATGCCCTCGTAGCGCTGGCCGATCCGCAGGCCCGGGGTGTCCATCGGGAGGACGAACGCGGTCGCCCCGGCGCTCGGGCCCGCACCCAGGTCGGTGGCGGTGACCACCAGCGCGAGGTCGGCCCGGTCGGCGTTGGAGACGAAGGTCTTGCGGCCGCTGATCAGCCAGCCGTCACCGTCCCGGACCGCCGTGGTGGTCAGCCGGAACGCGTCCGAGCCGGCCTGCGGCTCGGTCAGCGCCAGGCAGCGCGCCGAGGTGCCCCGCACCAGCGGCACCAGGTACTTCTCGATCTGCTCCGGCGTGCCGTGCCGCAGCAGCGGGCTCGGACCGTCGGAGCCGGCCAGCGCGTACGGCGCCAGCGAGCAGCCGCTGCGCCCGGCCGCGTGGTGCAGCAGCACCACCGCCGTGAACGGCATCCCGGAGCCGCCCAGCTCCTCCGGGTAGTCCCCGGCGTAGAAGCCCAGCGCGGCCGAGCGCTTGCGCACGTAGGACCGCAGGTCGGCGGGCGGCAGGTCGGCGGTCTCCGGCAGCTCGGCGGCCAGCGGGACCAGCTCGCGCCGCACGAAGCTCTCGAACGCCTCGACCAGCTCGCGGTGGCCGTCCTCCAGGACGGCGGAAGGGGTGGAGATCACGACCGGCCTCCCGTCAGGGCACGGGCCTGGTCGGCCAGCACCGGGTGCTGGAACAGCACCCGCAGGGACGGCCGGTGGCCGAGGTGCGGCTCCAGCCAGGCGGCCAGCTGGGCGGCCAGCAGGGAGTGCCCGCCGACCTCGAAGAAGTGCGAGTCGGCGGTGAACCGGTCGTGACCGAGCGCATCCCGCCACGCCTCGGCCACCAGCGCCTCGCCCGGCCCGGTGAAGCCGGCGTCGGCGCCCCCGCCGTCCGGCTCCTCGCCCGGCGCCGGCAGCTCGCCGACGGCCCGGGCCAGCGCGGACCGGTCGGGCTTGCCGCCCGGCAGGGTGGGCATCGACTCCAGCGCCACCCACAGGCCGGGCACCAGCCCGCCGGGCAGCCGCTGCGCCAGCGCCGCGTGCAGCGCGGCCTGGTCGGGCTGCTCGACGCCCTCCAGGAAGCCGACCAGGCGGGGGCCACCGGGCCCCTCGCGGTCGAGCACCACCGCGCAGGAGCGGCCGGCCAGTTCGGCCGAGGCCGCGGCCTCGATCTCCTCCAGCTCGATCCGGTACCCGCGCAGCTTGACCTGGTTGTCCTGACGGCCCAGGAACCACAGCCGGCCCTGGAGGTCGCGGTAGCCGCGGTCACCCGTGCGGTACACCCGCTCCCCGCCGAGCGCCTGCGGCGTGACGAACCGCTCCGCCGTGACCTGCTCAAGCCCGAGGTAGCCCTCGGCCAGCGAGCCGCCGCCGACGGCGAGTTCGCCGATCGCGCCGGCCGGCAGCGGGCGCAGGCCCTCGTCCAGGACGTGCACCCGGGTGCCGGGCAGCTCGGCGCCGAGCGGGATCTCGGCCCCGTCGGCCAGATCGGCCGCGGTGATCGCGTGCACCGTCGAGGTCACCGTCGCCTCGGTCACGCCGTACGCGTTCAGCACCGTCGCGGTGGTGTCCTCGGCCAGGCCGCGCAGCGCCGCGGCGGGCAGCCGCTCGCCGCCCAGCACCAGCAGTCGCGGCGCCCAGCGCCCGTCCCGCAGCGCCTCGCGCAGCTCCTCGCGGACGGCCAGGAAGTAGCTGGTCGGCAGGTTGGCGACGCTCACCTGACGGGCGGCCAGCACCGCCACCAGCTCCGGGCCGGTCGGCACCTCGCGCTGCGGCAGCACCAGGCAGGCACCGGCGGCCAGCGAGGGAAGCACCTCCTCCAGCGCCACGTCGAAGGACGGCCGGGCGAACAGCAGCACCCGGTCCTGGACCCCCAGGCCGTACCGCTGCGCCAGCGCGCCCACGTAGCCGGCCAGCGCGGCCCGGCCGACCAGGACGGGCTTGGGCACGCCGGTCGAGCCGGAGGTGTGGATCACGTATGCGGCGCCGGGCAGCTCCGCGGCGGGCTCGGCCTTCGGGAACGCGGGGCCGTCCAGCAGCGCGGGGGTGCGGCCCTCGGCGGACAGCGCCAGCGCGCTCTGCCGGGTGGCCAGCACCAGGGCCGGGGCGAGCCGGTCCAGCAGCAGGTCGAGCCGGGCCGCCGGGTCCTCCGGGGAGAGCGGCGCGTACACCGCCTCCAGTCGCAGGCAGGCGAGCAGGGCGACCACGCTGTCCACCCCGCGCGGCAGCACCGCGGCCACCGGCCGGCCGGCCGTCACCCCGGCCGCGCGCAGCCGCTCGACCAGCTCGGCCACCCGGCGGTCCAGCTCGCCGTAGCTCAGCCGCTCGGCGCCGGCGATCACGGCCGGCTGCGCCGGGTCGCGGCCCGCCAGCGGGTCGAGCACCGCGAGGTCCGGTGCGACCGGCCCGGCAGCGACCGGGACGGCCGGCGCGACGGGCACCGCGAGGTCGGCCAGCTCGGCCTGCGGGCGGTCCAGGTAGGCGCGCACCAGGTCGAGCAGGCGGCCGGCGAGCAGCTCGGCGACCTCCCGGCCGAACACGTCCTCGTCGTAGTCCCAGACCATGGTCATCCCGGCCGCGCCGTGCCGCTCGCCGACCACCCGGCGGTCGTCCGGCAGCAGCACCAGGTCCAGGTCGAAGCGGGTGGTGCCGGTGTTGAACCCCTCGTAGAGCGACACCTCGAGGTCGGGCGCCTCGACCACCGGGAGCGTGGCGTCGTGCGCGCTGAACATCACGCTGAACAGCGGGTTGTCGGCGCCGCTGGTGTGCAGGCCCAGCTCGCGGGTCAACTCCTGGACGGGCACGTCCTGGTGGGGCAGCGCGCGGAGCAGGGTGTCGGTCACCTCGTCCACGGCGTCGGTGCCGGGCGCGGCCGGGTCCAGCCGCAGCCGCAGCGGCACGGTGTTCACGAACATGCCGACCGTGCCCTCGTACCCGACCGGGCGGTTGCCGACGGCGGTGCCGACCACCAGTTCGCGGTGCCCGCTGTGGCGGCGCAGCAGCTCGGCGAAGAGCGTGAGCAGGGTGGAGAACGGGGTGTGCCCGTCGGTCCGGCTGCGCTCGCGCAGCCGCTCGGCGAGGTCGGCGCCGATCGACTGCCGCAGCTGGCCGCCGCGGTGCGCCCGGGTCGCGCCCGGCCGGGCCAGGCCGGGCAGGGTCAGGGTGAGCGGCGCGTCCCGCAGCTCGTCCTGCCAGAACGCGAGGCTGGCGGACCGGTCGACCCCGGCGGAGGAGCGGGCGTGCTCCTCGTACGAGGGGGCGGTCGGCAGCTCGGCCTTGGTGCCGAGCACCTCGGCGCGGTAGACGGTGAACAGGTCGCGCAGCAGGATCGCGAACGAGTGGCCGTCGTGGATCAGGTGGTGCTCGACGTGGACCAGACGGTGGTGCCGCTCGCCGATCCGGACCAGGTGCCAGCGCAGCAGCGGGGCCTCCTCGGTGTCCAGCGGCTCCTCGGCCTCGGCCCGCAGCAGGTCCTGGAAGGCGGCCTCCGGGTCGCTCTCGCCGGACAGGTCGCTGGTGCGCAGCCGCGGTACGGCGTCGATCCGGACGCGCTGGCCGGGCAGCCCGCCCTCGCGGGCGACCAGCTCCAGGCGCAGCCCGGGGTGGTGGGCGACGACCGCGGCGAGGCCGGCGCGCAGGGCGTCCCGGTCGAGCGTGCCCCACAGGTCCAGGGCGGCGGTGAAGTTGTAGGCGCGGCTGCCGGGCTGCAACTGCTCGTGCAGCCAGACGATCTCCTGCGAGGAGGAGAGAGCGAACATGGGTGGTTCCCCTTGCTTGTGGCGGGAGTCGTACGGGTTCGGGGCCCCGGCCGGTGGTACCGGCCGGGGCCCGGGGTCAGGCTCCGGTGGCGGGGGCGGTGGCCCCCAGGTGGTGCCGGAGGGTGTCGAGCAGGGTGTCGAAGGCCTCGGCGGCGGCCGGTTCGGGCCGCAGCCGGCGGTCCCAGGCGAACCTGACCAGCAGGTCCTGGCCGTGCGAGGCGGAGACGGCGAACGGGGCCGCGAGCGGGCGCCCGGACAGGTGCGTCTCGCGGCCGGCGGCCGCACCGAGCCGTAGCGGCGGGCGGCGGTCCAGGTCCTCGAAGGTGAGCAGGCCGTCCAGCGCGCCGGTCCAGCGCGCGCCGGCGGCGCGGGCCGCGTGCACGACCTCGTCGAACGGCAGGTCGGCGTGGTCCAGGTCGTCCCACCAGGCGCCGCTGAGCTCGTCCAGCGCGGCGGGGCCGGGGGCGGCCGGATGGACCAGGGTGTTCAGGAAGCACCCCAGCACCGGGGCGGCCGCGGGCGGTCGCCCGCCCCACGGGTAGCCGAGCGCCGGGGTGGCGGCGCCGGGGCCGCGCAGGCTGCGGGCGGCGGCCGAGACGGCGTCCAGCAGGGCGGGGAAGACCGCGCCGCGGGCCGCTCCGGTGGCGGCGGGCAGACGGTGGGTCAGCATGCCGGTGGACGGTTCGGCGGCCGGTGGCGCCGGTGGCTCGGAGCGCAGCCCGCCGAGTCGGGCGGCCCAGTGCGCCCGGCCGCGCTCGTCGGAGGCGGCCGCCTCGGCGGCGAGTTGCAGCTCGACGGCCTCGCGGTAGGCCTCGGTGCGCTCCTGCTCGCTCCCGTCGCCCGCCGGCTGCTCATCCTGGTAGGCCGCGCTCAGGCCGGCGGTGACGATGCCGAGCGACTGCTCGTCGCAGGCCGCGTGGTCCAGGACCACCGCGAGCAGCTCCTCCTCGTCCGCGGGGCCGCCGGCCAGCAGCAGCCGCAGCGCGGGGCCGTCCGCCGGCAGCGCGAGCAGCTCGCGCCGCAGCGCGTCGGCGGCGCTCTCGCCCGGTGCGGCGGTGACCCGGCGGACGTCGGCCTGCGCCGGTCCCAGCCGCAGCACCGGCGTGCCGCGCAGCGAGGCGAACCGGCCGCGCAGCGCCGGGTGGTGGGCAGCCAGCCGGAGCGCGGCCGCCCGCAGCACGGCGAGGTCGACGGCCCCGCGCGGGAAGGTGAAGAACAGCGGGACCAGATCGGGCCGGCCCAGCGGATCGAGCCGGCGGGCGAGCAGGAAGCGCCGCTGGGCGCCGGTCACCGGCAGCAGCTCGGCCGAGCCGGCCGCCACCGAGCGGTAGCGGGCGAGGTAGGCGGTGGTGATGCTGGAGGACACGGTCGGATCTCCGGTCGGTGGTTCGAACGGTTCGGGTGGGCGTCGGGCCGGTCAGCCCGCGGCGGGGGCGGTCTCGGTCGCCGGCGTGACGTCGGCATCGGCGTCGGCGTCGCCGGTGTCGGGGGCGTGGGGGCCGTCCGCGGGTAGGTCCCGCAGGCCGCGCAGCGGCGACAGCAGCAGGGGCAGCGGCACGGCGAGGAAGCCCGCGGCGCACACCCACAGGGCGGCGCGCGGTCCGGCCGCGGCGGCCAGGGTGCCACCGGCCAGCGCGCCCAGCGGCATGGTGCCCCAGACCAGGAAGCGCATGGTGGCGTTCATCCGGCCCAGCAGCTCGGGCGGGCAGATGACCTGACGGAAGCTCACCTGGGCCACGTTGTAGACCACCGCGCCGAACAGCACCACGGCCGAGGCGACCCCGAACAGCAGCACCCCGGCGCCCCGGCCGGAGAGCGGCCAGAGCACCGCGAACGGCGAACTGACCACGGTGGAGAGCCAGATCAGGCGGGCCTGGCCCACCCGCCGGGCCAGCGCCCCCGCGCACAGGGCGCCGGCCAGGCCGCCCAGCGCGGACACCGACAGCAGCAGGCCGATGGCGCCGGCGGAGAGCCCGAGCACCCGGACCCAGAAGACCGTCTGGACGGCCATCAGCAGGGCGCCGAACAGGTTGGAGGCGGCGGTGGCGGCGGCGATCATGCGCAGCAGCGGATGCTTCAGCACGAAGCCGACGCCCTCGCCGATCTCCGCCCGCAGCGAGCTGCCGGGCACCGGCTCGGGCTTCGGCTCCTCGGTGCGCAGGCCGAGCAGGAAGAGCGCCGAGGTGAGGTAGCCCAGGGCGTCGGCGACGATCGCCAGGGGTGCGCCGAGCAGCTGGACCAGCCCGCCGCCCAGGCCCGGGCCACCCACCTGCGCCACCGAACGCACGGTCTCCAGCGCGCCGTTGCCCGCGACCAGCTGCTCGCGCGGCAGCAGCTGCGGCAGGAAGGACTGGTGCGCGACGTCGAAGAACACCGTGGCCACACCGGTGATCAGGGCCACCAGGTAGAGCTGGGCCATGGTCAGCGTGTCGGTGACGGCGGCCAGCGGGACGGAGGCCACCGCCAGGCAGCGCACCAGGTCGGCGCGGATGAGCACCGGCAGCCGGCGGACCCGGTCCAGCCACGCGCCGGCGGGCAGGCCGACCAGCAGGAACGCGGCCGTCTCGGCGGCGGTCAGCAGGCCGACCTGGAACGGCGAGGCGTCCAGTTCCAGGACGGCGACCAGCGGCAGGGCGACCAGGGTGACCTGGCTGCCGAACTGGCTGGTGGCCGCGCCGGACAGGAGCAGGCGGAAGTCTCGATGGCCCAAGAGCGGTCCCTGGCCCAGGCGCTGAATGATGTTCATCTGTTCGACTGTCGGTGAAGGGCGCTATTCCGGGCAACCGCCGCAGAGGATTCCGGACTTCTCGCGGGGTCGCGTCCCGACGGCCGCCGTCCGGATCCGATGATCGACATTCGGACGCCTGCGCGGCCCCCGGGCCCGCGCATGGCGGTGGCGGCGGGGCCGCCGGCAGCCCGGCCGGGTGACGTCCAGGTGTCCGCCTTCCGGACACAACTCTTCCGCCCATCGGACGCGGACCTTCATATATGGCCGGATCGAGTGGATTGATGTTGCTTCTTCATCTTCTGGTCGAGGCGCTGTGATAGATGCTCCCGGCTCGGCCGTTCCGGCCCGGTGCGGGAGGTATCGAGTCGCCTGTCGGACCGTCACGGGCTCGTCACAGCCGCCGGTCCGGCCCGCGCCGTGTGGCACGGTGACGGCATGCGTATTCGAGTCATCACCATCGGCGTGGCCGCCGCCGGCGCCCTGCTCTCCCTGACCGCCTGCGGCAGCAGCGGCGGCCCCGCGACCCCGAACCCCGCTCCGACCCAGGCGGCGGCCACCTCGGCCGCCGGGGCCACCAAGCCGTCCGCCCCGCCGGTGGTGCCGAGCCCCAACGCCGCCCAGCAGGCCGGACTGCTCGCCGGACTCAAGATCGTCAACCCGGAGCTGGCGGCCGACCCGACCAAGGCCGTGGCCGGCGCCCAGTATGTCTGCGCCCAGATCCAGTCCGGCAAGGACGAGGCCACGGTGGCCAAGGAGGCCGCCGCCAAGTTCAGCGGCGGCAGCGTCACCCTGAACGACCAGCAGGGCAAGCTGGTCGCCACCGCCGTGAAGACCTCCTTCTGCACCATGCCGTGACGCTCCCGGTGCCCGCGGAGCGCTCGGCGCGCCGCGGGCACCGCAGTGGTCCGACCTCGCCGGCCGGGCACCGCGCCGGGTTCAACTCCGCGGGGCGGAGGCCGGGTTCACGGCAGGCAGCCCTGGAGTTCGGTGGTGCTGCCGGCCGGGCGGCCGCAGATCCGCTCCGGCCGGGGCCGCCCGTCGGAGTCCCGGACCACCCGGATGATGTTGATGCCGTGGCCCGGCTGGGTGCCGGTGGCCGGCAGCGGGCGGGTCTCCCGGAAGTCGATCGTCCCGGTCGCCCGGTTCTTCAGCTCGACCGCGCGCAGGCCCGCCATCACCGCGCCCCGCCCGCCGTCCTGGTCCGCCCCCGCCTTCTCCGCCCCGGCGTGCAGCGCGGCGGTGGCGTCGTACGCGAGCGCCAGCGAGCCGTCCGAGAAGACGTCGTCCTCGTACGGGTTGCCGCCCGCCGGCTGCGGGACGATCCGCAACTGCGCGGCGGCGGTCTCGGCCAGGTCGGAGTCGCGCGCGGTGACGGTCGGGTCGGTCAGCGCGATGTAGTACAGGGTGGCCTGCGGTGCCATCCAGGTCGCCCCGGACCGGAACTGGGCCTTCGTCAGGTCGTCGCCGGTCAGGATGGTCAGCGGGTGGTTGCAGCCCGGGTCGGCGGCCAGCCGGCGCATCAGCTGGTTCACGTCGTCCGCCCGGCCCGCCAGGTAGATCACCGTCGGCGGGTGGGCCGACTGGCAGCTCTCGCGCAGCGCGTCCTCGAAGTCCGGGTCCCCGTTGCTGTTCAGCCCGTACTCCAGCGGGCGTCCGCCGGCCAGCCGGAAGCCGGCGTCCGGCAGCATCTGCCCGCCGTACCTGGCCTGTTCGGGGCTGTACAGATCGTCCCGCCCGGTCCGCCGGGTGAACACGGCCGCCCAGCGCTCGCCCGCCGCCGGGGCCAGGCCGTCGGCGATCTGCCGGAGCGCGGCGGCCTCCTCCTGGTCGGTGGCGGCCAGCCCGAAGTAGTTGACGTGCCGCCGAGCCAGGTCGGTCCCGGAGTTGGTGGTGTCCACCACGGCCAGGCCCGCCCGCTGCAACAGGCCGACCGCCCGGTCGCTGTCGGCGGTGTCCCGGCCCAGCCCGACCACCCCGACCACCGAGCTGTCCCGGGCCGCCACCGCCACGATCCGCTCGGTCATCTCGGTCTGGAAGTACATGTCCTGGCCGCCGTTGGCGATCAGCACCTTGATCTTCAGCGGCTCGCCGGCGTTGTTGCGCAGCTGCGCGAGGTGCACCCCGGTGAGCTCCTTGAGGCTGTTCAGCGCCCGCGGCTCCTGCCCGGCCGCGGTGGTCAGCGAACCCGCGTACACCACGGTCACGTACCGCACGTCCGGCAGCGCCGCGACCCGCTCGTTCTCCCGCCGGATCGACGCCTCCAGGACGCCGAGGTCGATCGCCGCCCCCGCCGCCTGCGGCTCGCCCGCCGCACCGGGCAGCGTGCCGCTCAGCCGCACGTCGTGCCCGGACGTGAACGACACCCCGCCGGTCGCCACCCCGACGCACTCGCGCGCCCCGCCCTGGTCCACCAGCCACACCGCGTCGTGGTTCGAACCGATCAACCGCCCCTCGCAGTACCGGTCCGAGAGCTGCCCGCTGCGCACCGCACCGCCCGCCGCGGCCGCCACCAGCACCAGCAGCAGCGTCCAGCGCGACCACAGCACCCACCAGGACCGGCGCACCGGCACCGCCGCCAGCCGGGTGGTGTTCCCGGCGCTCAGCTGGAGCCGGCCGAGCCCGATCGGCAGCGTCCAGGCCAGCGCCCGGCCCCGGCTGGGCGCCTGCCGGACCCGCAGGTCGCTCACCCAGTTCTCGTACGGGCTGCCGCGGCGCGGCCCGCCGGGGTGCAGCGGGGCCGGCCCGCCGGCGTCCGCCCGCAGCCAGCGCGCCACGTCCGCGTGCGCGACGCCGGCCAGCACCAGCAGCGGGTCCTGCTCGCTGCGGCGGCTGCGCACGTCGCTGATCGCGCCGAGCACCCTCAGGCCGCCGTTGGCGGTGCCGGCGCTGGGCAGGAAGACCACCGGCGGAACCCGGCGCTTGCGGGCGCGCAGGTCCGGGGCCCAGGAGCGGTGCGCCGAGCGCAGGTCCTCCAGCAGGGCGAGGGTGCGCAGCTGGAGGTGGAACTGCTGGGCGCGCTCGCGCTCGTCCGCCGGAGTGGCGGGCAGCTGGGCCTTGAGGATCTCGCCGGCCACCTCGCGGGCCCGGGCCTGGGTGACGTCCCAGGACATCCGCGGCCGCCAGATCGACCAGGCCGCGGCCTGCCGGCCGGAGGCGGCGAGGAACGTGGTGGTGGCGAACCACCGGCTGGCCTGCCCGAGCCAGGACAGCGGGGCGGTGTTGCGGCGGATCCAGCCGGTCACCACCAGCAGCAGGAAGGTGGCCAGCACCACCCCGAGCACCAGCTCCCAACGCGCCTGGGTGAGCAGGGTGGTGAGGCCGGCCAGCACCACCGCACCGATCAGCGTGGTGGAGTTGAGCAGCGGCGAGAGGGTCTGCTGGAGCGTGCTGCCCGCGGTGCGGCGCTCCGGCCGCCAGTGCAGGTCGCGCAGCCGGGTCAGCACGTCCTCGACCTGGTCGTCCAGCGGTCGGGCTGCGCCCGCGGGCGAGGCCAGCACGTGCTGGGCCGCCGCCTCGACGGCGGCGATCAGCCGCGACCTGGGCACCGCGTAACTCCGGTACCAGGACGGGCCGCGCCGGGCCCACGGGCCGCGCGCGACCGCGTCCAGGATGCCGATCGCGTTCAGGTGCGGGTCACCGCCGCCCACTCCGCCGCCGACCACCCGGTAGGGCAGGCCGCCGCCCTCCTGCGCCTCCTGGACGGCGGTGACCACCCCGGTCACCTCGCGGTCGAGCGCCGGGTCGGCCTCCTCGGCGTGCAGCACCACCACCGGCATCGGCAGCCGGGCGGCGCGGAACTGGTCGATCAGCCCCTTGACGAGGGTGTCGACCTCGTACTTGGCCGTGGTCGGCAGACCGCCGAGCCCCACGTCCCCGTGCATGGATCCCTGTGCCACACCATCCCCCCGAACGTCCCCGAACCACCGGTGCACGCGCACATGTCTGATGTTCCGTCAGGCCGCGAGTCTAGTCGCGGGCCCCGACAGGAGGACATGTCCCGGACACCGGCCGGTTGCGCCGGGGGGAGGGGGACGTCAGGGCGTCGTGGTGGCGGGGAGCGGGAGGCCCAGCTTCCGGGCGTCGGCGGCGGCCGGGGGAGCGGCGCCGAGATCGGAGAGGGTGGTGACCACGACGGCGGCCACGTCCGGGATCCAGTTGCTGGTCTTGGACTGCACCACGACGGTCTGGTGCTGCGGGGTGCCGTCGCAGACGATCACGGTGGGGGAGCTGCGGGTGGCGCCGAACGCGACGGTGGCCGGGTCGGTCGGGTCGGTCTGCTCCACCGAGGTGTTGAGCGAACGCTCGCCGGTGGGCGCGGTGCACAGGTAGTCGAGGTCGACCTTGACCCGGCTGGGGATCTTCGGGTCGATGGCGGCCGCGGCGATGGTGATGGTGGTGGTCGCCGGCGGCGTGTCGGCGGGGGTGGTCGCCGGGCTGTCCGCAGGGGTGGTCGCGGGGGTGTCGGCCGGGCCGTCCGCGGGGATGCCCGGGGTGTCGGGCGCCGGTTGGTCCACGGGTGACGCCGGGGCGGCCGGGTCGGCCGGTGTGCCGGCGTCGGGCGAGCCGGCGGGGGCCGGGGGCCCGTCGGGCGCGGCCGGGTCGGCCGGGTCGGCCGGCGAGGCCGCCGGTGCCGGGTCCGCGTCCGCCGAGGCGGCCGGGGAGGTCGAGGTCAGCGCGAGGGCGCTCGCTCCGAAGGTGCTCACCCCGAGGGCGAGTACGAGCGCGGCGCCGAAAGTCCTGCCGGGCATGGTCCTCCTCGTGTCAAGATCCGTGAACCGACTATCTGCCAGCACGGCTCCCTCGGCGAGTCCGGTGGCCCGGGCAGGGGCCCGCCCGGGCGGCCACCGGCCGCAGGACCGGCCCGGAGCGGCGGCCCCGGGCTCGGCCCCGGGCTCGGCCGAGCGGGTGAGTGCGGGACGGCCCTCCCGACCCCACCCCGACCTCGGCCCCGGCACCCGGCGGCGGCTCAGGTGTACATCAGCGAGCCGGGCGTGGTGAGCAGTTCGCCGGTCTCCAGCCACGTCTTCAGGCCGGAGAGGATCATCGGCCAGCCGCCGTACAGCTCGTCGTTGGCGCCCTCGCGGAGCTCGTCGTGGGTGACGGTGAGGCGGCAGGAGTCACCGACCGGCTCGATCTCCCAGGTGACCCGGCTGGTGCCCTCGCTGCGCACCTCCTCGCTCCAGAGCGCCATCATGCTCTGGACCAGCCGGCGGGGCGGGTCGACCTCGAGGTTGACGCCCTCGCCCAGCCGCACGCCGGCCTTGGGGGAACCCATCTCGTACCGGGAGCCCGGGGTCCAGTCCGAGGTGACCTCGGCACCGAAGTTGTACTTGGCGCGGATCTTCGGGTCGGTGATCGCCTCCCAGAGGCGCTCCGGAGTGGTGCGGATGTAGATCTCGAAGACCTTCTGCATGGGACTCTCCAGTCGACTCTTGAGGTCACTGAGCGCGGCGGCCCACGGCCCCGTGTACTTGCTCACCCACCGGTCGTGGACGAGCCGGATGGGGACCGGGTTGAGGAAGTGCAGCTTCTCCCGGCCCTGGCGCCTGGTGACCACCAGGCCCGCCTCCTCCAGCAGTTTGAGGTGCTTCATCACGGCGAAGCGGGTCATCTCGAAGCGGGCCTCGAGCGCGCCGAGGCTCTGCCCGTCCTCCTGGAAGAGCGCGTCGAGCAGGCTGCGCCGGGTCGGGTCGGCCAAGGCTTTGAACACCAGATCCACCCTTCGACCATAGGTGACCAAAAGGTCACATGTCAACGGGAGCGATCGTGGGGCCCGGGCAGCCGCAGCGTCCACTCCCGCTGCTCGGGCGTGTCCGGTACGGCGAGACCGCGGGCCGCCTCGATCGCGGCCCAGGCCTCCCCGGGTGCCGTCCCGCCCAGGATCAGCAACGCGGCGGCCAGCAAGGAGGCCCGCCCGATCCCGGCCCGGCAGTGCGTCACCACGTGTGCCCCGCCGCAGAGTTCGGCGGCCAGCGCGTGCAGCTGCGGCAGGACGGCCGCCAGGTCCGGCACGCACCGGTCGGGGATCGGCACCGGCACGAACCGCAGCCCCGCCGCCCGCGCCGCCCGGCCCTCGGCGGCCAGCCCCAGTTCGCCCAGCTCGGGCCCGGTCAGCGCGCAGACCAGCACGTCGACACCGGCCCGGACGAGCGCGGCCATCTCGTCCTCCAGCCAGTCCGCGCCGCGCGGCCGGGCCATTGTGCTCAGCCGCCCGGGGCCGGGCAGGTCGACGGTGAACAGGGCAGCGCGCACGGCGACTCCTCGGGGAGGTGGAGGTGGAGGGTGTGCGGGACCGCACGGGTGGAGCGGAGCGGGCGCGCGGGGCGTCAGCGCGTCAGCGGGTAAGGGCGTCAGTGGGTGCGGGCGTCAGCGGGTAGAGGCGTCCGCGGCCGGCCGGACGGCGGCCAGATAGGCCAGGATCGCGTCGCGGTTGCGGGCCAGGCAGTCGATCCGCTGCTGGATCCGCTCGGCCTCGCCCCGCATCAGGGCCTCGGTCTCGGCCGTGAGGCAGCGCGGGTCGAGGTGGATCCCCTGCGGCCCGTCCAGGAACGGCAGGATCCGGCGGATCAGCTCCGTGGTCAGACCCGAGTCGAGCAGGCCGCGGATCTGCTGCGCCCGGCCCACCTCCGGCTCGCGGTAGACCCGGTAACCGTTCTCCGCCCGCTCGGGCCGCAGCAGGCCCTGCTCCTCGTAGTAACGCAGCATCCGGGCCGGGACGCCGGTGCGCCGGGAGAGTTCACCGATCCGCACGGCCGCCCACCTCCGCCCGCCGCTCCGCAGGGCCACGCTTGCCTTCACACTGATGTGAAGGTTCCAGCATGAGTCTATGCCTGCCACCTCGACCCCGACCACCGCGATTCCCGGGCCCGGCACCCCCGGGACCTTCCCGCTGCGCCCCCTGCTCGCCCTGTTCACCGCCGCGTTCGGCGCCGTGCTGACCGAACTGCTCCCTGCCGGACTGCTGCCGGCGATGAGCGCCGGACTGACGGTCCCGCAGGCCCGGATCGGCTACCTGGTCACCGGCTACGCCGTCGCCTCAGGCCTGGCCGCGATCCCGGTCACCGCCGCCCTGCGCGGGGTGCGCCGGCGCCGGGTGCTGATCGGCCTGCTGCTCGCCTTCGCCGTCGCCAACACCGTCACCGCGCTCTCCACCACCTACCCGCTGACCTTCGCCGCCCGGCTGCTGGCCGGCGCGGCGGGCGGCACGCTCTGGGCGATGCTCGCGGGCTACGCCGCCCGGATCGCGTCGCCGGAACACCGCGGCCGGGCCATCGCCGTCGTCCTGGCCGGCATCACCGTCGCCCTGGCGCTCGGCATCCCGGCCGGTACCGCGCTGGCCGGCGCCGCCGGCTGGCGCGCGGTGTTCGGGGCGCTGGCCGCGCTCGCGCTGGCCCTGGTCGGCTGGGCGCTGGCCGACCTGCCGGACCTTCCGGGCGAGCCGGCGGCCGGGCGCCTCCCGCTGCGCCGGATCGCGGCCGTCCCGGGGATCCGCCGCACCCTCGCCGTGACGCTGCTCCTGCTCCTCGGCCACCAGGCGATGTACACCTACCTGGCGCCGTACGCGGCCGGCGCCGGTCTCGGTGGGCCGGGTGTGCTGCTGCTGACCTTCGGTGTCGCCACGGTGGCCGGGGTCTGGTGCGGCGGGGCCCTCGCGGACCGGCACCTGGGGGCGGTGCTGCCGGGCGCCCTGGCGTTGATCGCGGGCGCGCTGCTCGTCCTCGGCCCGGCGGCCGGCTCCCCGGTCCTCGTCGCGGCTGCGGTGGCCTGCTGGGGTACGGCCTTCGGCGCGGCGCCCACTCTGCTGCAGACGGTGCTGGTCGACCTCGCCGGCCCCCGGCGGGCCGATCCGGCCACCGCGCTGCAGGCCACCGTCTACAACCTCGGCATCGCCGGGGGATCACTGACCGGGGGCGTCGTGCTGGCCCGGGCCGGCGCCGGGGCGCTGCCCTGGGTGGCGGCGCCGCTGGTGGGCGCCGCCCTGGCGGTGGTCCTGCTGGGCCGTCGCCGGGCCTACCCGCCCCGCCGGACGCAGCGACCGCGGGCACGGACGGTGGAACGCGCGGCGGGCTGAGGCTGCGGCGGGGCGCGCGCCCGGGCGGTGCCGGTGTGCCGTCTGGCCCGGGGCGCGGCGCGCTGACAGGCTGGGCTGCCATGGTCCTCAACAGCCCTGAGCCGCCCGCCACCAGCCCGGCCACCGCCACCGTCACCGCCGCCGTGGACACCGACCCGGCGGGCGGCCCGACAGTCGACCCGGCCGGTGACCCCGTGCCCGGCGCCAACGACACCTACCCGTCCAACACCGCGCTCTACGCCGACCCCGGGCTGACCGAAGGCGTGGACTACGGGCGGCGCTACCGCCGGCACCGGGTGGACGCCGGGCCACCCGGCGCCCCGCCCAGGTGGATCCGGACCACGGTGATCGCCCCGCACGGCGGCGGCATCGAGGAGGGCACCTCGGAACTGTGCCTGGCCATCGCCGGCTACCACCCCGCCGACCTCTCGCCCGGGCCGGACGGCGGTCCGCCGCACGACTTCTGGATCTTCGACGGGCTGCGCGCCGCCGGCAACGCCCCGCTGCACGTCACCGCGACCCACTGCGACGACACGGTGGCCCGCGCGCTGGCCGCCGGCAGCCTCAACGTGCTCTCGGTGCACGGCTGTTCACCCGCTCGCGCCGGCCTGGAGGCCGGCGCCCGGGCGGTGCTGGTGGGCGGGCTCAACGCGGCCTTCCGGCGCTACCTGGTCGAGGAGTTCACCGCGGCGGGGATCCGGGCGGTCGGGGCCACCGGGCAGGAGCGGATCGCCGGCCGTTCGCCGGAGAACATCTGCAACCGCACCCTGCTCGGCATGGGCGCCCAACTGGAGATCACCGCGGAGCTGCGCCGCGCGCTGTTCGCCGAGGGGAGCAACACCCTGGCGCTGCGCGCGACGGCCACCCTGCCGCTGTTCTGGAGCTTCGCGGGGGCGACCCGGTCCGCGATCCGGCGGCTGGAGGCCGACCAGCCCGTGGCCTGACGGGCCGGCCGGCGCGAGGCCGACCCCCGGCCGCGATGCCCGCCGGGGCACTACCAGTGTGACGGCCGGGCCAGCTCCCCGGGCAGCCCGGTCGAGGCGTCGCCCTTCGCGGTGTTGAGCTGCCCCTGGGTGAGGAAGACGCTCCCGCGCAGGTCCGCCCCGCGCAGATCGGCGTCGCGCAGGTCGGCCCCGATCAGGTCGGCCGAGCGCAGATCGGCCCCGCGCAGGTCCGCACCGATCAGGTACGCGCCGCGCAGGTTCGCCCCCCGCAGGTCGGCGCCCTTCAACCGGGCGCCGACCAGGTCGGCCCCGCGACGGTCCTTGCGCCGCTGCGGGAAGCCGGCCCGCACCAGCTCGCTGACCTTCAGCAGCACCTGGTTGACCACCCCCCGGTGGGCCGCCACGTCCAGCTCCAGCAACGCCTCCGGCTCCAGCCCGGCCAACTGCTCGGTGTGCGCCAGCAGGTTGCGCACCTCCCGGTGCACCGGCCGGGCGGCGGGCAGCGCCAGCGCCTGGTTCAGGTACCAGAGCAGCTCGTGCAGCTGCCGCATCACCGGCTGCACCCGGAACATCTGCTGCGCCGTACCCGCGTCCTCGCGCCAGCTGTGCCCGCCGAAGGTCTGCTGGGAGACCCGCTGGCCCGCGCCGAAGCAGTCGTACCCCGTGCAGCCCTGGAAGCCGCTCGGCCGCAGCCGGGTGTGGATCCCGCAGCGGTAGTCCTGCTGGAGGTTGGGACACGTCGTCCCGGCGTCCTTGTCGATCGCGAAGTCCGAGGAGGCGGTGAAGGCCAGCGCCACGCAGCACAGGCCGAAGCAGTTCCCGCAGTCGGACCTCAGCAGCTCCAGGCCGCCGGACGCTGCCCCCGCGGGCCGATGGTTCTCGGACAAGACGCGCATTCTCCCGTGTGCCGCCGGCGCCGCCGCTGCTCGGTGCGCCGCCCCGACCGCCCAGTCTCCCAGATCCGCCCGTCGCCCACTGCCCGCCCGCCCGCCGGTCCAGGCCCTCGCTAGGCCCGCACCAGCCCCAGCTCGTACGCGATGATCACCAGCTGGACCCGGTCCCGGGCCCCAAGTTTGCTGAGCAGCCGCGCCACATGGGACTTGGCGGTGGCCACCGTGATGAACAGCTCCTCGGCGATCTCGCCGTTCGAGCGCCCGCGCCCGACCAGGACCAGCACCTCGCGCTCCCGCTCGGTGACGCCGTCGACGGGATGCGCCACCCGCGCCTCCGGCCGGGGCGGGGTCCGGACGAACTCCGCGATCAGGCGGCGGGTCACCCCGGGCGCGATCAGCGCATCGCCGGCGGCGACCACCCGGACCGCCGCCAGGATGTCCTCGAGCGCCATGTCCTTGACCGCGAAGCCGCTCGCACCGGCCCGCAGCGCCGCGTGCACGTGCTCGTCCTCGTCGAAGGTGGTCAGGATCAGCACCCGGGCCGCCCCGCCGGCGGCGGTGATCCGCCGGGTGGCCTCGATCCCGTCCATCCCCGGCATCCGGATGTCCATCACCACCACGTCCGGCCCGGTTCCGGCGGCCAGCCGGACCGCCTCCGCGCCGTTCGCGGCCTCACCCACCACCACCAGGTCCGGCGTGTCCGCCATCAGCACCCGCAGTCCCGACCGCACCAGCGGCTGGTCGTCGGCGAGCAGCACCCGCACCGTCACCGGACCTCCGCCCCCGCCCCGTGCAGCGCGGCCGTCCCCGAGCCGGACACCGGCAGCGGCAGCCGGGCCGTCACCCGGAAGCCGCCGCCGGGGCGCGGGCCCGCGCCGAACTCGCCGTGCAGCAGATCGACCCGCTCCCGCATCCCGGTCAGGCCGAAGCCGCGGCCGGGCCCGGCGGCCGCCGTCCCGCGCCCGTCGTCGAGCACCTCCACCACCAGCTGCCCCTCCTCGTGCCGCACCGTCACCAGGCAGTGGTCGGTGCCCGCGTGGCGGACCACGTTGGTCACCGCCTCCTGCACGATCCGGTACGCGGCCAGCTCCAGGTCGGCCGCCAGCGGGCCGGGCTCGCCGACCGTCCGGAGCTCGACCCGCACCCCGGCCTCCGCCGTCACCTCCGCCAGCCGCGCCAGGTCCGCGAGACCGGGCTGCGGGCCGAGCGGCACCGGCTCCGCCGCCGACCCGCCCTCCGGCTCCGCCCGGCGCAGCGCCACCAGCGTCCGCCGCAGCCCCGCCAGGGTCTCCCGGCTGGTCGCCTCGATCGCCCGCAACGCCGCACGGGCCTCGGCGGGCTGGGTCTCGATGACCCGGCTGCCCACCCCCGCCTGGATCGCGACGATTCCGATGCTGTGCGCCACCATGTCGTGCAACTCCCTCGCGATCCGCAGCCGTTCGGCGGTCACCGCGTCGGCGACCGCGCGGGAGCGCAGCTCGGCCGCGTGCTCGCGCCGCTCACGGGCCAGCAGCCCGAGCGACGCTGCCGTGACCATCGCGAGCACGGCGACCACCACCGACCCGGTCAGCTCGTCCGGCCCATGGCTGAACCCGGCAACCACCCCCACCTGCAACGCGACCGAGGGCGCCACGACGGCCACCGAGGCACGCCAGGGCCGGACGGCGACCAGCACGCCCAGCACCACGTCCATCCCCAGGAAGGCCAGGAACTGCCCCGGCCCGACGCCACCGGTCGCCGGCACCAGCAGCGCCGGCCCGAGCGCGGTCAGCACCAGCGCGGCCCGCGGCGCCCGCCGGACCAGCGGCACCAGCAGGCCGGTGGCGAGCAGGGCGGCGAGAGCGTGCACGGAGTCCGAGGCCCGCGGCCCGCCGCCGACCAGCAGACCCAGCGTCAGCGCGTAGAGCACGGCCCCGGTCCAGGCCGTCGTCCTGCCGGGCGCAGGCGGGGTGGGATTCATGGTGCGACCCTAAACGGCCGGGTCGCCGCACCGCATCCGCCCCCGGGCGTACGCCCCGAGGCGCACCCCGACCCCGAACTGCCGCCCACGGCCCCATGACCCGAACCGGTGCGCCCGGCAGGCTCGACACCGTGATCGAAGTCAACGAACTCAGCAAGCGCTTCGGCGCCAGGACCGCCGTCGACCGGCTCTCCTTCACCGTCCGGCCCGGCGAGGTCACCGGCTTCCTCGGGCCCAACGGCGCCGGCAAGAGCACCACGATGCGGCTGATCCTCGGCCTGGACGCGCCCACCGGCGGCACCGCCACCGTCAGCGGCGTCCCCTTCCACCGCCACCCGCGCGGGCTGCGCCACGTCGGTGCCCTGCTCGACGCCACCCAGGTGCACGGCGGGCGCACCGCCACCGCCCACCTGTCCGCGCTGGCCCGCAGCAACGGCCTGCCGCAGCGGCGGGTGGCCCAGGTGCTCGCCGAGGTCGGGCTCGCCGAGGCGGCCCGGCGGCGGATCGGCGGGTTCTCGCTCGGCATGAAGCAGCGCCTGGGCATCGCCGCCGCCCTGCTCGGCGACCCGCCCGTACTGCTCTTCGACGAGCCGGTCAACGGGATGGACCCGGAGGGCGTGCGCTGGGTGCGCGGCCTGTTCCGCTCCCTCGCGGCCGAGGGCCGGACCGTCCTGCTCTCCAGCCACCTGATGGCGGAGATGGAGCACACCGCCGACCAGCTGGTGGTGATCGGCCGGGGCCGGCTGGTCGCCGCCGAACCGGTCCGCAGCTTCGCCGCACGCGGCACCCGCTCGGCCGTCCTGGTCCGCACCCCGCAGGCCGACCGGCTGGCGCCGCTGCTCACCGCCGCGGGGGCCGCCGTCGTGCCGCAGACCCCGGCGGATGCCGGCGCGGGCGCCGCCGGGGCGCTGCTGGTGACCGGGCTGCCGGTCGAGCGGATCGGCGCGCTCGCCCTGGAACACCGCGTCCTGCTGCACGAACTCGCTGCCCGACCGGCCTCCCTGGAGGAGGCGTTCATGGAGCTCACCGCCGACCGCGTCGAATACCCGTCAGGAGGACCCCGATGAGGACCCCGCTGTCCACCGCATCACCCAGGACCGGCACGGCGCCCGCACTCCGTACCCCGGCCCGGTTCGGCGACCTGGTCGCCGCCGAGTGGATCAAGATCCGCTCGCTGCGCTCCACCCCCTGGACGCTCGCGCTGACCACGCTGTTCGTGATCGGCTGCGCGGTGGTCGCGGCGGTGGCGGACGTCCGGGAACTCGCGCACCCCGCCCCCGGCGCCCGGCCGCCCCAGGGCTTCCTGCCCTTCACGGCCTTCCCGCCGGCCGGCTGCCTGACCCTGGTGCTGGTCGCCGGCGGCGTCGGCGCGGTCAGCCTCACGGGCGAGTACGGCAGCGGCCTGATCCGCACCACCACGGTGGCCGTCCCGGCCCGCGGCGCGGTCGTCCTCGCCAAGGCGGTGGTGCTCGCCGCGCTCTGGACGGTGCTCGGGGCGGTCGTCGCCACCGGCTCCTTCTTCGCGTCGCAGGCCGTCCTGGACGGGCAGCACGCGGGGGTCGGGTTCACCCACCCGGGGGTGGCACGGGCGCTGGTGGCCGCCACCCTGGTCGCCCCGGTCGCGGCCCTCACCGGTCTGGGGCTCGGCGCCCTGATCCGGCACGGCGGGGCCACGGTGGCGGCCGTCGCCTTCACCCTGCTGATGCTGCCGACGATGCTCTCCTCCGGCACGCGCTGGTCCGCCGACCTGCGGAACGCGATGGTGACCACCGCCTGGGGACGACTCGCGCAGAACTGGGACACCTCCGGCACCCTCGGGTACCCGCCCACGGTCGCCGGCTCCTGGGCCGTCTACCTGCTCTGGCCGCTGGTCTCGGTCGCCGTCGCGGTGCTGCTGGTCCGCCGCCGCGATGTGTGACCGAGCGGGACCTGCTGGCCCCCGCCCGGGGCGGCGGTGGGCGGGTCCGTAGGGTGGGCGGGTGACGGATCGACGACCACCCGGCGGGCCCGGCCGGACCCGGGTGCTCGCCGGCGCGGCCGCCGCGGCGACGGTGGCGGCCGGGCTGCTCGTCCGGGCCGCGCCGGTGGGGGAGTGGGCGAAGCCGGCCGGTGATCTGCTCTACACCGTGCTGCTGCAGACCCTCGTCGTGCTGGCCGTGCCGCGGCTGCGGCCGGCCGCAGCCGCCGGGCTGGCGCTGGCCGCCGGCTGGGCCGTGGAATTCTTCCAACTGACCGGCATCCCGGCCGAGTTGTCCGCGCGCAGCGGGATCGCCCGGCTGGTCCTCGGCTCCACCTTCAACCCGCCCGATCTGGGCTGGTACGCGGCCGGGGCGGCTCTCGGCCTGCTGGTGCACGCCGCGCTGGTGCACGCGCCGCCGGTGCACGCCCTCAGCGTGCGGCGGTGGCGGTCGGCCGGTCGCCGGGCCCGGGGATGACCAGGCGCGCGTACGCGCCGCCGCCCGGGTGGTTGGCCAGCCGGAGGTCGATGCCGACCGCCTCGGCGTGGCCCTGGGCGATGGTCAGCCCGAGGCCGTGTCCGTGGCCGCGTTCGCGGGCGCCGGTGCGGAAGCGCTGCGGGCCGTCGCGCAGCACCTCCTCGGGGTAGCCGGGCCCGTGGTCGCGGACCGTCACGGTGGCGCCCTCGACCCGTACCAGCAGGGGCGGGCGGCCGTGCCGCTGGGCGTTGGCGACCAGGTTGGCGACGATCCGGTCGAGCCGGCGCGGATCGGTGGTGACGACCGCGTCGGTGTCGACCCGCAGCTCGACCTCCGTCCCGGTGGCGGCCACGATCCGGGCCAGCAGCGGGCCGAGCGGCAGGTCGGCGAGTTCCGGGGTCTCGGCGCGGGCGTCCAGCCGGGACACCTCCAGCAGGTCCTCGGTCAGCCCGCACAGGGCGCGCACCCGGTTGCGGACCAGCTCGGTCGGCCGGCCCGGCGGGAGCAGCTCGGAGGCGGTCAGCAGGCCGGTCAGCGGTGTGCGCAGCTCGTGCGCCACGTCGGCGGTGAACCGCTGCTCGCTGGCGAGCTTGCTGCGCAGCACGGCGGACATCGAGTCGACCGCGGCGGCCAGTTCGGCGACCTCGTCGCGGGCCCGGCCGAGCGGCCCGATCCGGGCGTCCAGATCGCCCCGGGCGATGGTGCGGGCGGTGCGGGCGGCGGTCCGCAGCCGGCTGCTGATCCGGTCGGCGGCCAGCACCCCGGCGAGCACGGTGACCAGGACCGACAGTGCGGCCGAGACCTGCACCGCGCGGTCCAGGTCGGCGATCGCCCGCTCGTCCTCGGCGTAGTCCATCCGCACCGAGAGCACCCGGCCGTTGGCGCCGGCGGCGGCCCACATCGCGGTGCCGCGCGGCCCGGGGCCGAGCATCGAGCCCTGCCGGCCGCGTTCGGCCAGCCGGCGCAGCTCCGGCGGTACGGCCGGGTCGTCGGCCGCGGCGTGCCAGCCGGTCACCAGCTCCCCGGTGGCGTCGTACCCGGTGAGCACCGTGTCGAGGGCGGCGGTGGCGGACTTGCGGGCCTGTTCGGTGTGCTGGCGCACCGAGGCCTGGTGGACCAGGATCCCCACGGTGAGCGCGACCAGGCAGGACACCAGCGCGATCACGGCGGCGATCTGGCGGCGCAGCGTCATGACGTGCGCCGCAGCTTGTAGCCGAAGCCCCGGACGGTCTCGATCCGGCCGGCGCCGATCTTCGCCCGCAGCCGCTGGACGTGCACGTCCACCACCCGGCTGTCGGCTCCCCAGGAGTAGTCCCAGACCCGCTCCAGCAGGGTCTGGCGTTCCATCAGCACGCCCGGCGCCGCGGTGAACTCCAGCAGCAGCCGCAGCTCGGTCGGGGTGAGCGGCACCGGCCGGCCGGCCACCCGGACCTCCATCGCGTCGGTGTCCACCTCCAGGTCGTCGATCACCCGGACGGAGTGCGCCGGGCCGAGGGCGGCCGCGGCGGGGGCGGCGGCCGTGGGCCCGAGTCCGGTGCGGCGCAGCACGGTCCGGATCCGGGCGACCAGCACGGCGGTCTCGAACGGCTTGACCACGTAGTCGTCGGCGCCCGCCTCCAGCCCGGAGATCACGTCGATCGGCTCGGTGCGGGCCGACATCATCAGGATCGGCAGCTGGCTCTCCTCGCGGATCCGCCGGCACAGGCCGACCCCGTCGAGCAGCGGCAGCATCACGTCGAGCAGCAGCAGGTCGGGCGGCGCGGCCCGGAACCGCTCCAGGCCCTCCAGACCGTCGCCCGCGGTCTCGACCGGGAAGCCGTAGCGTTCCAGGGCGAGTTGGGTGGCCTCGCGGATCACCTCGTCGTCCTCGACCAGCAGGATGCGCGGGGCGCCGGGTACGGGAGTGGTCATCAGGTCCTCGTCGGGACGGGCCGGGGCGCGGTGGGCCGGGCGGTCGGTCGGGTCGATCGGGTGTCCGGGGCCGGGGCCGAGCCGATCGACGGCTCGGGCCGCGGCGAGGCCTCCTCGGGCGCGCTCGACCCGTCCGTCGGGCAGCCGGGGGCGTCGGCGGCCGGGCCGGTGGCCTTGATCCGCCGGTCGACGAAGGCCATCCGGACGGCGTCCCAGCGGTAGGTGCTGCTGGTCTCGGCGAGCGGGCCGGTGGGCTCGTGGACGACCAGGTCCTGGCCGACGGTCTCGGCGGTGAAGCCCGGCAGCGCGGCCAGGGTTAGCACCGGCAGCACCTCCTGGCCGTGCTGGGTGTAGACGTGCAGCACGGCCCGCCCGGAGCCGGAACCGGCGCCCGTCACCACGGCGGTCAGCAGTTCGGGGCTGCCGTCCCCGTTGAGGTCGCGGTACTGGGCGGGCTGGATCACGCAGCCGGGGCAGCCGCCGTCGAGCGCGGCCCGCTCGCCCGGGGTGAGGTCGGGGTCCTTGCCGAGCACCGTACGGGCGTCGACCTGGCCGAGCGCGGTGACCGCGAGGCCGGGCAGCGGGACGGGCGCCCGCTGGTCGGCCACGGCCTGCGGGGACGGCGGGGCGGCGCTCTCGGCGGCCGGCCAGAGCGGCTGCGGGCTCGGGTGGGCCTGGATCGGCCGGGTCGGCCCGGCGTCGTCCAGACCGCCGGCCGCCTGGCAGCCGGTGGCTGCCGCGACGGCCAGCAGCCCGAGCAGGACGCACCGCAGCAGGGCGGCGCGGATGGGCCAGGTCCTCACGTCGGACGGTGCCTTTCGGGAGCGGGCGGGGAGCCGCCAGTCTGCCCCACCGCGTCGGAGCGTCCGCCACCCCGGGGGCGGGGTGGCGGACGGTCGGTCAGCGGCCCGGCGGCAGCGGGTCGGCGAGGACGATGATGTTGTCGGTGTAGTGGCCGTTGCCGGCCAGCGTGCCGCCGCAGGTGATCAGCCGCAGCTGCGGCCCCGCGGTGTCGCCGTACACCAGCTCGGTCGGGAAGGCGTTCTTGGCGAACTGGCGCAGCTCGCGCACCTGGTAGGAGACCGTGCCGCCGTCCTCGCGCCGGATGTCGATCCGGTCGCCCGGGCGCAGCCCCGGCAGCCGGTTGAACACCGCCGGGCCCTTGCGGGTGTCGTAGTGCCCGAGCAGCACCGCGGGCCCGACCTGGCCGGGCGCCGGACCCTCGCGGTACCAGCCGACCTCCTCGGGCCGCTCCAGCGGCGGCACCTCCACGGTGCCGTCCGGGTTGAGGCCGACGCCCTGCACCGGCGCGTCCACGCCGATCCGGGGGATCAGCAGCCGGACCGGCGGCGAGAGCGGGAGCTGGGCGACGGTGCCCGTCGGTGCGGTGGACGGCGGCGCGCCGGTACCGACCTGGCCGGCGGGCCCGGCCGCGGCGATCCGCACCGGCGCGGGGTCCGGCGACCGCCCGGCCACCAGCGTCGCACCGCCGGCGATCAGCAGTCCGGCCGCCACGGCCGGCGCCCAACGGGAGCGCCGGCCGCGGCGGTGCGGACTAGGAGCGTGCGCCGGCACGGCGCCGGACGACGAGCAGGCCGGCCCCGGCCGCGCCGGCCACGGCCAGCCCGGTGCCGAGCAGCACCGCGACGGTGGAGCTGCCGCCTGCCTCCGCCTCACCGGTCTGCGCACCGCCCTTGGGCACGGTGCGGACCTGGGCGCTCCCGGCGGCCTCGGTCGGCGCGGGCGCCGGACGGGTCGGAGAGGCGCTCGGTGCGACGCTCGGGACGGCCGTCGGGCGGGCGGACGGCGAGGCGGGGACGGGCGCCGGGCCGTCGGCGAACGCGACGGCGCCGGGCAGCGCGAACGCGGCGGCGGCGCCGGCCGAGACCAGCGCGAACCGCACCGTACGGCGGACGGACGTGGTAGCTGACATGGGGATTCCTCCGGTTGTTCGTCACCTGCGGCCCGGTGGCCGCTGGTTGACGTTGCACACGCTAGGAAGCGCGCTTCGCGGCGGACCGCCGGTCGTGTAACGGTCACCGGCCGGCTCCGTAACAGTCCGACGGCTCCCCGCCCGGCCGGGCCGCATGCGGCCGAGAAGTGGACGCGGCGTCAATACGGTGAAAAGAAAGGCAAAGAAGTTGTAATGCCCGGGGTCTTCCGCGTCGGGGTGCGGATCTGACATCTTGCGGCCACCCCCTTTTGTCATGGGCGCGACTGGCGCCAGCGGCGCCACGGTCTCCGGAGGACGTATTGACTCCCCACATAGCAAGTCGGCTGGCCCGTTCGGTCGTTGCCGGCGCGGCCCTCACCCTGGCGGCCGCCCTGTCGGTGCCCGCCGTACCGGCTGCCGCCGCGGCACCCGCCGCCGCCCCGGCGGTCGGGGCCGCCGGCACCCGCGCCTACCTGGTGATCGCGGCCCCGGCCGACACCGCCGCCGCGCGGACGGCGGTCACCGCCAACGGCGGCACTGTGTTCGCCTCCTACGACCCGATCGGCGTGGTGGTGGCGCACTCCGCCGCGGCCGGCTTCGCCGCCGCCGTGCGGACCGTCCCCGGCATCCAGCAGGTCGGCGCCACCCGCACCTCCGACGTACCGGCCGACGCCGACAACCCGGCCCTGCCCGCCAACCCCGCGCAGGCCGCCACCACCCTCACCGAGACCGCCCGTTGGGACATGACCCGGATCAAGGCCGACCAGGCCTGGGCCGTCACCACCGGCTCGCCCACCGTCAAGGTCGGCATCCTCGACACCGGCGTCGACGACCAGCACCAGGACCTGGCACCCAACTTCGACGCCGCCGACTCGGTCTCCTGCGCCTACGGCAGGGCCGACACCCGGACCGGCGCCTGGCGCGACGTCGACACCCACGGCACCCACGTCGCGGGCACCGTCGCGGCCGCCAGGAACGGCAAGGGCGTGGTCGGCGTGGCACCCGGCGTCAAGATCGCCTCGGTCCGCATCGCCGAGCCGGGCAGCACGCTGTTCTTCGCCGAGAACACCGTCTGCGGCTTCATGTGGGCCGGCGACCACGGCTTCAAGGTGACCAACAACAGCTACTACACCGACCCGTGGGCCTTCAACTGCCCGAACGACGTGGACCAGGCCGCCATCATCGAGGGCGTCCGGCGCGCCCAGGCCTACGCCGAGGGCAAGGGGTCCCTGCAGGTCGCCGCCGCGGGCAACGCCAACTACGACCTGGCGAACAAGACCACCGACTCCGCCAGCCCCAACGACTCCACCGCCACCACCCGCACCATCAGCAACGCCTGCATGGACATCCCGACCGAACTGCCGGGCGTGGTCACGGTCGCCGCGATGGGCAACGGCAGCGTCCGCGCCTCGTACTCCAACTTCGGCCGCAACGTCATCGACGTGGCCGCCCCCGGAGGGGACGGCGCCGACGGCGTCTACTCCACCCTGCCCGGCGGCAAGTACGGCACCAAGAGCGGCACGTCGATGGCCTCCCCGCACGTCACCGGCGTGGCGGCGCTGATCGCCAGCGCCAACCCCGCCTTCACCCCGGCCGACATCCGGGCCCGGCTCGCCACCGACGCCACCGACACCGCCTGCCCCGCCGACAGCCGCTGCACCGGAACCACGGCCGACAACGCCTTCTTCGGCGAGGGCCAGGTCGACGCGCTGAAGGCGGTCGGCGGCAGCACCCCGCCCACCGGCCGCTACTTCGAGAACCCCACCGACGTCGCCATCGCCGACAACAGCACGGTGGAGAGCCCGATCACCGTCACCGGCGTGAGCGGCAACGCCCCCGCCACCCTCAAGGTCGGCGTCGCGGTCAAGCACACCTACCGCGGCGACCTGGTGCTCTCGCTGGTCGCCCCGGACGGCACCGTCATCCTCCTGGAGGACTTCCCCGACAGCGACAGCACCGACGACGTCACCAAGACCTACACGGTGAACGCCTCGGCCGAGGCCGCGAACGGCACCTGGAAGCTCAGGGTCCGCGACATCGCCGCCCAGGACACCGGACGGATCGACAGCTGGAACCTGACCTTCTGAGCCTGACCTGCTGAGCCTGATCTCCCGAACCTGACCCTCCGAAACCCTCCGCCGCCCCGCCCCCGCGGGGCGGCGGACCGGCATCCGGGGCAGCGCCCGCAGAGCACCCCCCCGGGCCGGTGTACGATGCCGCGTCGATCATGCGTTCGCCTGGTCGCAGGAGTGCTGGACCCAGGAGAGACCCGTGCCCCGGCTGCGTACTGTCCTACCCGTCGCCGTCCTGGCCGCGCTGGCCGCCGCACCCGCCGCGACCGCCGCCGCCGACACACCCGTCGGCGGCTGCCAGGGCGCCGGCAGCATCACCGCCTCGGGCGACCGCGACACCGTGAACGTCCAGCGCGGACACTCCGGCGTGGTCTCCGCCTCGCTGCGCACCGGCGCCGCCCTGCCCGAGGGAGCGACGCTGCGCGTGCAGCTCAGCACCAGCCCGGCCGGCGGCCAGGCCCCCGGGGTGTCCTGGCGGATCGACGGCGGCGGCTGGCACGGCACCGGGCTGCACGCGGAGCGCGGGCAGGTGGGGGACGCCTACTGGATGAGCCCGCCGCAGACCCTCCCGCCGATCGGCCCCGGCACCCACCGCCTCGAACTCACCGTCACGGTGCCCGCCGACGGCCCGCTGACCGCCTACCGCCCCAACGTGTACCTCGACTCCGCCGCCCCGTGCAGCCAACTGCTCGGCTCGGTGGGCCTGTCCACGATCCAGACCCAGGGCAACGCCGCCGACCCGCAGCCCGCCCCCGCGAAGCCCACCTCGCCCAAGCCCGCCACCCCGAGCCCCACCAGGCCCCGCCCCACCGCCACGGCGAGCCCGACCGCGGACCCGGCCGCCACCGCACCGAGCGCCACCCCCGCCGAACCGTCCCCGACGCCCACCCCCACGGCCGAGCCCGCCGCGGCCACGACGGCCACGCCGACCCCGGCCGCGAGCCCGTCCGGCTCCCCGGCCCCGCTCGCCCTCGCCGCCACCGAGCCGGCCGCCGACGCCTCCCACGGCACGGCCTGGGCCGTCACGGGCGGCGTCGCCGTCCTGCTGGCCGCGGGCGGCACGGCGGTCGGCGTCCGCCGGTGGCGCCGCCGGAGCGCCTGATCCCGGCGGCCCGACCAGGGCTCAGCAGGGCACGGCATCCGCGTCGGTGACCCGTGCCAGCGCCGCGATCTCCTCGTCGTACGGGCCGGGCGCCCGGACCAGCCCGTCCAGGCTGCGCACCCGGGCGGCCAGCCGGACGCTGGAGACCAGCCACAGGCCGTCCGCCGTCCGCAGGTCCTCGGTGGTCAGCCCGGCGTGGCGGCACTCCCAGCCGGCCCGCCCGGCCGCCGCGAACAGCCCGGCCAGCGCGATGCTCGGCAGGATGCCCAGCTCCGGGCCCGGGCTGAGCAGCGTACGGCCGCGCGCCACCACGACCGCGGCGGTCGGCGCCTCCAGCACCGTGCCGTCCGCGGCGAGGAACACCACCTCGTCCGCGTCGTGCTGGCGCGCCCAGCGCTGCGCGGCCATGTTGACCGCGTACGAGAGCGTCTTGGCGCCCGCCAGCAGCCAGGGCGCCCGCTCGGGCGGCGCCGCCACCAGGCCCCGGGCGAGGGTGATCACCCGGACCCCCTCCGCCCGGGCCTGCAGGGTGGAGCCCGGGACCTCGTCCAGCAGCAGGTAGCCGGTTTCGGGGCCGCTGCCGTCCTCCGGACCACGGGTCAGCACCAGCCGCGCGTAGGCCTCACCGGCCGCGCCGTGCTGCGCGATCGCGGTGTCCAGGCAGCGCCGCCAGACCCCCGCGTCGGGTGCGCGCAGGCCGAGCGTGGCGGCGGAGCGCTCCAGCCGGGCCAGGTGCTCGTCCAGGTGCCAGGGCCGGCCGTTGACCACGATCAGCGCCTCGAACACCCCGTCGCCGCGCAGCGCGCCCAGGTCGTCGGCGCGCAGCAGCGGTTGGCCACGGTCGGCGACCGTGCCGTCCAGCCGCACCAGCGTCCCGCCGCTCACCTTGCTCCCCCCGATCCGGGGGTGCCGTGGTGGCCGCCGGGGCGGTGCGGCCGGGGTGCCCGTGGTTGCTTGTCCATGCGCGGCAGTATCCAGGACCGCCCGCGGCCCGCCCGGCTCCGCCACTCCGGGCACGGCCACCGCCCGCCCGGCGGCGGCCGATGGCGGCCGACCGGCGGCCCGGTGGGCGAGGCGCCGGGGCGGAATGTCGCCCTTCGGATAATTTGCCCCCGAAGCGGCAGCCGTCACCCCGGGAGAGCCATGCCAACGAACGACCCCGCGAACGACCCCGCCAACGACCCCGCGAACGGCTCCGGGGGCACCCCGGCCCCCGCCCCCGCGCCCGCCGGCCGGATGGCCAGCGCCCGCCAGGTCCTGCGGAACCCGAGGATCTGGGTGCTCCCCACCGTCCTGCTCGGGCTGGTCTCGCTGCTGCTGTCGCTGGTGTACATGGGCGGCATCCTCGATCCGCGCGGCGACCTGCACCGACTGCCGATCGGCCTGGTCAACGCGGACGAGGGCGCGGTGGTGGCCGGTCAGCCGACCAACCTCGGCTCCCGGATCACCGGCGGGATCGCCGCCGCCCCCGATCCGAAGGGCCAGATCTCCTGGCGGCAGCTGGACGAGTCCGCCGCCCAGGAGAGCCTGGCCTCCGGCAAGCTCTACGCCGTCCTGGTGGTCCGTCCCGGCTTCACCGCGGCGGTCGCCTCGCTCGGCGCCACCGGGCAGCAGCAGGCGCAGCGCCCGACCATGACCATCCTCACCAACCCCGGGGCCGGCAGCCTGGCCTCCTCGCTCGCCACCTCGATCGCCCAGGCGGCCGCGCACGCCGCCTCGCTGGACCTCGGCCGCACCCTCACCGCCCAACTGCCCCAGCAGGGCGCGGCGGCCAGCAACGCCGCCCGCCTCCAGGTGGCCGACCCGGCGACCATCGAGACGGCGGTCGGCCACCCGATCGGCACTCACAGCGGACTCGGACTGACGGCCTTCTACTACACCCTGCTGCTGGTGCTCGCCGGCTTCCTCGGCGGCAACCTGATCGCCAACGGGGTGGACGTCTCGCTCGGCTACGCGGCCAGCGAGCTCGGCCCGATGCGCACCCAGCTGCCGACCGTGCCGATCACCCGGACCCACACCCTCGCGGTCACCAGCACCATGTCGGTGGTGCTGGCCCTCCTGACGTCCAGTCTGATCATGCTGGCCTGCGTCGGGATCCTCGGGATGGACGCCTCCCACCTGCCGCTGCTCTGGGTCTTCTCGGTCTGCGCCACCGCCGCCGTCGGGCTCGGCGTGCAGGCACTGCTGGCGGCCTTCGGCGGGATCGGGCAGCTGATCAGCATGTTCGTCTTCATCGCCCTCTCGCTGCCGTCCTCGGGCGCGACCGTCCCGCTGCAAGCGCTCCCGAGCTTCTACCGGGTGCTCTCCTGGTTCGAGCCGATGCGCCAACTCACCGACGGCGTCCGGTCGATCCTGTACTTCGACGCCCGGGCCGACGCCGGGCTGACCCGGGCCTGGATGATGATCGGCGTCGGCGTGGTGGCCGCGCTGATCTTCGGCTTCGCGATGACCACCTACTACGACCGCAAGGGCCTGCACCGGATCGTCCCCGAGCACGCCGAGGAGCCGCACCCGGCCATCTGACCCACCCTCCGACCCGGGGTGCCGTCACCCGCCGTCGCCCCGCGCTCTTGTCCGCGCACGCACCGCTGGCTATCTTGACGGCCGGGATTCCGATCAAGGCGGGGGAGCGGCGATGACGGGCTGGACCGGGCGGACGGCCACGGAGATCGCCGAGGCGGTCCGGCGCGGCGAGGTGACGCCCCGTGCGGTGGTCGCCGAACACCTGGCCAGGATCGACGTCCTCGACCCGCGGATCGGCGCGTTCCGCCGGGTGCGGGCCGCCGACGCGCTGCGCGAGGCCGACGCCGTGGCCGCCCGCGCCGACCTCACGACCCTCCCGCTGGCGGGCGTCCCGGTCGCGGTCAAGGACAATCTGGCCGTCGCGGGCGAGACGACCCGCAACGGCTCGGCCGCCACCCCCGCCGCCCCGGCCGCGGCCGACCACGAGACCGTCCGCCGGCTGCGCGCGGCCGGCGCGGTGGTGGTCGGGCTCAGCGCCGTCCCCGAGCTCTGCATCTTCGGCACCACCGACAGCGTGTACGGCACCACCCGCAACCCCTGGGACCTCTCCCGCAGCGCCGGTGGCTCCTCCGGCGGCAGCGCCGCTGCCGTCGCCGCGGGCATGGTGCCGATCGCGCTCGGCAACGACGGCATGGGATCGATCCGGATCCCCTCCGCCAACTGCGGGCTGGTCGGCCTCAAGCCCGGCGAGGGCGTGATCCCGGCCGGGCTCGGGGTCGACGGCTGGTCCGGGATGAGCGAGAACGGGCCGATCGCCACCAGCGCCGCCGACGCGGCCCTGCTGTTCGACGTGCTGGCCGGCCGCGCGCCGGGCCCGCGTCCGACCGAGAGCGGGCTCCGCGTCGCCCTCGCCACCCGTGCCACCGCGCCCGGCCTGCCGGTGGACGCCGCCTGCGCGGCCGCCGTCCACGACACCGGCCGCCACCTCGCCGCCGCCGGCCACCGGGTCGCCGCCGACGAATTGCGCTACCCGTCCTGGCTCGGCGCCGCTTCGGTGGCCCGCTGGCTGGCGGGGACGGCCGACGACGCCGCGGAACTCGACCCGGCGCTGCTCGCGCCCCGGACCCGCCGGCACGCCGCGCTCGGCCGGGCGGTCCGCCGTGCGGGGCTGGTCCGCACCACCCAGCGGACCCGCTGGCAGGGCCTGCTGGAACGGTTCTTCGCCGACCACGACGTGCTGGTGACCCCGGCCCTCGCCCACCCCGCGCCGCCCGCGCACACCTGGCACACCCGGAGCTGGACGGCCAACGTGCTCTCCAACATCCGCTACGCGCCGTTCAGCCATCCCTGGAACCTGGCCCGCTGGCCGGCCCTGGTGCTGCCGGTGCCCGGGCCGGCCGCCGGACGCGGCCTGCCCCGCTCGGTGCAGCTGGTGGCTCCGCCCGGCGGCGAGGACCGGCTGCTGGCGCTGGCGGCCGTACTCGAACAGCGCCGCCCCTGGCCGCGCACCGCGCCCGAGCCGGCCACCGGCCGGTAGCGCGGCGCCCGCCGTCGTCCGTCGCTGCCGTCCGTCGCCGCCTGCGGCTCGCCCGCCGCCGTCCGCCGGTGCCCGGCGGTGCTCGGCGGGCCGTGCCGTCAGGTGTCGAGCCGGGCCGCGGCGCGGACCAGCCGCCGTTCGATGCCTTCCAGGCCGTGCAGCACGGCGGCCTGTTCGGCCTCGGTGCTGTCGCCGACCGTGGCCGCCTCCAACTGCTGCCAGAGCTGTTCGACCTCGGTGCGCAGCGCGAGGCTCGCGGTGGTGGCCTCGATCAGTGAGGCCCGCCGGTCGTCGGCGCACGCCGACCGCCGGACGAAGCCGGCGTGTTCCAGCCGCCGGATGGTGCGGGTCATGGTGGCGGCGTCGGAGTCGAGCAGGCGGACCAGGTCGACCTGCCGCTGCGGCCCGAGCTCCCACAGCTGCATCATCACCAGCTCCTGGCCGGGGTGCAGGCCCACCCGGCGCAGCAGCTGCCCGGCGATCATCCGGTGGGTGCGGGCCACCCGGAAGATGGCGTGGCTGATCGGCCCGCCGCCGGCGGCTGCGGGGACCGCGATGGCGGCGCCCTCCGGGGTCGGGCAGCGCTCCGCGCCGCCGGCTGTGGACTCCGCCATGGTCTGCCCCGCTCCTGTCCCGCGTCCCCGCGTTGCCCGTTGAATCCTGCCCGAACAGGATATCTCCTCCGTACCCGTCCGTCATGCCGGGCTGCCGCGAGCGGCCGGGCCGTGGCCTGCTGCGCGGCACTGGCCGCTGAGGCCGACGAAGATCTTCGGCGGTTTGTGGAATGCCTCGCGGAGTTTTACTGTTCGAACAGGTAACTCGCCGGGTCGTCACGACCCGGCCGGCCGGGGGAGCGCCTCGGCCGCCGTCCACCTCCACGTGAAGGGCCCGACCATGACCACCGCATTCGACCCGATCGTCCTCGGCGGACGCCGCCTGGCCAGCCGCCTCGTGATGGCGCCGATGACCCGCAGCCGGGCGTTCGGCCCCGCCGCCGAGCCCACCGAGCTGATGGCCACCTACTACGCCCAGCGCGCCACCGCCGGCCTGATCGTCACCGAGGGCATCCAGCCCGCCCCGGTCGGCCAGGGCTACCCCGACACCCCCGGCCTGCACACGGCCGGCCAGGTGGCGGCCTGGCGGACGGTGACCGACGCCGTCCACCGCGAGGGCGGCGTGATCTTCGCGCAGCTGATGCACACCGGCCGGATCGGCCACCCCGACCTGCTGCCCGACGGCCTGGTGCCGGTGGCGCCGTCGGCGGTGGCCGCCGAGGGCCGGGTCTTCACCCACGAAGGGCCGAAGGAGTACGTGACGCCGAAGGAGCTGACCGAGCCGGAGATCCGGCGGACGGTCGCCGACTTCGCCGCCGCGGCCCGCAACGCGGTCGAGGCCGGCTTCGACGGCGTGGAGATCCACGGTGCCAACGGCTACCTGATCCACCAGTTCCTCGCCCCGAACACCAACCGGCGCACCGATGCCTGGGGCGGCGGCGTCGAGGGCCGGATCCGGTTCGCCGTCGACGTCGCCACGGCCGTGGCGGAGGCGATCGGCGGCCACCGGGTCGGCCTGCGGATCTCGCCCGGCAACCCGTACAACGGCATCGCCGAGGACAACCCCGGCGAGACCTACGAAACGCTGGTCGACCGGCTGGCCGGCCTCGACCTGGCGTACCTGCACCTGATGGAGGGCCCGGACCGCGACCTGACCGGACGGCTGCGCAAGGCCTGGCCCGGCGCGTTCGTCCTCAACCCCTTCACCCACCCCGCCGCCACCGGCCCCGAGGCCCTGGCGCTGATCGAGGACGGCACCGCCGACCTGATCGCGTACGGCGCGCTGTTCCTCGCCAACCCCGACCTGCCGGCCCGGCTGGCCGCGGGCGGCCCGTTCAACACCCCGAACCCGGCCGGCTTCTACGGCGGCGACCACCGCGGGTACACCGACTATCCCGCGCTCGCCGGCTGACCGACCCGGCTGACCGACCCCGCTGGCCGGCCCGGCCGCCCGGTGACCGGTCCTGCGGCCTGCCGCCGGGGCGAGCCGCCCCCGTGACCCCATGCTGGTGACGTGGATCACCCGCTCCCGCTTCCCTCTTTCACCTGGAGTTCCTGATGTCCAAGGCGATCACCTACACGAACTACGGCGGCCCCGAGGTCCTCACCCTGACCGAGGTCGACACCCCCGAGCCGGGGCCCGGCCAGGTCCGGATCAAGGTCCGGGCGGCCTCCGTCAACCCGCTCGACCTGAAGATCCGTTCCGGGCTGATGGCCGCCGCCCGGCCGGCCCGCTTCCCCGAGCGGCCGGGCCTGGACGTGGCCGGGGTCGTCGAGGCGGCGGGCCCGGACGCCGGTGCGGCGCCCGGTGACGAGGTCTTCGGCCTCGCTCAGGGCGGCGGGTACGCCGAGTACGCCCTGCTCGGCCGGCCCGTCGCCAAGCCGGCGGGCGTCACCTTCGACACCGCCGCCGCCCTGGTCACGGTCGGCGAGACCGCCTACCGCGGCCTGCAGCAGCTGGGTGTGCAGCCGGGCGAGACCCTGCTGGTGCACGGTGGCGGCGGCAGCGTCGGGATCATCGCCGTCCAGCTCGCCGTGGCCCGGGGCGTCACCGTCGTGACCACGGCCGCCGAGGCCGACCTTCGGCAGCTCACCGAGCTCGGCGCCACCGCCGTCCGCTACGGCGACGGGTGGGCGGACCGGGTCAGGGCCGTCGCGCCGCAGGGCGTGGACCGTGTCTTCGACACCTCGGGTGCGGGCGTGCTGGCCGACTCCGTCGCGCTGACAGGCGATCCGGCCCGGGTGATCACCATCGCCGACATGGCCGCCGCCGAGCACGGCGTCCGGTTCAGCGCCGGCAGCCCGACCGAGCGCGCCGAGCAGGCGCTGCCCGAGCTGGCGGCCCTCGCCGACGCGGGGAAGCTCGACGTGCCGATCGGCGCGAGCTACCCGCTCGCCGACGCGGCCCGCGCCCACGCCGACATCGAGGCCCGCCGCGCCCGCGGCAAGGTCATCCTGCTGCCCTGACCGGAGAGCGCCGCCACCCGCTCGGTGCGCGGCCGGCCGCCCCACCGGAGAGCCCCCGGCCCCCGACCCGACAAACGCCGAAGGAACGAACCACCATGTCCGCACCCCACCTCCCCGAGGCCGCCTACGCCCGCACCGTGCTCGGCTCCGGCCCCGGCCTGGCGCTGGCCCACGGCGCCGGCAGCAGCGTGGCCGGCACCTACGGCCCCATCCTCGAAGGGCTCGCCGCCCACCGCACCGTCGTCGGCATCGACTACCCGGGCAGCGGTGACACCCCGCGCGCCACCTCCCCGCTCGCGCTGGACGACCTGGCCGACCAGCTCGTGGCCGCCGCGGTCGCGGAGGGCCTGGACACCTTCGCCGTGCACGGCTACTCGCTCGGCGGGCCGGTCGCGGTCCGGGCCGCCGCGCGCCACCCCGAGCGCGTCACCGCGCTGGTGCTGACCGCGACCTTCCCGTACCGGGACAACCGGCTCGCCCTCGCGGCCGCGGTCTGGGCGAAGCTGGCCGAGACCGACCCCGGGCTGCTGGCCGAGTACCTGACGATGATGGCGGTGGGCGCCGACGCCCTGGAGTCGATGTCGGACGAGCAGGTCCGGCAGGCCGTGGGCTTCACCGCCGCCAGCATCGCCGCCGGCACCCCCGAACACGCCGAGCTGGCCCCACGGGCCGACGTCCGCGCCGACCTGGCCCACATCCAGGCGCCCACCCTGGTCATCTCCACCACCCAGGACTGGTTCACCTCCACCCGCCTGCACCGCGAGCTCGCCGACGGCATCCCCGGCGCCGAACTCGTGGAGATCCGCACCGGCCACCTGCCGATGGTCGAACGGCCGCAGGAGTGGGAGCAGCTCATCACCGGCTTCCTCGCGAAGCACGCCGCCTGACCACCGGCGCCACGGCGCCACCGGCCGGGAGCGCGGGACCCACCCCGCGCTCCCGGCCGGCCGGCGTTCGAGCGCGGCATGCCTCGACCCAGGCCGACTGGAATTTCAGTCAGGCGAGGGGTTCAGTCCGGGCCGGGTCCGCAGGTAGGGTGGTGCCTCGTGGCTGACCGGAGAACCTCGATCATGGAAGCGGCCGCGCGGGTCATCGCCCGGCGCGGAGTCCGCGGGCTGCGCGTGGAGGAACTGGCCGCCGAGGCGGGCGTCTCCACCGCGCTGATCTACTACCACTTCAAGGACCGTACGGGCATCCTGCGGGCCACCATGGAGTTCATCAGCGACCGCGCGGAGCGCTACACCACCGAGCGTGCGCCCGACGGGCAGCCGCTCGACGCCCGGGGCGAGCTGGAGCAGACCCTCCTGCTGGAGTTCCAGGACACCCCCGAGGTGCGGGAGAACAGCACGGCCTGGGGCGAGCTGCGGGCCAGCGCGGTGTTCGAGCCCGAGCTGCGCGAGGACCTCGCCCGGGCCACCCTGGTCTGGGTCCAGGAGGTCGCCGAACTGCTGGGCCAGGTGCGACCGATGAGCGGGGCCGCCGCGCTCGCCGGCTCCGCGGAGCGGCTGACCGCCCTGCTGGAGGGCCTGAGCGTGCGCTGGCTCAGCGGCAGCCTCCCGCTCGCCCACGCCCGCGAGCTGATGGCGGGCGCGATCGAGAGCGAACTGGCCCGGCTCGCCGGCTGAGCCCGGGAACACCGGGCCGCCGGCCCGAACCGCCCCCGCCGTCCGTCCGGTGGGGGCTTTCGCATGTCAGGGCCCTGGTCGACCCGTCGGCGGATTCTTGACTGAATTTTCAGTCAATGTCAGAGTGGGCAGCACGCCGGCGCGCTCGTCGCGCCCGCCGTACGCGATACTTGATCGGGAGAGCCACCATGAACGACCACCGCAGTGCAGGAAGCTCCTTCGTCGACCGCCTGTTCGGCTCCCGCCCCTCGCGGCGGTCCGTGCTGGGTGCGGCGGGCGCGGGTGCGGCGGGCCTCGCCCTCGGAGCGGTGACCGCCCCCGCGCAGGCGGCCGCCGCCGGGCTCCCGCGCTGGTGGGTGCCGATGGACGACGTACCGCACGCCCGGACCTGGATGTCGTGGCCGTCCCGCAAGTCCGTCTGGGGCCGCCAGCTCGCCGGGGTGCAGCAGGACATCGCCCTGATCGCGCGGACCGTCGCCCAGTTCGAGCCGGTGGTGATGTGCGCCCCGGACGCCACGACCGCCGCCGACGCCCGCGCCTGGTGCGGGCCCTGGGTCACGGTGACCGACGCCGTCCCCACCGACGACCTGTGGATGCGCGACACCGCCCCGGTCTTCCGGCGCGACGGCTACGGCGGCCTGGACGCGGTCGGGCTGAACTTCAACGGCTGGGGCAACAAGCAGACCCACGCCGACGACGCCGAGGTCGCCCGCACCATCGCCGACCGCAACCGGCTCCGCTTCACCAGGGCCGACTTCGTCGGCGAGGGCGGGGCGATCGAGACGGACGGCGACGGCACCGTGATGGCCACCGAGAGCAGCCTGGTCAACAAGAACCGCAACCGCGGCATGAGCCGCGCGGAGATCGAGGACGCGGTGCTGCACGCCTACGGCGCGGACCGGATGATCTGGGTGCCGGGGATCAAGGGCCAGGACATCACCGACGACCACATCGACGTCACCTCCCGGTTCGTGCGGCCCGGTGTGGTGATGGTGCAGCTGCCCCCGGAGGACCGCGGCGACGCCTGGGCGCGCGACGCCCGCCAGCAGTACGACATCCTCTCCCGCGCCACCGACGCCCGCGGCCGCCGGCTCCAGGTCATCCGGGTCGACGGCCCGGACACCGTCCGTTCCCGCGACCCGAAGTTCGTCGACTCCTACCTGAACTTCCACCTCGTCAACGGCGCGGTGATCACCGCGCACTTCGGCGACCAGGTCAAGGACGCCGCGGCGCACCGCGCGCTGACCGCGGCCTTCCCCGGCCGGCAGGTCGTGCAGCTCGACGTCGACCGGCTGATGGCCGGCGGCGGCGGGATCCACTGCTCGACCATGCACGAGCCCCTGCCGTAGTCCGGGCCGCCGAACCTCCTCGCCCCCGCCTTCCGTCCCACCGGAGTGTGTCGTGACAGCTTTCTCCCCGTCCCGTTTCTCCCCGTCCCGCCGATCCGTGCTGCGCGCCGCCGCCGGTGCCGGCCTGCTGACCCTGGGAGGTGTCGCCTGCTCGCCGCTGGACGGGCAGGACGCGGCGCCCGCGTCCCCGCCGGCCGGTGAGGCCGCCGACCAGGCGGCCGGTCAGGCCCCGGCACCCGGGCGGCGGTTCGGGGCCGAGTGGGAGAGCCACGCCCGGACCTTCATGTCCTGGCCGGCCTCGACCGGCATCTGGGGCGGCCAACTCCCGGACGTGCGGCAGGACATCGCCGGGCTGGCCCGCGCGGTCGGCGGCTACGAGCCGGTGGTGATGTTCGCCCGGCCCGCCCAGGCCGACGCCGCCCAGCGCGCCTGCGGGGACCAGGTCGAGGTGGTGCCGCTGCCGGTGGACGACCTGTGGGCACGCGACACCGTGCCGGTGTTCGTCGAGGAGTCGGGCACCGTCAAGGGCGTCGACCTCAACTTCAGCGGGTGGGGCAACAAGCAGAAGGAGCACGGCAACGACACCGCGCTGGCGGGCGCGCTGCTCGCCCGGTACGGCCTCGGACGGATCACCACGCCGCTGGTCGCCGAGGGCGGGTCGTTCGAGACCGACGGCCGCGGGACCCTGCTGGTCACCGAGAGCTCGGTGGTCAACGAGCGCCGCAACCCCGGCCGCTCCCGGGACCAGATCGAGGCCGAGCTGAAGCAGGCGTTCGGCGTGACGAAGGTGATCTGGTTCGCCGGCGTCCGGGACCAGGACATCACCGACGCCCACGTCGACTGTCTGGTGCGGTTCGCCGCGCCGGGTGTGGTGCTGCTGGACCAGCCGTTCCCCGGTGCGCCGGACGACGTCTGGTCGCGCTCCGCCGCCCAGGCGAAGGAGGTGCTGAAGGACGCCACCGGCGCGGACGGCAAGCCGTTGGAGGTGATCGAGCTGCCCCAGCCCGACCCGGACCGGATCACCGGCCGCGGGGACGCCTTCGTCTCCTCGTACATCAACTTCTACGTCGCCAACAAGTCGCTGTTCCTGCCGCGCTTCGGCGACCCGGCGGCCGACGACCGGGCCCAGCAGATCCTGCGGGACCACTTCCCGGGCCGTGACATCGTCCCGCTCAAGATCGATGCGATCGCCTCCGGCGGCGGCGGCATCCACTGCTCCACCCACGACCAGCCCGGCACCCCCGCCGCCGGCTGAGCTTGGGATTTATCCTCGCCAAGCTTGGTGTTCCTTGATCGAATCGGCGCGTTTCACTGTCTTGCCGACGTCGTGGCGGGTGGCCCGGTTC
>NZ_JBEOUL010000021.1:0-133639 GCF_040304075.1 Kitasatospora sp. NPDC094015
TGCTGGCACCACGAGGAGGCGAAGTCGGCGCCGTTGCAGGGCTCCCCGGCGTTGTTGCCGAACACCGGCACCGTGTACACCGACTTCGTCTCCGGCTTGCCGCTGGTCCAGTTGGGGAGGCGGTTGTAGCCGAAGTAGTAGGTGGTGCCGTCGGTGGTGGTGGCGCGGAAGTACTCCCCGTCGTTGTCACCGTTGCCGCGGGCGCCATCGCGCAGGCGGACGACCTTGGTGTTGTCGTCGCCCTTGAGGCGGAACTCGTCACCGGAGACCGGGATCAGCTCACCGGAGTGCCCGGCGAAGCTCATCGTCGCGTTGTCCGTCGCCCAGCACAGGTCACCCGGCTTGTTGGGGCCCGTCTTTGGCGCCCCGTCGTCCGCGCACGCCTTGTAGGTCCGCTCGACGAAGCCCGGGGACAGGTCGAAACCGTCACCCGCCCAGGACGCCTGGTTGTTGGTGTTCGCCGTACGGCCGTCGACCGCCCCGGAGCTGTAGGACAGGCCCAGCTTGGGGGTCAGCCCGCCCGGCATCGCGGTCAACGGCATGTCGTAGGACCACGCGAACGAGCCGCTGGTCAGCTGGGTGGACCAGGACGAGGCGGAGGAGAGCGGGGTCGCCTTGTAGTCGCCGCTGGGGCCTGCAGTGCCGGCCGTGGCGGCGAGAACCGTCGCGCCACCGGCGACGGACTGCAGGCTCATCCCGCCGACCGGGATCGGCGCGGCGAGGGTGACCGCGTCCGCGCTGACCGTCTGCTTCTCCAGATCGTTGCCGCCCGGGAGCGGGGTCTGCACCCGGCACTCCGGCCGGTCCGGGGTGGTCAGCACGCACTCCGGGAGCTGTACCAGGTGCAGTCGGGAACCGAAACCGGCGCCGCCGGCCTGAGCGAAGGCGCTGTAGTCGACCGCGACCTTCGCCTTCGCGCCCTCCGCCGTACGCGTCGCTGACACGCTGACCAGCACCCCGGATATCCCGGCCTTGCGGGCGAGGTCCTGACCGAGGACCTGGACATCGGCATCCTTGGGAGACGTTCCCACCGCGGTAAGGCTGACGGGCAGGTCGCCGGCCCGCACCGCCCTTCCGGCCTCGGCCGGCACGGCGACCTTCGCGCTGCCGGCGTCCGGCCAGGCGGCCCGCCCGGCCTCGGGGGCGCTGACGGTGGTGTCCGCCGAGCGGCTCTTCACCTTCCCGGCCGAGCCCTTGACCGGCTTCTCCGGCGAGACCGCGGACGGCTTGGTCCAGTCGGCCGCGGCGGCGCCTACGGCCAGTGGCAGCGTGGGCAGCAACGACCCGACCACAGCCACGGCCACCGCGGCCGCGACCCTGGACCGGGACCGCCGCCCGGCAGCCCTCTCCCTACTCATGCGTACTCCTTCGATGTCGACGATGACGGCGCCCGTCGATGACCCGGCCCGCCTCGCTGCCCTCCGACAGGCCGTCAGGACCGCCGGAGGACAACAAGGCGGGCCGGAGAACACACGGTTCTCCGGCCCGCAGAAGGGTCGGTCAGGGGCCTGTGGTCGAATCCAGCTCGGTGCCGTAGTCGGCGAGCCTGACGATCTGGGCGCTGCTCAGCACGCCCTGGAACGCCCACACGTCGTCCAACTCCCCCGAGAAGTACTCACCGAAGGTTCCCGCGGACCTGCCCCGGCCGAGCTGCAGCCCACCCGTCGCATCGAACGGCCGGATCGCCTGCGCCCATGAGGTGCGGCCGGTGCAGTCCGTGGCGCCGGTGGTGCACGCCTGGTTCTCCAGGTTGCCGTTGACGTACAGGCTCAGCCGGCTGGACAACGCGTCGTAGACGACGGTCAGGTGCGCCCAGTTTTCCGGCACCGTCGGGTCCTGGGAGTGCACCACGACGGTCTGGGCCGTTCCGGCCGCGTCCGTCCCCGAGAGCACGGCCTGCCACTCGCCCAGGTGCTCCCCGGTGGTCGGGTCGTCCTTGAGGTAGTGCCAGCGCACCGTCACCGCGTCACCGGTGGTCCCGCCCTGCGAGAGGACCGTCATGTTCCGGGTCGGGGAACCCGCCATGGTCGCCCAACCTGCCAGCGTGAAGCTCTGGTTGGTGTGCACCGGGGCGGTGGCGGTCGCCGCGTAGGCGGTGCTGCCGTTCAGCTGCAGCGTCCCCTGGTCGAGGTAAAGACCACCTGCGGCGTTGATCGTCGCACCGCCGTTCAGCACCGCACCCCGCGGCGCCGGACCCTCACCGGGGCTGGCCGTCGGCGAACCGGAAGCCGTGTCGAGCTTCCACCGGCCTGCCAGTTGCGGGCGCTGGACGACCAGGTCCGCCGCCTCCGAGCCGGTCACCACGCGGTCGTAGACCCGCACGTCGTCCACGTCGCCGCCGAAGAACTCGGCGTTGACGCCTTCCCGGTTGACCGCACCCACCTGCAACGGCCCCGGATTCGCCCACGGCGCGGTCTGCGTGTAGTCCGCCTCACCGACCAGGAAGCCGTTGATGTACAGCCGGGTCTTCCTCGCCACCGCGTCCGACACACCCAGCAGATGCACCCACTGGTTGTCCGTCCCCGAGAAGCACGGCACCCCGTTCACCGACGTCCCGGGCGCACAGTCCGCCTGCGCCGCCCGGACCAGGGTGTCCGCGGAGGTGTCCTCCTTGTACCGGCCGAAGATCCACTTCTTGCCGTACGCCGAGTAGTACAACGAGAACTCGTTGTTGTGCTGCCCGTTCTGCGTCACGGCCATCTTCGCGGTCGTGTCGCCCGCCGCCGGTGCCGGCAGACGCACCCACGCCGCCACCGAGAAGTTGCGCGTCCCGTCGACCTGCGGCCGGGCGGTCCGCGCGTAACCGCTCGTCCCGTCGAAGTGCAGCGCCTTGGCGGCCGTACCGGGAACACCGGCCTGCACCCCGCCGCTCGCGATCAGCGGGTCGGACTCCGGGAGCCCGACCGCCGGAGCGGCACTCTCGTCCAGGTGCCAGACGGCCTTCGCCGGGAGGCCCGTGGTCAGCGGCCGGTCGGCGGCGGAGTCGGCCACCTCGGTGGCGGACAGCGCCCGGTCCCAGACCTTGAGTTCGTCGAGCGACCCCTTCCACGGGTCGACGTACCCACCCATGTAGCGGAACCGCCCGAGCTCCAGCGGGCCGCGGGAGGCGAACGACTTCGGGGCCGGGGCCTGTGCGGCCAGGGCGCCGTCGACGTAGAGCAGCACCTTGGCCCCGGCCGCGTCGTAGACCCCGGTCAGGTGGGTCCAGGTGTTCAGCGCCGCCGGCGCCGTCCCGATCGCCGGCTGCCAACCGAATCCGTCGGCCAGGTCCGCGGTGTACGTGGTGAAGGCCCACTTCCCGTTGCGTTCGCCGAGGTCGAAGAAGGCGGTGTTGCCCGCCGACTGGCTCACGGCGGTCCGGGTCAGGCTGATGTCGGCAAGGTTGGCCCACACCGAGACGCTGAAGCTCCGGTCGGTGTCGAGGACGGCACCCTCCGTGCCGGCATACCCGTCGGAAGTGCCGTTGAACGCGACGGCACTGCCCTGATGGCCGGGCGCACCCGCCGTCGCACCCGGACGCAGTGCCAGCGGGACGCTGCCGCCGCCGCCCGCGTAGCTGCTTCCGCCCGTCTCGTCCAGCGCCCAACCGGTGCGCTGCGGCTGACCGTTCAGGACGTTGAAGTAGTAACTCTGGGATTCCGAGACGTTACCGACGCCGTCCACGGCCTGGACCGCGAGCAGGTGCACGCCGGGCGTCTGGGGAAGCAGCTTGATCGTCCTGGCCGCACCGCCCGCCGTCGCCACCTCGTGGGCGGCGGACGCGCCCGAGTCCAGGCCCCACTGGTACTTCACCACATCGGTGGCGGTCGAGCTCACGGTGAAGTCGCCATACTTGCCGACCCCGTCCGTCCAGGGCAGCGCGGCCGCCGCGTCCGTGGATCCGGGGTACGACGAGGAGGTGACCTTCGGGCCCTCGGGGCGGGTGGTGTCGACGTTGAAGTAGCAGACGGTCGGGTCGCCGTCCGAGGACCACGGCCCCCAGCTCGCCCCGTCCCAGGCCCGCATCTCCCAGCCGTAGGAACCACCGACCGAGGCCGGCAACGTCGGCAGCGACACCGAGAACAGCGACCCCGATCCCTTGAAGGAGTTGCCGTTCGGGGCGGCGCCCTCACTGCCCGTCGACCACCACCGGCGCTTGTAGCCGGAGCTGCCGTCGTCCCACGCGACCGCGAACTGCACGCCGACGGCCTCGCCGTCCGGGTCGCTCGCCGTCGCGGTGATCTGCGGCCAGTTGTTGATCCCCACACCCGTCGACGAGCAGACGCTGCCCGGCGACATGGTCAGCTGGTTCATCGGCGTCTGCCGGGGCGGCAGGTTGTAGTACACGCGCAGGAAGGCGTCGTCGGTCAGGCGCTTCCAGCTGTTGCTGTCACCCTCGTTCTCCGCCTTGAGGCCGAACGTGGTCCACGACCAGCCCCAGTTGGCGGCGTCCTGGACCAGGTCCTTGACCCCGCCCGAGGTGCCACCGAACTCCAGCCAGCCGCCGGGGCAGCTTCCGCTCCAGCCCTTCGCCGCGCTCATCGTCTGCAGCTTGCGGCTCCAGAACCCGGACGCGTTCTGCGAGTTCCAGTTCGTGCCCGAGGACACCCAACCGGTGCTCCACAGCTCGATGTTGCTCGGCGAGCACGACCATGAGTGGCTCTCGTACGTACCGAACTCCGCGCTCAGGATCTGCTTCCCGACAAACGTCGACGTCGGAATCTGGAAGAACGCCCGCTTCACGTCCGCCGGCGCGCAGCGACTGGTGTCGCCGCAGTAGCCGACGCCCCAGTCGTGGACGTACGTGCTGTTGTAGGTGAAGTGCCAGTAGGCCTGGGAGGCGTAGTAGCGGGAGACACCGGCCCAGTCGGCGGCGCTCGGCGTGTTCCACGCCGGGTCGATCATCACCGGGAAGACGGTGCCGGGGTCGTCCAGCATCGCCTGGTCCGGGGTGAGGACCAGCTTGTCCTGGGCAGCGGGCAGGTCGACCTTGATCCGGGCGACCTTGGCGCCGTCGCCGGGGACGAGCCCGTCCAACGGGTCGCCGGAGGTCTGCGCGGTGGCCGGGGCCGCGGGGGCGAGCAGGTTCTTGGCCTTGGAGGCCGGCGCCGAGCGCGCCGTCGGCGAGGTCAAGGCGCTGGCGCCGGGCGCCCCGGCCACCGGGCGGGAGGAGTCCCACATCACCGGAGTGGGTGCCTCGAAGACGGTGCCACCGCCGCTGCGGTCCACCGCGGACAGCGAGCCGTCCGCGGCCTGTCCGACCTTGAGGCCCTCACCCGCCAGACCCAGCCGCAACTGGTCCAGCTCAGGGTTCTTCGCGGCCTCGGCGCTGTGCACCACGATGATCTGGCTGAAGCCCGTCCGCGTCGCGGTCAGCCTCAGGTCAACCTCCGGCAGGATCGAGCGGTACTCCGCCGTGCTGCCCTCCACCACCGGCTTCGGCAGTGCCTTCGGCCAGCTGAGCTTGAGCTCCTTGCCCCGCGAGGCGATCCGCACCAGCGGCTGGGAACTCCCACCACCGGAGAACACCACATCGGCCGTCGCCGCCTTCGGCGCCACCGAACCGTCCGCGCGCACGGACAACACGGGATCGATGTCGACCCAGCCGCCGGCCCTGCGCACCCGGTGCGGCTGCACGTACGTCGTCGCCAGCAGCCGACCGTCCGGCTGCGCGACCACATCGGCGGTCTCGGTCCGCTTCGACACCACCTCGACCGGTTTGCCGGTCCGCTTAGCCTCCGCGACGGCCGCCACCTCAGCAGCGTCACCGGTCGCGGACGACGCCGGATCGGCGGCCGGGGCCGCCTCCACGGCATGGGCGGCCGGAGGTGTCCAGGGGACGACCCCCCCTCCCAGGAGGGCGCCTGCCACCACTGCCGCGGCGACCCAGGCGGGTATGGGTCGTCTTCGCCCAATCCGTACCGACACTGCACTCCTCGAATGAGAATCCGATTAAGTCAGGTGCATGGTGTCGATGAATTGATCGATCGTCAAAATGATTACCAAGAGGGGGGCATAGGATTACAAAGCCCATGATCCACTCCAACTCGGACATCGCGGAGCGGCGCGGCCCACCGGCACCGACCGGCCGATGAGGCGCGGTCCCGGGGCAGGCGGCGACCGACCCGGCCGGCACCCGGAACGCACGGAGCCCCGGACCGAGGTCGGTCCGGGGCTCCGGTGTACTGCTCACGCACTGTGGGCGCAGACGGTTTCGAACCGCCGACATCCGCCTTGTAAGTTCGACCGGAGGGAGCAGCAGCCAGCGCGGTAACCGCTCCGGGCTCGACCGTCGGTACCTGCAAAGCTCCGGTTGACCGCCCAAGTCTGCCGCTGTTGATGTCAGAGACTGATGTCGGAATGTCAGGCACGACCGCCGCACGACCTCAGCGGCGGCGCTCTCAGGCTCCAAACGGCCAGGGCGGCGCAACACTGTGCCGCTGTCACTGCCAGTCAGCCAACCAGGCGCCTACCGTCATGGGCTCGTACGGCCGGGGCACCTTCACCAAGGGCATCGCGCAACCGAACCGAGTACATGGCACCCATCCTGGCTGCCGCTTCCTCGGCTGGGATCCACTGGACAACAGTGGACTCCTCAGAGACGGACGGCGTACCGCCAACCGGGCGACACCTGAAGACCAGGGCCACGACTCCCAGAGACATGTTCTTGTAGACGCCGGTCAGCCGTTCCACCTCTACCTCGACACCGGTCTCCTCCAGTACCTCTCGGCGAACCCCAGCCTCGACCGACTCCGCCAGCTCCAACACTCCCCCGGGCGGCTCCCACGTGTTGTTGTCCGCGCGGCGGATGACCAGCACGTCACCACCGTCCCGCACAACGACGCCGGCCACCGACACTGAATGAAGCGGCGTTGACCGGCCCTGCTGCGTGCTGTTACTCATGTATATGAGCATAGGAGGTTCCACCCAGATGAGGAGTGGAAGCGTTCGCGAGACATCAGCGCCTCGGTACCTGCAGATTGCCGAGGACCTCGCGGAACAGATCCAGAAGGGCGTTCTGCCCCCTGGCGAGCAGATCCCCAGCGAGTCTGAACTCATGGACCGCTACAAGGTCGCCCCTGGCACGGCCAGGAAGGCAGTGGCCGAGCTGCGCACCACGGGACTGATCGAGACCCATCACGGACGCGGATCGTTCGTGAAGTCCCGCCCGCCGGTCAACCGTAAGTCGTCGGACCGGTTCCGGCGCTCCCACCGGAAGGCTGGCAAGGCGGCGTACATCGCTGAAGCGGAGCAGGCTGGAGCCGCACCGTCTGTCCGCGTCCTCTACATCGGCCCGACCGAGGCACCAGCCGAGATCGCCGATCGTCTCGCCATCGCCCCCGGCACTCAGGTGTTGGCGCGCCGTCGGCTCTACTTCAGCGACGGGGTGCCGACCGAGGAGGCCACCTCCTACCTACCGTGGGACATCGCGAAGGACATTCCGGAGCTCTTCGCGGAGAACCCCGGGGGTGGAGGGATCTACGCGCGGCTTGAGGATCACGGCCACACCCTGGCCGAGTTCACCGAGACCGTCCGAGCGCGACTGGCGACCAAGCCGGAGACGACGGCCCTGAGCCTCAGTCCTGGCGCCCCGATCATCCACCTCACCCGCAACGCCATCTCCGAGGCGGGCCGGGTGGTCGAGGTGTGCGACACGCTGATGGCCGCTGACCAGTTCGTCTTGGACTACCGCATCCCGGCCAGCGACTGATCAAACCCGCTCCGAACGCAACCCTCCGCACCCTCCGGGGCACGGGGGGTTGACTTATATACAGGAGCAGGCCACTCTGATGCATGTCACTCCTCTACATAAGTGCATGAGCACTCATGTAGAGGAGATGGGGCCTTCTTTGGGCTGCTCTGACCTGCACCAACGCACTGCCCGCTGAACAACTCAAGAGCGTGATCCACCACCGCAGTCCGCCTGTGACCGCGCCAGGTCGGGGTGAGTGGAGACCAGTCGGCAGAGAAGGGGCGCACGCCCTGACACCTCGGACCGCCCTTCAGACGGCGGCCGTACATGGGACACGCAGCCGACTGAGAGGAGCTACCGGCCTCTCCAAAAAACGACGCGGCCGACCTTTCGCCGGCGACGACCTCCGGGAGGGATCTCCCCGGAGCGAGCAGGCCCCGCGTCCATCTGAGACCGAACCTCTTGCTTCACCAGTGATCACGGTCCTCGATATCCCCGCGCACTCATGCGTGCTGTGGCGGGTGTCGGGGGTCGTGGCCGCTCGTGTCGATCGAGCAGCCGGGCCCGACGAGTCGGGGCCGCCGCGCAATTCCTTGGCCGGAGCGCGGCAGCCCCTCGGGCCCACCCCATCTAGGAGAGGTTGTCCCGTGAAGTCGATTGTTGCAGGGCAGTACGCCGCCGGTCCGGAGGAGTTCGCGGAGTTGGCGTTGGGTGTGGACGAGGTGCTGTTCGCCGGTGTGGCCGGTGAGTCGGTGATCGAGCGCGCCGCCCGGTTGGACGTGGCGGTGGCGGTGTTGGCGGACCTGCGCCGGGAGGACCCGGAGCTGGCCGCCTACGCCGAGCGCCTGATGGGCGCCGCCCCGGTCCCGCTGACCGCCGCGCGCCGCTCGGTCCGCCCGGCTGCGGCGCTGGGGGTGGCAGCGTGAACCGGGCGGGCAAGTTCTGGATGGTCGCCGCGCTGCTGGGCGTGGTCGGGATGGCGTTCCGGGTCTCCTGGAACGCGCTGAAGGACATCGCCACCGCGATCGGCGCCGACCCGACCGCCGCGACCGTCTACCCGCTGGTGATCGACGGCCTGATGGCGCTGGCCCTGGTCGCCGTGCTGATCCTCACCGGGGCCGACCGCCGGTTCGCGCTGCGGGTCCTGGTCGGCTACACGGTCGCCTCGCTGGTCCTCAACTACACCCATGGACTGGTGACCCTGCACGGCGCTGGTCGGGCCAAGCTGGCCGACTGGGCACCCGCCCACTGGGCGCTGGTGCTGCTCGCCAGCTCGCTGCCGGTCGGGTCGATCGCGTTCGGGTCTGACCTGGTCGCCAAGGTCCTGCACCACCGACCCGAACCGGCAGAAAACACCCAGAGCACCGTAAATCGGTCGGTTTCTGACCTGCCCGAACCTGCCGACCCGGACCTGTTCGGGTCGGTGTACGAGTCGCCCGACCCGGCCCCGCCGGTGGAGCCGACCGTGCCCGCCCCGGTGGTGGAGCCGGTCCGGCCGGTCAAGGCGGTCGCGGCAGTAATGAGTCGGCCTCGCCGGGCGACCGGCACGGTGCCGCAGTCGGCCCGAGCGGCCCGGTCGAGTCGGACGGCGGACGAGTTGCTGGCCGAGGCCCGCACCGCAACCGCCGGGTGGTCGGCCGAGGACCTGGTGGCCGACCGGATCCGGGGGGCGGTCCGCACGTCGTCCGCCAAGGCCCGCGTCCTGCGGGACGCGCTCAAGGCCGAGCGGGCCGAGCAGGCCGCCCGTCCGGGCCTGCACGCCGTCCCCGACACCGAGCCCGAGGCTCCGGCCGAGCCGGCCGACGGTGAGGACGGTCAGGAGCGGGCGTCGTGACCGCCCCGGCCGCCGCCTGAACGGCCCACAGTCCCCCAACTCCCGCGCACCACAGCATCTTTGGAGATCCGCCGTGAGCTTTGACCGCGCTGCCCGCTTCGCCGTCTCCTACGCCCTGCTCCGCTCGGCCGCGGACGTGGCGGACCACTGGATCCAGACCGACCACCAGGCCGCCACCAAGGGCCAGCACGACCACACCGACGGGCAGTCCAGCGCGGCCGGCCGCCGAGCCTGCGCCGCCCACGTCGCCACCTACACCGCCACCCAGGCAGCCGCCCTGCTGCTCGGCACCCGGGTGCTCGGAGTGCGGCTGCGGCCCGGCCCCGTCGCCGCCGGCCTGACCGTCTCGGCCGTCACCCACTACATCGCCGACCGGCGCGAGCCTTTGCGGCGCCTCGCCGACGCCACCGGCGGACGGGCGTTCGTGCGGCTCGCCGACCACGGCCTGAACGGCGCCTACCTGCTCGACCAGGCCTTCCACCACGGCATTGAGACCATCGCGGCCGCCATCGCCTCCGCCTGAGTGCCCGTTCCGAACCCATCACGAGCCCCGGAGAGATCCACCATGAACGAGATCGTTCCCGCCGGACCGCGTAGCTGGTCGGTGATCTGGCCGCAGTACGCGCCCGTTGACGTGACGCCGCCCGAACTGCGGCCGGCCGCGCTGGCCGCCGACGTGCCCGACTGGGCCGAGGGGGCGCCGACCCCGACCGACGTGCACGACTGGGACCAGCGGCGCCGCGTCGCGCTGGTGCCGTTCGACCTGGACGGGCGGGGCTGGCCGCTGCACCCGCTCGGCCGGACCGGCTGCACCGGCCGCAACCTGGGCAAGTGGGGCGAGAACGCAGCCGCCGACCCGATCGTGGTCGCGGGCACCGGCCCGGCCCGGCGGGTGCTGCTGATCACCCGCTCCGACATCGGCGTGGAGGCGATCCCCGGTGGGATGGTCGACCCGGGCGAGACCGCTCCGGCGGCCCTGGTGCGGGAGCTGCGGGAGGAGACCGGGGTGGACCTCGCCGGTCACCACCCCGTGATCCTCGGCCGGGACATCGTGGACGACTGGCGGCAGTCGGACCACGCCTGGGTCGCCTCGACCAGCGCGCTCTACCTGCTGCCCGCCACGGTGGCCGCCGTCGGCGCCGACGACGCCCTCGAAGCGACCTGGTGGCCCTTCGCCAGCCTCGACCAGCTCGACGCCGCGATCACCGCCGCCGGACGGACCCTGTACGGCGCGCACCGCCCCCTGCTGCGTCGCGCCCTCGACCACCTCGACCGGTCGAACGAGGGCTGACGGTTGCCCGTCCCCGCCCGGGGTGCCGGGCGGGGGTGGGGAGCCGGGACAGACCCGGCCCACCCCGCAAGGAGTGTGCCGTCCATGGCGCAGGAGCCCGACCACTACACCACCGGTGAGATCGCCCGGTCCGCGTGGATCATCGCCAAGGCCGCCGTGACCGCCGCGCGTGGTGGCGACCCCTCGAAGTACGACCGGCAGATCGACCGGTTGCAGGCGCGCGCCGTCGAGCGGGAGACCGCCGAACAGGCCGCGCGAAACAGCAGGTGACAACCCCGGGGCGGCCGCACCGCCGGCAAGCATCGTCGGCCGCCCCGGGTCCCCATCCAGCACAGCTTCAACTGCGAGGAAGGAACCACCAGTGAACCAGCCTTCCAGCACCACCCCCGACACCCCCGGTGTGCCCGGTGGGGTCGTGGTCGACCTGGGCAAGGCCCGCGCCCACCGCACCGCCGCCGGGCCGTCGCAGGCCGGGCCCGTCTCGGGCGTCGTCCTGCCCAACCCCCGCACGCCGCACGGCCCGAAGGCCCCGGCGTGGGTGCGGGGCCGGCGGGCGGTGCGGGTGGTCCTGACCGACGACCGGACCCGCACCACCGCCCGGCTGGTGGTGCGTCACGGCTCCTACGTGCTCGCCGGGGGCGGGATCCTGGCCCGCCGGGCGTGGGAGAGCCGCAGCACCGCCCGCTACGAGCGGATGATGCGCGCGGCCGAGGCCGCCGGGCAGCCCGAACATGCCCTGGAGTGGGAGGTGCGGGCCGCCGCGTTCCGCGCCGCCCGCCATCAGCGGCGCATGGACCTGCTCACCGCCCCCGTGCGGCTCGCCAAGAGCGCCGCCATCGCCACCGCGGCGACGGCCGGCGCCCTGCTCGGTTTGGGCATCGTGCTGGCGATCGCGGAGAAGCGCCTCGCGGACGTGATCGCCCCGACCATGACCGTCATCGAGCTGATCCGGTGGGCGGTGGTGTTCGTCAGCATCGTGTGGGGCCCGCTGTGTGCCATCGGCCCGTGGCTGGGCCTGCTGGCCATGTGGTCCGTCGGCCGCAACCGCCAGGCCGCACCCGCCTGGACCCTGCCCACCGCCACCAGCAGTGACGTGGGGGCGCCGATCACCCCCTCCGTCGTGGTCACGTCGCTGCGGGACCTGGGGATCGCGCCGCTGCGGGCGGCCATCAGGGAGATGGGCGATGCCGGGGCCGGGATGCTCGGCCCGATCCGGATCGCCGGATGCGGGGTCGAGGTGGATGTCACCCTGCCGTCGGGGGTGTCGACGGACGAGGTGCAGAAGCGGCGCCGCAAGCTCGCCGAGAACCTCGCCCGGCACGAGCACGAGGTGTTCGTCACGATCCCCCAGGCGGCCCGCACGGTCCGGCTGTGGATCGCCGACTCCGGCGCGCTGGACGAGCCGATCGGCCAGTCCCCGCTGGTCACCGACCCCGACCTGAGCGCCGACCTCTACACCGGCCGCGCACCCTGGGGCCAGGACCTGCGCGGCGACGCCGCGCTGTTGAGCCTGCTGCAACGGCACCTGCTGATCACGGGCCTGTCGAACCAGGGCAAGACCGCCTCGCTGCGGGCCTTGGCGCTGTGGCTGGCGCTGGACAGCTCGGTGGAGTTCCGGATCGCCGACCTCAAGGGCGTGGGCGACTGGCGGATGTTCGACGGCCTGGCCACCGTCCTGATCCAGGGCCCGACCGACCAGCACGTCATCGACGCCACCGAGATGCTGGAGGACGGCGTCGCGGAGATGGAACGGCGCATCGCGCTGCTGGAGCAGTCCGGCGCAACCGACGGCGTGACCCGCGAGATGGCCCGCACCGACCCCCGGTTCCACCCGATCGTGCTGCTGGTCGATGAGGCGCAGGTGGCGTTCATGTGCCCGACCGTCGGCGAGGACAAGCGCCCCTACGGCGGGGTCAAGGCCACCAGCCGCTACTTCATGGCGGCGCGCAAGCTCCACAACCAGGGCCGCGCGGTCAACGTGGTGCTGTGGCAGGGCACCCAGGACCCCACCGACCAGAACCTCCCCAAGCTCGTCCGGGAGGGCGCGCACATCCGGGCCTCGCTCGTGCTCGGCACCGAGGAGCAGGCCCGCATGGCCCTGGGGGACAAGGCCGTCAACGGCGGCGCCGCCCCTCACAAGCTCCGCCAGGGCCTCGACAAGGGCACCGTCGTGGTCGCCGGGGACGGCGTCAAGCTCGCCCCCGGGCAGTCCTCGACCACCATCCGCACGCACTACGTGACCGGTGAGCAGGCCGCCGAGATCGCGGAGCGGGCCAAGGCCCGCCGTGCCGGTGTCACCACGCTCACGGCGGTCGAGCGGCCCGAGCAGGCGGTGGACGCGCTCGCCGACATCGCCGCCGCCCTCGGGGACGCCCCGCGCGTGCGCACCCAGGAGGTCCTGGCCCGGCTCGCCGCCACCGACCCGGGCGAGTACCGGGAGTGGACGTTCAGCGACCTCAAGACCGTCCTGGAAGCGGTGGGCGCGGCCCCGTACAAGTCCGACGGACAGATGGTCGTCTCCCGCGCCCGCGTCCTCAACGCCCTCTCCGCACGCGACACCGACACCCTCGACCAGCACGGAGCGTAAAGGGAACCGCCAGGGAGGCAGGGAGAACTCCCTACCCGCCTCCCTGGCCCCCGATCCCCGCCCTGATCTGCGCAGATCAGGACACCAGGGAGCCAGGGAACCAGCCCCACACGGCCCCGGAGCGGCTCCCAGAACGCCTGTTCCGGCCGCCACCCGCTTCCCTCCCGCTCACCCACAGCAACCACACCCGAAGCGGAGGACACCCCGCCATGCCCACCCCCGCCCGCACGATCCGGCCGCTGGCCGCCGTCCACCTGCGCGACGCGATGACCGCCACCGCCAACCACGACGGCCCCGCCGCACTCGCCGCCCTCATGCACATCGACCCCGACTCCTGGCACGCCATCAACCACCGCCTCGCCCAGCTCGGCACCGACATCCTCACCGCCCTCACCACCGCAGCAGGGGGTACTTCGTGAGCACCACCGACCTGATCGCCGCCGCCCTGATCTTCGGACCCGGCACCGCCGGCGCCGCCGCCTACGCCCGGTCCATGCGCGGCCAGCGCGCCGACTCCGCCCGGGTGCAGGCCGTGCTGGCCAACTCCGCCGCCGAGCGTGCCGCCCTCGCCGAGCAGCAGGAGGACGGCTCGACCCCGCCCCCGGCCCGGGAGCCCGCCCCGATCCCGCAGGCCGCCCCGTCGGTGCGGCTGGCGGCGGTCATCGACTTCCCCGCCCGACAGGCCGCGTGAGGAGGACCCGGTGCCGATCAGCCCCCGCACCTTCCACGTGGTCGTCTGCGACACCTGCGGACTGGACGACGAAGAGGTCATCGCACTCCACGAGACCCGCGAGGACGCTGTCACGGCCGCCCGGCGCGCGGGCTGGATCATCGCCGCCGACCGCACCGTGACCTGCCCCCGCGACGACCACCAGCACCGCGCCGCCATCGACGCGCTGATGCCACCCGAACCGCCCATCCAGATCGACGGCCAACTCCCCCTCGACCTTCGCTGACCGCACCGTGGCCGCCCTCGACTGGCGCGACGCCCGGCACTACGACCGAACCCGCACCCTGCCCTGCCGGTGGTGCGGGCGCCCCACCCCACTCCGCGACGACCAGCACCGCCCATCGCACAAGGTCTGCGCCGAGGAACAGAGCACACCGACATGACAACGGCGGCCCCCTTCCGCCAAGAACCGGGGCCGCCGCCAATCCAGCCGAACAGAACTGGAGACACCCAGCATGACCCAACCGACCATGATCCGGGGAGAGCACCTGCCCACCGCGCTCACCCTGGCGCCGCGCGGCCTGCCCGTCCTGCCGCTGCGGGCCGGGAAGGTCCCGTTCGGCAACTGCCCGGCCTGCGCCGACAACCGGTGCGGCGGGCGGCCGAACATGAAGACCCCCGGCCCCTGCACCTGCCCGGCCCCGTGCCACGGCTGGGCCGGCGCCACCACCGACCCTGCTGTCATCGGCTCGGCCGCGTGGGCGCGGGCGTGGCGCGAGGCAGCGGCGGTGGCCTACCACCCGGGCGGCGCCGGGCTGACGGTCGTGGACCTCGACAACGCGGACGCCATCACCTGGGCCGGAGCGAACCTGCCCGCCACCCGGACCGTGTCCACGACCCGGGGTGAGCACTGGATCTACCGGGGCACCATGCCTTCCGCCAACGCGGTGCGGCCCGGTCTGGACATCAAATCGCTGATGTCCTACGCCCGGTGGCTCGGTGCCGGTGCCGGCATCGTGGCGCCCCTGCCGGACACCGTGCGGGCCCTGCTGGTACGGGAGGCGGCCCCGGCCAGCCCGGCGGCCGTCACGGTACCCCGGCCGGCCGCCAGGGGCAGGCGGTGCCCGCACCGCAGCCCGGCCTACCTGGAACGCGGCATCGCCATGGCCGAGCAGCGCATCACCGATGCGACCAGCGCGGTGCACGCCACCGTGTTCGCGACGTTCCTCGCGGTGCTGTCCACGCACGGCCGCTGCGGCTGCCTCACCGAAGCGCACACCGCCCGGCTGTTCGCCGCCGCCGGCACGAAGGGCGAGACCGCCCGGCACTGCGCCGACGCATGGACGAATGCTGTCCGCAGGCTGGGGATGTAGTCGTGGCCGAGGACGAGAAGAACCCGGCCCGCGAGGTCATCGCAGAGTACGCGCAGACGCACTTCCGGTACTTCCGCACCGCCGACGGCACCGTCTACGCCCAGCGGACCGGCCACCCGGTGGCCCGCCAGATCCGCTCCCAGGGCACCACCGGAAGCCACCGCCAGGAACTCATGGTCGGCCTGTACCGGGACGGGCGCGGCGTCTTCAACGGAACCGCCCTCAAGGAGGCGTTGGACTTGATCGAAGCACTCGCACTGACCGAGGACGTGCAGCCCGTCCACATCCGGGTGGCGCCCGGGTTCGACGGGGCGACCTGGCTCGACCTCGGGCGCGCCGACGGCCTGTCCGTGCGCATCCACCCCACCGGCTGGGACATCCTCACCCCGGATCCGCGGGAGGTGTGCTGGCGGCGCACCCAGCTCACCGGCGAACTACCCCTCCCGGTGACGGACACCGACGGCAAGGGCATCGACCTGCTGTTCGGGCTGTGCAACTTCGCCACGGCCGCTTCCGAGTGCCTGGCCATGGCGTGGCTGATCGGCTGCCTGGGGCCGTCCGTGCCCGTCCCGGCCCCGTTCCTCACCGGCCCGCAGGGCGCGGGCAAGTCCACCGCAGGCCGGATGCTCATGCGGATCATCGAGGGCATGAGCGGCGACCTGCGCCGCCCGCCGAAGGACGAGGAGAACCTCCTCGCGGCCGTCGCGGCCGGATGGGTCACCGCCCTGGACAACCTCTCCCACATGGGCCCGGACATGTCCGACGCGATGTGCTGCATCGTCACCGGCGCCGAGAACGTCAAGCGGGCGCTGTTCACCGACGGCGACGTGTTCCGGGTCGGCTACCGCCGACCGCTGCTGCTGACCGGCATCGACGTCGGCGTCATCCGCCCTGACCTTGCAGAGCGGCTGCTGCCGCTGCGGCTGGAGCGGCCCCGGGTGCGCCGCACCGAGGCGGAGCTGTGGGCGGAGTACGCCGAGGTGCTGCCCATCGTGCTCGGCTCGCTGCTCGACCTCACGGTGCAGGTTCGGGCGGCCGAGGTGGAGACCCCGACCGACCTGCGCATGGCCGATTTCGCGCACCTGTGCGCGCAGCTCGACGCCGCCACCGGCCTCGGGGCGCTGGCCGCGTACCGGGCCAGTCTGGACGACCTGAACGACGACGTGATCGAGGGCGACCTGTTGGCACAGACCGTTCTCCAGCACGCCGACACGATCGCCCCGGGCACGGCGCAGCGGATGACGTCCACCGAGTGGCTGGCCTGCCTCAGCCGGGTCTACGCCGGTGAGGAGCTGCGGGCGGTGCCGAAGGGCTGGCCGACCACCGGCAAGGTGCTGTCCGACCGGCTCAAGCGCCTCCAACCGACCCTTGCCGCCCGTGGCCTGCTCATCGACTCCGGGCGCACGCGGGAGGGCCGCTACCTCGAAATGACCCGCCCCGCCCCCGCGCCCCCGCACGAGCAGCCGTCGCTGCTCTGACCCGGGCCACCACCCGAACTGCAAGAGGAGCACCGGCGGCCGAGGACGGGTGCTCCTCTTGCAGTTCGGCGAAGCCGCCCAAGGGTCGTGCCGCGCAGCGGCTCCTTCTTTCGCTCTGAGGTGCGCCCAAGTACCTACAGGCACCCCTTCCTTTTTTCCTAAGTAGGAAGACGCTGCGTCACCTGCGTCACGCGGGACAGAAAACGGCCCCTGACCTGCGGCCAAGACCGTGACGCAGAGGACGGCCGCTGCGTCATCCTGCGTCACCTGCGTCACGGGCTTCGTCACGGTGACGAAGCCCGTGACGCACCGGTGACGCAGGCCCCGGCCAGTGCGACACACAAAACTGCAGGTCAAAGGCCCGAATGACGCTGACGACGCTGTGACGCAGAAATCCCTACCTCGGACAGGTGCGCACCGCTCGAAGCCACCATCCGCACGAGAGGACCGCCATGGCCACCGCGACGCCCGAAGCCCTGACCGTGCCTGAGGTCATGGCCGCCCTCCGACTCAGCCGCAGCAAGGTCTACGACCTGATCCGCTCAAAGAACCTGACCAGCTTCACCATCGGTCGCTGCCGTCGCGTGGCCGCCGATGACCTGACCGCCTACATCCGCAACCAGACCAGGAGCAATGCCTGATGGCCAAGCGCAACCCGAACGGCTCCGGCACCGTGACCAAGCGCAAGGACGGCCGCTACCAGGCAGCCGTCTACGTGCCGCAGCCCGACGGCACCCGGGCCCGGAAGTTCGTCTATGGCACGACCTGGGAGGAGTGCGACCAGAAGCGCCGAGAGCTGGTCGAGCGCGACCAGCAGGGCATCTCGACGCCCACCCGGTCGGCGAAGCTCTCCGAGTGGCTGCCGTACTGGTTGGAGCACTTCATCAGCCCCCAGAGGAAGCGCACCACCGCGTCCAAGTACGAGATGCACGTACGGCTCTACCTCCTCCCCCACCTGGGCAACAAGGGGCTTGAGTCGCTGAGTCCCCGGGACGTCCGGCTCTTCCTGGCCAAGGTGACCGCTCAGTCGAGCGCCGCGACCGCGAAGGAGTCGCACAAGGTGTTGCGCACGGCCCTGACTTCGGCCTGCCGTGACGAGCTGATCAGCCGGAACGTCGCCATGATGGTGCCACCGCCCCGCGTGGTCAGCCGGGAGTCGCGACCCTGGACCCTGGACGAGACCCTGGCCTTCCTGACCGCCGCCCGAAGGGACCCGCTCTACGCCGCCTTCGTCCTGGCCATCGCGCTCGGCATGCGGCGTGGCGAGATCGTCGGACTCCGCTGGTCGGACGTGGACCTTGACGGCCGGGCACTGGTGGTTCGGGAGCAAATCCAGCGCGTCGGCGGCGAGTTGTACGCGGACACGACGAAGAACGGCAAGCGCCGGCCGATCCCGCTCCCCCGCATCGCCATCGTGGCCCTGCGCTGGCACCGCCTGCGCCAGGCCGAGACGCGGCGGACGGCCGGGGAACACTGGACGGAGACCGGGTACATCTTCACCACTCGGACCGGCCGGCCGGTAGAGCCGACCAACGTCTACCGGTCGTTCCGCCGGATCGCCGCGGACGCCAAGGTGCCCGTGGTCCGGATGCACGACGCCCGGCACGGCACCGCGACCCTGCTGGTCGCCTGCGGGGTCTCGCCGCGGGTGGTCATGGAGATCCTCGGCCACAGCCAGATCGGGCTGACGATGAACGTCTACACCCACGTCACCCAGGACTCGCAGCGGGAAGCCCTCGCCAACATGGATCGGCTACTCAAGCGGCACTGATGTCAGATCTGGATGTCAAAAGCCCCGGACCGCGCTCGGTCCGGGGCTTCGGTACTGCTCACGCTCTGTGGGCGCAGACGGTTTCGAACCGCCGACATCCGCCTTGTAAGGGCGGCGCTCTACCGCTGAGCTATGCGCCCGTGTGCCGTGGTTGCCGGACTCCGGCCGCACGGCGACAGCCAAGAGTACCTGGTCCGGCGGCCTCCGCGTGGCCCCCTCACCGGCGGGGCCCGACCCGGGGGTGCCGGTGGGGGGTGGAGATCAGCAAGAATGGGCGGTGGATCAGGCGAGCGGGGCCGAACAGGGAGCGTGGCGTGAGGGTGGCCGGCGGTGGCGGCGGGCGGGGCGGCTGGTGGCGCCGGGGCGAGGGGCAGCGGGCGGACGCGAAGGCCGCCCGGGACGCCGCCCAGGAGGCCTTCTACCAGCTGGACTCCACCCAGCGCGAGGTCCAGCTCGCGGTGGAGACCGTCCGCGCCGTCGAGAACGAGGCCACCGGCCGCCGGACCCTGGCGGACTTCCAGCAGATCTCGGCGCGGGTGGACGAGGTCACCGTCGGCTACCTGACCGCGCTCGACGCCCACGACCTGGAGGCGGAGGAGCTGGAGTCGTCGGCCGCCGCCCAGGCGCGCCGGCAGCTGGAGCAGGCGCAGCAGCAGCTGGAGGCGGCGAAGGGTGAGCTGACCGCGTTCCTGGCCCGCCTGCAGCCGCTGGTGGACCGGGCCGAGACCGAGCTGATGAAGGTGACCCCGGCCGTCGAGCAGGCCAAGCGGGCCCTGCTGGCGGCGACCACGGCACTGGAGGCGGTCCGGGCGAGCGGGCTGAAGGCGGACGACCTGGCAGCCCGACTGGCCGAGCTGGCACCGGAGTTGACCAAGCTGAACGAGGGCGCCGGCCGGCACGGCGTGCCGGACACCCTGCGCCGGGCCGACGAGGTGCGGCACCGGGCGGAGGCGGTCGCGGCGGCCGCCGAGCAGCTGCCCGAGCGGGCGAAGGAGATCGACCGCCGGGTGGGCAGCCTGCGGACCCGGATCCAGGCGCTGGAGACCAGGTCGGAGTCGGTGGCGCCGGCGCTGAGCGAGCTGCGCCGCCGGTTCGCGGTGGCCTGCTGGCAGGACCTGCAGCAGGTGCCCGCCCAGATCCCGGCCGCGGTGCGGACGGCGCAGGACCGGCTGGCCGACGCCGTCCGGGCCAGGGACGAGCAGCGCTGGCCGGACGCGACGGCCGCGATCGGCACGGTACGGGCGCTGCTGGACACCGCCGAGGGTTCGGTGGCCGCGGTGACCGACCGACTGCGGCAGTTGAACGAGGTGGAGCGCGATCCGCAGCGCGAGATCGACCGGGCGCGGTTCGCGCTGCGGGACGCGCAGCGGCTGGCGATGTCGGGCCGGCAGACCCCGGACCCGCGGCACGCGGGCCCGCTGGACGCGGCGGTCGCCCGGCTGGACCGGGCGGTGGCCGCACTGGAGGACTCGGGCCGGCACCCGGACTACTGGCACTTCCTGACCGAGCTGGCGGGCGTCCGGGAGACCGCGGCCGAGGTGGTCACGATGATCCGCGGGAGCCACTGAGAAGCAACCGGAGGAGTGACCGGAGGAGTGACCGGAGGACACCCCTACCCATCGGTAACTTAGTTGCTAGAGTGGCCCCATGGCTCGAAAGCGCAAGCTCACCGCGTCCACCTTCCGGCGCGTGCTCTCCGTCTGGCCGCCGTTCCTGTTCGCCGGCATCCGGGTCCTCTCGATCAGCCCGGACTTCCGGACCGCGAAGGTGCGGCTGCGCCTGGGCCGGATGAACCGCAACTACGTGGGCACCCACTTCGGCGGCTCGATCTTCGCGATGACCGACCCGTTCTGGATGCTGCTGGTGATGCAGAACCTCGGCCCGGACCATCTGGTCTGGGACAGTGCGGCCGAGATCGAGTTCGTCTCGCCGGGCCGCGGCGACGTCTTCGCCGAGTTCCACCTCACCGACGACCGGCTGGCCGAGATCCGCGAGCTGACCGCCGAGGGCAAGAAGGCACTGGTCTGGTTCGACACCGAGGTGGTGGCGGCCGACGGCACGGTGGTCGCCCGGGTCCGCAAGCAGATCTACGTGCGCGAGAAGCGTCGCGGCGGGCCCTCGGCCGACTGAAGCTGGGTACCCTGCGGGTATGCCTCGCTACGACTTCCGCTGCCGCTCCTGCGGAGCCACCTTCGAGCTCCGCCGCGCCATGGCCCAGGCCAACGACCCCGCCGTGTGCCCACAGGGGCACGCCGACACCACCAAGCTGCTCTCCACCGTGGCCGTGACCGGCGGTTCCGGCTCGGCCGCCCCGCAGGCGCCCGCGGGTGGCGGCGGCTGCTGCGGGGGCGGCTGCTGCGGCTGACCCACCGCCGGAGCCGACCGACGCCGGACCGCCGCCCGGGGCCGGGGCCGACCGACGCCGGACCGCCGGGCCACCGCCCGGGGCGACCGAACACCGGCCCGGCGAGCAGCAGACCGATCGTGACCGCAGAGGGGGCCGGGTGTTTCGCCGCTGGTGGTTCCTGCGCCTGCTCCGGCCCGCGGAGCCGGGCACCCGCCCGCCGGGCCGCCGGGAGTCCAAGCAGGCCCGCGAGTTCGTGCTGCGCGAGTGGCAGGTGCTGCGCGACCGGCTGGCCGAGATCGCGGCCGAGCGGGTCACGGCCGCCGGCGACCTGCTCCGGGTGGCCGAGCTCCAGCTGCCGCCGGAGGAGACCGCCGCCCGCCGGAACTACCTCTGGGCCCTGGAGGCGTACGACGCGGCGGGGCGGCTGCTCGACGAGGCCGAGGACCTGCCGGACCTGACCGCCGCCGTGGTGCTCGCCGAGCAGGCGGTCGAGCGGCTGGCCGCCGCGCACACCGCGCACGCGGGCGGGCGGCCCCGCCCGTTCGCGGTCCGCTGCTTCTACAACCCGCTGCACGGCCCCGCCGTCCGCACGGCCGCCAAGCCCGCCGCGGCCGGCCGCAAGGCCCGCCGCCGGCCCACCGTCGGGGCCCGGGAGGCCGCCGCCGAGCGCAGGCCGGCCTGCGCCGCCTGCCGCAACGCGATCCTGGCCGGGCAGGGCCTGGACGTGCTGCCGGCCCTGCTGCCGGCCGGGGCCCGGCGCCGCGGCGACGGTCCGGTGCTGGTGCCGTACTACGCCGTCCCGCAGCAGTGGTCGCCGTGGTCGGCCACCGCCTGCGGCGCCTACGACGAACGGACCCCGGCGCTGGTCCTGCGCGGCGGCCACCGCCGCCCGCACCCGTAGAACGGGCCCGCCCGCACCCGCGGGACACACCCGGCCCGCCGATCAGACCCGGACGGAAGCCCCCGCCCGCACCCGGGCCAGGATCTGCCGCACGATCTCCTCGCCCGCCGACACCCCGATCCGGTCCAGCGCGGTGACGCCCGGCGCCGTCCAGCCGGTCTCGGCCAGCTCGCCGTGGCCGGGCCGCCAGCCGTGGTCGGCGGCGAGCAGCAGCTCGGAGTCGAGCAGCGAGTCGCCGGCCGAGAGCACGGTGGCGGCGCCGGTGCGCCGCTCGACCTCGGCCAGCGCCGCGCTCTTGCTGAGCGGCGCCGGGACGGCGTACACCTTGCGGCCCTGGAGGGAGACCGTCCAGCCGCGCTCCTCGGCCCAGCCGGTGAGCTCGGCGAGCCAGCCCTCGGGCAGCTCGGCGCGCTCGACCACCAGGTAGGCGAACAGGTCCTCGGCGACCCGGCGCTTGTGGGTCCACTCCGGGTCGGCGGTGAGCGCCAGGTGCTCGACCACCTCGGCGAGCGGGGCGCAGGAGGCGTCCAGCCGGGTCCGCACCTCGGCCTGCCAGTCCTCGTCCGGCACGCCGTTGACCAGCAGGTGGCCGCCGTTGGCGCAGATCGCGTACTCGGGGAGCCAGCCGGGGGTCGGGCCGGGCAGGTGGACCCGCTCGTACTGGGCCCGGGTCCGGGTGGTGGCGGGGACGAAGGTGGCCAGCCCGGTCAGCTCGACCAGCATCCGGGCGGCCTCCTCGGTCATGAAGGAGAGCGCCCGCCCGTCGTGCACCTCGACCGCGAGCAGTCGGGGGGCCAGCCGGTCCGGCATCTCCAGGGCCAGCGCCCGGTTGGAGTAGATCAGGGTGCGGTCGAGGTCGCTCGCCACCAGGAACCGGGTGTCCATCAGATGTCCTCCGCTCGCACTGCCGTCCCGTCGGCGCCGGTGGCACCCCGGGTGTAGCGGGGGTGGATCAGGCCGACGCAGGAGTACGGCAGCCCGTCCACCTCCTCCACGGGTACGCCGCGCTGCTCGGCCAGCAGCCGGACGTGGTCCAGGTCGGCGCCGGCACCGCGCCGGGCCAGCACCCGCCAGGGCACCCGGCGGAGCATCACCCGGGTGGTCTCGCCGACCCCGGGCTTGACCAGGTTGACGCTGTCGATGCCGTACTCGGTGCTGATCCGCTCGACCGCCGCCCAGCCCTCCCAGGTGGGGGTGCGGTCCTCGGTGGCGAGCCGGTCCGCGGCGGCCTCGGCGGCTGCCCGGACGGCGCCGAAGCGCTCGACCACGGCGTCCACGAAGGCCCGGGAGACGTCGGCGCCGCCCAGCTCGCGGTAGTACTTGGCGCCGTGGAACTCGTTGGGGCCGATCAGGTCCTCGCGCAGCACGGTGCGCGAGATCAGGCCGGAGACGGTCGAGTTGAGGCAGGCGGAGGGGATCAGGAAGTCGTCCCGGGTGCCGTAGGTGCGCACGCAGCCGCCCGGGTCGGCGAGCACCGCGAGGTCCGGGTCGAAGCCGGTGCCGGCGACCGCCTCGGCCAGCTCGCGGGTGATCGCGCCCTTGCCGGTCCAGCCGTCGACGAAGACCACCCGGCCGGCGTCGTGGTGGGCGGCCAGGTGGCGCAGGGCGACCTGGTCGATGCCGCGGCCGCGCACGATGGAGATCGTGTAGTGCGGCGCGTCGATGCCGTGCGCGAAGGCCAGCCAGCGGCGGATCAGGATGCCGACCGGCGTGCCGGCGCGGGCCAGCGAGGCGAGCACCAGCTCCCGGCCGCGCTCGCGGACCAGCGTCTCGGCGACCGTGCCGACGGCCAGCGCGATCCGCTCGGCGGAGGCGGTCAGCGCCTGCTGGAACAGCTCCTGGTACTCGGGGCTGGGCTGGTACTCGACCGGCAGCGACTCCGCGTAGTGGGCGCCGCCCGACTGGACGGCCTCCTCGCGCTCCTCGGTCGGGGCCTCCAGCGGGACCTCGGAGAGGTCCTTGAGCAGCCAGGTGACGTCCTCGGGCGGGTACGAGGAGAACGCCGGTCCGTGCAGCGGCGGCGAGCTCGTCAGGTTGTTCTCGGTGATCATGCCGGCCTTCGGTGGGGGTGCTCAGCTTGCATGGTGGCGCAGCGGGGCATCAGCGGGATGTCGGGGGGCGGTACGAGGGAAGAACGGCGAGCACCACCTGGTCGGTGACCTGCCGCAGCTGGTGCAGCAGGGCCTGCTCGCCCTGACCCAGGGCCGGGGTGTCGGCCCGGTCGTCCACCACCAGGACCACGCTGTCGAAGCGGCGGGAGGGGTCGTCGCCGGGGGCGACGTTGTAGGCGTAGCGCTCGCCCGGCCCGTCGGCCGGGTCGTCGTGGGCGGGGAAGGCCAGCCGGGTGCGGATCGCGTACCCGGGGTCGTCCACCGCCAGCACCGGCGAGCGGGTGGTGGTGGAGAACCGGACCCGGTCCTCGCCGAGCAGCTCGGCCAGAGCGCCGGCCAGCCGCAGCGGCGCGTACATCAGCTCCTCGAAGCCGAGCACCAGCACCCGCTCGCCGGTGACCCGGGCGGCCAGCTCGGCGGCGCAGCCGGGCAGTGCCTGTTCGAGGCGGGCCCGGTGGGCGGGGGTGAAGCCGTGCCGCCCGCCGTCGGGCAGGTCGGCGGGCCAGCCGAGGTCGACCCGCAGCACGGGGGCGCCCTCACCGGCCGGCGGGACGGGGGCGGGCCCGGCCGCCTCGATCAGGGCCCGGGCCCGGTCCAGCACGTCGGGCGGCAGCAGCACCCCGCCCTCGGCGGTGGCCACCAGGTCGAGCCGGGCGCCGAGTTCGGCGGCGGCCTCGGCCAGGCGGGCGCGGTCGGCCCCGGTGCGCAGGTCGACCAGGGCGACCACCACGTAGTGGGCGCGCGGGTGGGTGGCGTGCAGCGCCCGGACGGTGTTCAGCACGGTGTTGCCGGTGGAGAACTCGTCGTCGACCAGGACCAGCGGCCCGTCCCCGGCGAGCAGTCGCGAGTCCTCGGGCAGCAGCAGGTGGGAGGTGGCGTGCGAGTGCTCCTCCTCGAAGCCGCCGACCGGCGCCACCCCGGCCACCGGCCGGCGGGTGGAGTGCAGGTAGGGGGCGTCCAGGCCGTCGGCGACGCTGTGGCCGAGCGCGGTCGCGGTCTCCGCGTAGCCGAGCACCACGGCGCGCGCGGCGGCCTCGGGGCCGAGCAGCTCGCGGACCCGGCGGCCGAGCTCCAGGCCGGTGCCGTGCACCACGGCGGGTCGCTGCGGGACGTGCTTGCCGAGCACCCCGGAGACCAGCAGGTGGGCCCGGCGCGGGTTCTTGCGCAGGGCGAGGCCGATCAGGGCGGGCAGCTCGGGGGAGCCGGTGAGCCGCAGGTCCAGCCGGTCGGTGACCCACTGGCCGGTCCAGGGCGCCGGTTCGGCGTGCTGTGCTGTCAAGACTCCTGCTTTCGGTGGTGCCCGCACGGTGGTGCGGTTCGAACGAGCGTACGGCCTCGGGGTCGGGCCCCGGTGCTGGTCAGGGGCAGAGGCAGGCGCTGAGCAGTTCGGCGAAGCTGACCTCCTCGCGGGCGACGCCGAACACCTCCGCCCGCAGCAGCACCCGCTCGGCCCAGGCCCGGTGCGGCTTGGCCTCGTTCATCTTGTTGGTGTACGCCGAACGGAGGACCCCGCCGCCGCCGCGGCTCTGCGCCAGGATGTCCTGGGCGTCGGAGTACTCCTCGTGGGTGACCACGGACAGCGCGTGCACGGCCGGCACGTGGCTGGGGTGGATGCAGGTCTTGCCGAGCAGGCCGTTGGCGCGGTCCAGCTCGATCTCCCGGATCAGGCCGTCCAGGTCGTGCTCGATGATCTGCTGGCGCAGGCCCTCCGCGGGCGGGTGCGCCTCGGCGAACGGGGTGCGGCGCAGCTGCGGCTTGAAGATCCGCTCCTGGACCGGGAAGTACTCCCAGACCGGGCCGGTGATGGTGTAGCCGCTGCCGTCGGCCCGGCCGAGGACGTTCACCACGTCGCCGATCACGCCGGCGACCAGCGCCACGTCGTAGGCGGTCAGGTCGGGCGAGCGGCGCAGCCCGTAGGCGGAACACAGGTCGGTCACGCCGAGGCGGACGGCGAGGATCCGCTCGCGGTGCTTCTCCAGCAGGCGGGCCACCCCGGACAGGGTGTCGCGGCGGCTCTCCAGGTGGGCCAGCTCGGGCGACTCCAGCACCGGCATGGCGAACAGCCGCTGCCCGCAGGCGGCCTCCGCGGCGGTCAGTGCCTCCAGGAAGGCGCCGCCGCCGTCCTCGGTGAACTTGGGCACCACGAAGCCGGTGAGCAGCGCGACGGCGGGCCCGAGCCGGCCGACCAGGTCGGTGATCTGGTGGGCGGCGCGCACCCGTACGAAGAGCAGCGGGAGCTGCTGGGAGGGGTCGTCGGCCAGTTCGGCGAGCTGGACCACCAGGTTGGCCTCGGCGGCGGGCACCTCGTGGTCGGCTATCGCGTCCTCCAGGCAGAGCACCATGGAGACCACGCCCCGGGCGGCCTGCTTGCGGATGTCGGCCGCCAGCGTGGTGCGGGTGGCCGGGCTGTAGAGGGTGGCGCCCAGGGCCGTGGCCAGCACGGCGGCCTCGCTGCCGCGGTCGAAGGCGGCGGGCTCCCGGAGGAAGAGCCGGCTGCGGACGTCCTCCGCGAGGTGACCGAAGTGGCGCAAAGTGCCCTCCCCTGGAACGGGTTGCGGCCCGCCGGGTGGCGGGGTGAGTGGTGGCTCAACAGTTGGACGGATGGGCCGGGCGAATGGTTCGCCCGGTCCCGCCGCAGCCCATGATCCCTGCGCGCGCCGGGCCGGCGCTTCGGAAGGGTGGGAGGCCGGAGCCGTTGGGCGCTTATCGTACGGACAGATCCGGCCAGGCGAAGCCGTGAAACATCGAATTCTCGGAAGGTTGCCATCCGCTTCACACAACGCGCGCCCGCCGGTACCCGGCCGGGGTCGGCGCGGAACGGGAGCGCCAGGGGAGGCGCATTGTCCGAACCGGTCGCGAACGGGCAGGATGGTGCGCTATGACGCATGTGATGGCGAAGGGCGCCAACATTCCGCTGACGGCCGCCGCCGTCCGCGCCGTGCTGCGCTGGACCGCCACGCCCGGCTCCCCCGACGTGGACGCCTCGGCGCTGCTGCTCGGCACCGACGGCAAGGTCCGTTCGGACGCCGACTTCGTCTTCTACAACCAGCCCCGGCACCCGTCCGGCCTGGTCCGCCACCGGGCCAAGCAGGGTTCCGACTCCGGCACCGAGGTCTGGGACGCGCTGGAGGTCGACCTGGCCAAGCTGCCGGCCGCGGTCGACCGGGTGGTGGTGGCCGGCTCCGCCGAGGGCGGCGCGTTCCCCGCGGTGAGCGGCCTGCGGGTGCTGCTGTACGACCTGGCGGCGGGCGAGCCGGCCGACCCGCTGGCGGAGTTCACCATCACCGGCACCGGCGAGGTCACCGCGCTGGTCGCGGCCGAGCTGTACCGGCGCGACGGCGGCTGGAAGTTCCGGGCCATCGGGCAGGGCTACACCACCGGCCTCGGCGGTCTCGCCACCGAGTACGGCATCGCGGTCGAGGACGAGGACGCGGCCGGCGCCCTGGGCGCCGACTCCACCGGCGGCGCCCAGCTCCAGCGCCTCCCGGAGGACCAGCACCCGGCCCGCCCGGCCGAGGAGCCGGACACCTACACGCTGGCGCCGGCCACCCCGGCCGCGCCGCTCGATCCGCCGCCGCCCCCCAGCACGCCGCCGAGCACCCCGCCCAGCACCCCGCCGGGCCCGCCGCGCTCGACCCCGCCGCCGCCGAGCGTCCCGCCGGCCGGCTACGGCTACCCGCCCCAGCAGCCCCAGCCGCAGCCCACCGGGTACGGCTACGGGTACCCGCCGCAGCAGCCGCAGCCCACCGGCTACGGCTACCCGCAGCAGCAGCAGCAGCCCACCGGGTACGCCCACCCGCAGCAGCCCGTCGCACCGCCGCAACCGCCGCCGGTCCAGTTGCAGCGCCAGCCGCAGCAGCCGGGCGGTTTCGCGCTGCCCCCGCAGGGCCCGCAGTTCCAGCCCCGCTGACGCCGCCGGCGGGGCCGGAGCCGCCCGCCGGTCACACGCCGGGAGGCTGCGGCCCGTCCTTGTAGCCGCGCTGCCACTGCATCCCGAAGCCGTACAGCCGGTCCAGGTCGGACTGGAAACCGTGCACGTAGCGGACCTCGCGGCGGACCGTCAGCTGGCCGTCCCCGGAGTTCTCGATCAGCACCACCGCGCAGGAGCGGGCCGCCGGGGCCCGCTCGTCCAGCTTGATCTCCAGCCGGGGACCGCTCTGCGGCACGATCGTCACGGTGGCGTGGGTGCGGTCGAAGGCCGGGGTGTCGTCGTAGATGTAGACGAAGATCAGCAGCCGCTTGAACTGGTCCTTCTTCTCCAGGTTGATGTACATCGTCTCGCCGGAGGGGGCACCGTAGACGTCGTCACCGCTCAGCTTGATGTACGGCGGCCGGTTCAGGTCGCCGAAGAGCTGGCCGAGCGGCTGCACCACGCCCCGGGTGCCGTCGGCGAGTTCGTACAGGCAGGCGAGGTCGAGGTCGACGTTGAGTTGCGGCCGGTTGAACGACTCGGGCGCCAGCGGGCGCAGGATCCGCGGGTCGAGGAAGCGGCGCAGCGAGCCGCCGCCGGCCGGGCCGTCCGCCGTCCGCGCGGCCCAGTGCAGGTTGACGTAGAGGTAGCCGGTGGTGGCGGCGGATCCGGTGATGGCGTGCTGCGGGCGGGACTTGGTGAGAGTGATCTTGAACTGCCCCCCGGCGTCCACACTGTTCCGATCGCCCTTCAGGAACTCCCACACCGAGACCATCGCGTCCTCCCCCAGAGCCAGTCCGATCCGACCATGCCCATGATCCCGCGGCCGGCCCTCCCATCGTGCCCGTACCGGGCCGTCAGGGCCATACCCACTTCCGGCCGGTGAGTCAACGTCATGGACGTGTACGGGTCGTGGTGGCAGAAGGATCCCCACTCCCGTAACATGCCGCACCCTCGGACGCGATATCGTCTAGCCGCACAGGTGTCCCGTTCGTCATGTCCCCGACGGCGCGACGTGTCGTCAGACTCGCCTCCCCCGGCGGGATCCGTCCCCTGTGCCCGACCGCGAAGATCTCTCTCCTGCCCTGCGAAAGCCGAGGCCCTCCCCGCGATGAACTTCTCCTCCATACAGTTGGTCTGGGCCGTGGTAGGCGGCGCAGCCTTGCTGTTCACCGCCATCCTGGTGGCCTTCCTGCGGTTCAAGAACAACGGCGCCGACGAGAACAGCGACTCCTGGGAGCGCAGCGAGGAGCGCCGCCGGCGCAAGGAGGCGATCTACGGCGGCGCCTCGTACGTGCTGCTGTTCTGCTGCGCCGGCGTGGCCGCGGCGCTCTCGTTCCACGGCCTGGTGGGCTTCGGCCAGCAGAACCTGAACCTGTCCGGCGGCTGGGAGTACCTGGTGCCGTTCGGCCTGGACGGCGCGGCGATGTTCTGCTCGGTGCTCGCCGTCCGCGAGGCCAGCCACGGTGACGCCGCGCTCGGCTCCCGCCTGCTGGTCTGGCTGTTCGCCGTCGCCTCGGCCTGGTTCAACTGGGTGCACGCCCCGCGCGGCGGGATGCACGACGGTGCGCCGCAGTTCTTCGCCGGCATGTCGATCTCGGCGGCCGTGCTGTTCGACCGGGCGCTCAAGCAGACCCGCCGCGCCGCGCTGCGCGAGCAGGGCCTGATCCCGCGTCCGCTGCCGCAGATCCGGATCGTGCGCTGGCTGCGCGCGCCGCGCGAGACGTACGCGGCCTGGTCGCTGATGCTGCTGGAGAACGTCCGCAGCCTGGACGAGGCGGTCGAGGAGGTCCGCGAGGACCGCCAGGCCAAGCTGGACGCCAAGGTGCGCGCCCGCAGCGCCGACCGCCGCGAGCGGGCCGAGCTGAAGGCGATCGCCCGCCAGGGCGGCGTGCTCTCCCGGGCCCGCGGCGGCCGCCAGGTGCCGGCGCTGCCGGTCGGCAGCGACGGCCAGCCCGCTACGGAGCCTGCTCTAGCCCAGGAGGACCCGACCGGCCCCTCCGCCCTCGAACCCGCCGCGCTCTCGGCGGGCCGCCGCCCCCGCGCGGCCGTGGGTTCCTCGTCCGCCCCGCTGGGCGACAACCCGTACTCCTCGGACTCCTACCTGGGTTCCTCCTCGTACGGCTCGATCGATCTGACGGCCGACGACGACACCCTGGCGATGCCCAAGCTGGACTCGCTGGAGCGCAAGCTGCGCGCGATCGAGCAGCAGCTCGGCTGAGCCCCGGGCCCACGGCCGGCCGGTGGCCGGCCCGCCGTACGACGAAGGTCCCCCGCACGCGGTGTGCGGGGGACCTTCGTCGTACGGCCGCGGGGGCCGGCCGGGTCAGCCGGCCGGGGACTCCTCCAGCGCCGCCTCACGCTTGTTGCGCACGATCGAGGAGAGCAGTGCCGCCCCGATGAAGGCGACACCGATCAGGCCGGTGACGATCTCCGGGATGTGGTACTCGATGCTCACCAGCAGGATCAGCGCCAGCGCGCCGATCGCGTAGTGCGCGCCGTGCTCCAGGTAGACGTAGTCGTCCAGGGTGCCCTTGCGGACCAGGTAGACGGTCAGCGAGCGGATGTACATCGCGCCGATGCCCAGACCCAGGGTGATCATGAAGATGTCCTGGGAGATGGCGAACGCGCCGACCACGCCGTCGAAGGAGAACGAGGCGTCGAGGACCTCCAGGTACAGGAACAGGAAGAAGGCGGCCTTGCCACCGACCTGCACCAGCGACTTGCCGGTCTTCTCGGCGGCCTCCTCTTCCTCCTCCTGGGCCTCCAGGCCGGACTCGAAGACCCCGGACAGGCCGTTCACCGCGAGGTAGGTGGCCAGGCCCATCAGGCCGGCCAGCAGCACCGTCTCGGCGTGCTCGGCGGCGAACAGGCGGGAGGAGACGGCCAGCACCACCAGGGCGATGACCGAGGAGAGGGCGTCCAGCTTGCCGATCTTCTCCAGCGGCTTCTCCAGCCAGCGCAGCCAGTTGAAGTCCTTCTCCTCGAAGATGAAGTCGAGGAAGATCATCAGCAGGAAGATGCCACCGAAGGCGGCGATCGCCGGGTTGGCGGCCTCCAGGTACTGCGCGTACGTCATGCCGTCGTACGTCTTGCTGGAGTCGAGCGCCAACTCGATGACGGTGCCCGGGTTGAGGTGCGCCGTCAGGCCGACCACCAGCAGCGGGAAGATCAGCCGCATGCCGAAGACGGCGATCAGCACGCCGACGGTGAGGAAGATCTTCTGCCAGAAGGGGTTCATCCGCTTCAGGACGGTGGCGTTGACGACCGCGTTGTCGAACGAGAGGGAGATCTCGAGGACCGAGAGGATCAGCACCACGCCGAATCCTTCGGCCCCCCAGATCAGGCCGGCCGCCACCAGGCCGGCGATCGTGATGGCGAAGGACCATCCGAATGTGCGGAGGAACACGGGAGTCAGTTACCTTTCGAATCTGTTGGTTTCAGGCAGGGCGGGGCCGCCCGGACCGTACGGCCCGGACCGCCCGCCCGCCGGGTGCGCAGGCGCGGAGCGCCCTACGACACGTTCACGCCGAAGTCCTGGACGATGCCGCGCAGGCCGGAGGCGTAACCCTGGCCCACCGCGCGGAACTTCCACTCGCCCTGGTAGCGGTACAGCTCACCGAAGATCATCGCCGTCTCGGTGGAGGCGTCCTCGCTCAGGTCGTAGCGCGCGATCTCGGCGCCGTCGGCGAGGTTCACCACCCGGATGTAGGCGTTGTTGACCTGGCCGAAGCTCTGCGCCCGGGTCTCGGCGTCGTAGATGGAGACCGCGAAGACGACCTTGTCGACCTGGGCCGGCACCAGGTCGAGGAAGACCTGCACCACCTCGTCGTCGCCGTCGCCGTCACCGGTGAGGTTGTCACCCTGGTGCTCGACCGAGCCCTCGGGGCTCTTCAGGTTGTTGTAGAAGACGAAGTACTCGTCGCCGAGCACCTTGCCGCCGGAGCAGAGCAGCGCACTCGCGTCGAGGTCGAAGGCCGCCCCGGTGGTCGAGCGGGCGTCCCAGCCGAGGCCGATCTGCACCTGGGTCAGGTTCGGCGCGGCCTTGGTCAGCGAGACGTTGCCGCCCTTGGCGAGCGTGACGCTCATGTACTTCCTCCCTAGTCCCCCCGCACTTCGGGGCTCCGTGTCCACGGGGTCCGGCCGGCCGCCGCACGAGGACGCGGCCGGCGCACCCCAAAGGTCTACGCCCACCACCGCCCGCGCAGTGCTGCCCGACCGCCTGAACTTCCTGAACTCCCCTGCCCGTCGGCGGGCCGGGGAAGCACTCGGGGCCGGCGGGAGCGCACTCGCTCCCGCCGGCCCCGGCCGTGCAGTTTAGTCAACCGCCGCCCCGGATCAGACATTCACCCCGAAGTCCTGGGCGATCCCGCGCAGCCCGGAGGCGTAACCCTGACCGATCGCGCGGAACTTCCACTCCGCGCCGTTGCGGTACAGCTCGCCGAAGACCATCGCGGTCTCGGTGGAGGCGTCCTCGCTCAGGTCGTAGCGGGCGATCTCGGCGCCGCCGGCCTGGTTCAGCACCCGGATGAAGGCGTTGCGGACCTGGCCGAAGCTCTGCTGCCGGTTCTCCGCGTCGTAGATCGACACCGGGAAGACGATCTTGGCGATGTCCGCCGGGACCCCGGCCAGGTCGACCTTGATCTGCTCGTCGTCGCCCTCGCCCTCACCGGTGAGGTTGTCGCCGGTGTGCTCGACCGAGCCGTCGGCGCTCTTGAGGTTGTTGAAGAAGATGAAGTCGGCGTCGGAGCGGACCTTGCCCTGCTCGTCGCAGAGCAGGGCGCTGGCGTCCAGGTCGAAGCCGCTGCCGGTGGTGGTGCGGACGTCCCAGCCCAGGCCGACGACCACGGCGGTCAGGCCGGGGGCCTCCTTGGTGAGCGAGACGTTGCCACCCTTGCTCAGACTGACACCCACGTGCTGCCTCCAGGGATCGGGAGGCACAGGTCGTGCCCCCGGTGGTGCGGTTTCCCGACGCCCGCCCGGCGGAGGGGCGCCTGTCCTGCCAACGGCCCGATCGTAGTGCCGGGTTCCCCCGCCGGCGGCGAGTCGGCCCGGCGCGCCTCGAACTGGCGCGCGCCGGACCGCGGGACCCACCGGGTGCGGCGGCTCAGAGCGCGCCGAGCACCTTCAGGTACTCCTGCTCGTCCCGGGCGTCCGGCAGGCCGTTCACGATCGACCAGCGCACCGCGCCCTCCTTGTCGATCACGAAGGTGCCGCGCACCGCGCAGCCCTTCTCCTCGTTGAAGACGCCGTAGGCGCGGGAGACCTCGCCGTGCGGCCAGAAGTCCGACAGCAGCGGGTACTCCAGGCCCTCCTGCTCGGCGAAGACCCGGAGGGTGAACGGCGAGTCGTTGGAGACCGCGAGCACCTGGACCTCGTCGTTCTGCAGGCGCGGGAGCTCCTTCTGGATCGCGCAGACCTCGCCGGTGCAGACCCCGGTGAAGGCGAACGGGTAGAACACCAGGACGACGTTCTTCTCGCCCCGGAAGTCGGAGAGCTTGACCGACTCGCCGTGCTGGTTCTTCAGCTCGAAGTCCGGAGCCTGGGTGCCGACCTCGATGGCCATGGTGGGACCTTCCTCTGGGGTGCCGCGGCCCTCGGTGTGCCGCGCGGGACAGGGGCATCCTTGCATCCGATCGGGGTGGTTACGCCGAACGAGTGATGGCTTCCGGCTGACAAGGGGCCGGTTTCGCCCTGGGTGAACAGTGCCCCCGGCGGGTCCTCCAGCGCGTCGCGCCCAAACGGCCGGGCCCCGCTGGAGGAAGCTCCAGCGGGGCCCGGGAAGGCGTCGGGGACGCGGTCGGACTAGCGCTTGCCGGTGCGCGAGGCCTTCGGGGTGGCGAGCCGGGTGCCGGCCCACTCCTTGGCGACCGCCACCGAGCTGGTCTGGGAGAGTCCGGCGGTCCGGGCGGCGTCCGCGATGTCGGAGGCCTCGATGTGGCCCTCGCGTCCCGTCTTCGGGGTCAGCAGCCACACCAGGCCGCCCTCCGCCAGGTACTCCAGCGCGTCGACCAGGGCGTCGGTGAGATCCCCGTCCTCCTCGCGGTGCCACAGCAGGACGGCGTCTGCGACGTCGTCGTAGTCCTCGTCGACGAGCTCCGTACCAGTGATGTCCTCGATGCCCTCGCGGAGCTTCTGGTCACTGTCATCGTCGTACCCGAGCTCCTGGACGATCTGGCCCTCTTCGAAGCCGAAACGCAGTGCCGGGTTGGACTTGTCCGCGGGGTCCGCGGTCGCGCTCACGGGAATAACCTCCAGTATTCGGCTCGGCATCCATGCCGAGGCTGTGGCCGTAGTCCACACGGGACCGGCGGTTCGCGCAAGTACCCGACCCCCGATCCCACCCAAAGGTTGACGTGTCGCGGGGGGACACGCCGCTCCGGGTGGCGTGAATCACACCGATTTGCCCTTTCCCATCCTCCCCGAGGATGCTTCCCCAGGTCCTGGGTCTCATGCCGTACAGCTGACCGAGATACGAACGGCATTCGGGGGACTCGCCCATGCGGGCGTAGAGTCTCCTGTTGGCCCTCACCCTGACCGCCCGCCTATCGGGTGGCCCGGGTAACCAGGTCGGACCACCTCTTCGTAACCCCCGGGGGTGCGCGGCGGAGGCAATGAAGCCCCGCGCCGCACGCTTCCTGACCGGCCCGCCCAACAGGCGGAACGGTTACCGATCGGTAGAGATGACGGATCTCCGAGTCGCGGTACACGATGGAGGCGGCGCGACACACCTCAGTTTCGACCGACAGTGAAGGAACAGCGTGGCTTCCGGATCCGATCGCAACCCGATCATCATTGGCGGCCTTCCGAGTCAGGTCCCGGACTTCGATCCCGAGGAGACCGCGGAATGGCTGGAGTCGCTTGACGCTGCCATCGACGAGCGGGGGCGCGAGCGTGCCCGCTACCTGATGCTGCGGCTGATCGAGCGCGCCCGCGAGAAGCGTGTCGCCGTGCCCGAGATGCGCAGCACGGACTACGTCAACACCATCGCCACCAAGGACGAACCGTTCTTCCCCGGCAACGAGGAGATCGAACGCAAGGTCCTGAACGCGACCCGCTGGAACGCGGCCGTGATGGTCTCCCGGGCGCAGCGTCCCGGCATCGGCGTCGGCGGCCACATCGCCACCTTCGCCTCCTCCGCGTCGCTCTACGACGTGGGCTTCAACTACTTCTTCCGGGGCAAGGACGCCGAGGGCGAGTCCGGCGACCAGATCTTCTTCCAGGGCCACGCCTCCCCCGGCATCTACGCCCGCGCGTTCCTGCTGGACCGGCTCAGCGAGCAGCAGCTCGACGCCTTCCGGCAGGAGAAGTCGAAGGCGCCGTACGGCCTCTCCAGCTACCCGCACCCGCGGCTGATGCCGGACTTCTGGGAGTTCCCGACCGTCTCGATGGGCCTCGGCCCGCTCGGCGCGATCTACCAGGCCCGGATGAACCGCTACCTGGAGCACCGCGGCATCAAGGACACCTCCGAGTCGCAGGTCTACGCCTTCCTCGGCGACGGCGAGATGGACGAGCCCGAGTCGCTCGGCCAGCTCTCGCTGGCGGCCCGCGAGGGCCTGGACAACCTGACCTTCGTGGTCAACTGCAACCTGCAGCGCCTGGACGGCCCGGTCCGCGGCAACGGCAAGATCATCCAGGAGCTGGAGTCGCAGTTCCGCGGCGCCGGCTGGAACGTGATCAAGCTGATCTGGGACCGCAGCTGGGACCCGCTGCTCGCGCAGGACCGCGACGGCGTCCTGGTGAACAAGCTCAACACCACGGTCGACGGCCAGTTCCAGACCTACGCCACCGAGACCGGCGCGTACATCCGCGACCACTTCTTCGGCGGCGACCTGCGGCTGCGCGCGATGGTCGAGAACATGACCGACCAGCAGATCCAGCACCTGGGCCGCGGCGGCCACGACCACGCCAAGGTGTACGCGGCGTACAAGGCGGCCCGCGAGCACAAGGGCCAGCCGACCGTCATCCTCGCCCAGACCGTCAAGGGCTGGACGCTCGGCCCGAACTTCGAGGGCCGCAACGCGACCCACCAGATGAAGAAGCTGACGGTCGAGGACCTCAAGCGCTTCCGCGACCGGCTGCACCTGCCGATCACGGACAAGCAGCTCGACGAGGGCTACCCGCCCTACTACCACCCGGGCAAGGACTCGGAGGAGATCCAGTACATGCACGACCGCCGGCGCGAGCTCGGCGGTTACGTGCCGACCCGCAAGGTGCGGCCGCGCAAGCTGGAGCTCCCCGGCGACGACGCCTACAAGGCGGTCAAGAAGGGTTCGGGCAACCAGACCATCGCCACCACCATGGCGTTCGTCCGGGTGCTCAAGGACCTGATGCGGGACAAGGGCATCGGCAACCGCTTCGTGCCGATCGCGCCGGACGAGTACCGCACCTTCGGCATGGACTCGCTGTTCCCGTCCGCCAAGATCTACAACCCGCTCGGCCAGACCTACGAGTCGGTCGACCGCGAGCTGCTGCTGGCGTACAAGGAGTCCCCGACCGGTCAGATGCTGCACGACGGCATCTCCGAGGCCGGCTGCACCGCCTCGCTGATCGCCGCCGGCTCCTCGTACGCGACGCACGGCGAGCCGCTGATCCCGGTCTACGTCTTCTACTCGATGTTCGGGTTCCAGCGCACCGGTGACCAGTTCTGGCAGATGGCCGACCAGCTGGCCCGCGGTTTCGTGATCGGCGCGACCGCCGGCCGCACCACGCTGACCGGCGAGGGCCTGCAGCACGCGGACGGCCACTCGCACCTGCTGGCCTCGACCAACCCCGGCGTGGTCGCCTACGACCCGGCGTACGGTTTCGAGATCGCGCACATCGTCCAGGACGGTCTGCGGCGGATGTACGGCTCGTCGGCGGCGCACCCGCACGGCGAGGACGTCTTCTACTACATGACGGTCTACAACGAGCCGATCAAGATGCCGGCCGAGCCGGAGAACGTCGACGTCGAGGGCATCCTCAAGGGTCTGCACCGGTACGCGCCGGCCACCGCGGGCCAGATCCCGGCCCAGATCCTCGCCTCCGGCGTGGCGGTGCCGTGGGCCCTGGAGGCCCAGCGCATCCTCGCCGAGGAGTGGAACGTCAAGGCCGACGTCTGGTCGGCGACCTCCTGGAACGAGCTGCGCCGCGACGCGGTGGAGGCCGAGGAGTTCAACCTGCTGCACCCCGAGGAGCCGCAGCGCGTCCCGTACGTGACGCAGAAGCTCCAGGGCGCCGAGGGCCCGTTCGTCGCCGTCTCCGACTGGATGCGCGCGGTGCCGGACCAGATCTCCCGCTGGGTGCCGGGGCAGTACCAGTCGCTGGGTGCGGACGGCTTCGGCTTCGCCGACACCCGCGGCGCGGCCCGTCGCTTCTTCCACATCGACGCCCAGTCGGTGGTCCTCGGCGTGCTCACCGAGCTCGCCAAGGAGGGCAAGATCGACCGCAGCCTGCTGAAGGCGGCCATCGACCGCTACCAGCTGCTGGACGTGGCGGCGGCCGACCCGGGCGCGGCCGGCGGCGACGCCTGATCCGCGGCACCTGACGACGGCCGAGGGCCGGACCCCACCCAGGGGTCCGGCCCTCGGCCGTTGCCCGCACCGGCGGGGCGCCGGGGTGTCAGGCCGGGCGGAAGGTGCGCAGCACCGTGGCGAGCTGCTGCTGGGCGGTGGGCCAGTCGTCGGCCGGGGCGCTCTGGGAGACCGTGTAGGCGGTGCCGTCCGGGGTGACGAAGGCCTGCACGGCCGCGTGCTGCCCGGTGCCGTCGGGGGCGGTCCAGGTGTACTCCCAGCGGGCGCCGGGGTTGCCGTCGAAGGGGTCGGGCCGCAGGGCGATCCGGGTGTAGTCGGGCTGCTCCGCGGCGGACTGCTCCAGCTCCCGCAGCTGCGCCTCGGGGGCGGCGCCCGCCGCCGGCGTGACGGTGAAGCGGAGCAGGTGGGCGCCGCCGTCGGGCGAGTAGTCGACGCCGCCGGCGCTCTCGGTGCGGGTCCAGCCCTGCGGGACGGTGGCCAGGAAGCCCGCCGGGTCCTCGACCCAGCGGTAGCCGGCCGGGGCCGGCGGCAGGCTGCCGCCCGGTGAGGACGGCGCGGACGGGCTCGTGGGGCCGGTGGCCGGGCTGCTCTGCGGGGTGCTGCCGGTCGGGCTGCTCGGGGTCGGGCTCGGCGGGGCACTGGTGGCGGACGTGCCGGCCGGACTGCTCGCCGTGCTCGCGTGCGGGGTGCTCGGGGTCGGGCTCGGCCGGGCGCTGGTGACGGACGGGGTGGCCGGTCCGGTCGCCGCGGTGACGGCGGGGCTCGCCCCCGCGCTCCCGCCGTCCCCTTCGGTGCTGCTGACCACCGCGTACGCCACGCCCCCGGCGAGCAGCGCGCCCAGCACCGTCCCGGCCGCGATCAGCGCGGTCCGCCGGCGGTGGCCGCCGCCGCCCGGCCCGGGGCCCGGTGGCGCGGGCGGTCCGGGTGCGCCCGGCGGCGGGGTCGGCGGGGTGGCCCGCAGGGTCGGCGGGGTGGCCCCGGTCCGGGTCGGGCCGGCGGTCGGCGGCTGCCCGGCGAACGGGGTCCGGTCGGCGAACGGATTCCCCACCGTGCGCCCGGTGCCGCCGCCGACCTCGGCCAGCATCGCCAGCGCCTGCGCCGCGCTCGGCCGCTCGGTCGGTTCCTTGCGCAGCAGCGCCTCGATGACCGGGCCCAGCGCACCGGCGTTGCGCGACTCCGGGACGGGGTCGGCGATCACCGCCTGGAGGGTGGCCATGCTGCTGGTCCGGTGGAACGGCGACTGCCCGTCCACGGCCGCGTACAGCGTCGCCCCCAGCGACCACAGGTCGGACTCGGGGCCGGGCCGGTTGCCGGTGATCCGCTCGGGCGCGATGAAGTCCGGCGAGCCCACGAAATCACCGGTCCGGGTGAGCCCGGGCGAGCCCTCCAGCAGGGCGATGCCGAAGTCGGTGAGGACCGCCCGCCCGCCGCGCTCCAGCAGGACGTTGGCCGGTTTGACGTCCCGGTGCACCACGCCCTGCCGGTGCGCCTGGTCGAGCGCGGACAGCACCTGCTCGCCGATCCGGGCGGCGTCCCGGGGCAGCAGGGTGCCCTCGGAGCGGATCACCTCGGCCAGCGAGCGGCCCTCGATCAGCTCCATCACGATCCACGGCCGGCCGTCCTCCTCCAGCACGTCGTAGACCGTGATCACGCCGCGGTGCCCGATCTTCGCGGCCGCCCGGGCCTCCTGCTGCATCCGGGAGCCGAGGGTGGCGAGCTCGCCCGGGGGCAGGCCGGTGACGGTCAGCTCCTTGACCGCGACCAGGCGGCCCAGCTTGGTGTCCCGGGCGACCCGGACCGTGCCCATCCCGCCGCGCCCGAGCTGCTCCCCCAGCAGGTAGCGGCCGGCGAGCAGCCGGCCGGCGCCGGGGGCGCCCTCGTCCTGAGAACCCATGCCCATCCCGCTGTTCGTGTCCCGAACGACCGTCCCCGAGCAACGCCTCCAGTCTCCCGCCGCCCACCGGCCGCCGCGCTCCGACCGGCGCGCCACGGGCGGCCCGGGGGCCGGATGGAGTAGTCATGGCGGATGTCCATCTCGATCGCCCTGTTCACCCAGGACCTGCGGGTCCACGACAACCCGGTGCTGCGCGCGGCGCTGGCCGAGTCCGCGGAGGTGGTGCCGCTGTTCGTGCTGGACGAGGGCGTCGAGGCCACCGGCTTCGCGGTGCCCAACCGGGCCGCGTTCCTGGCCGGCTGCCTGGCCGACCTGGACGGCGCGCTGCGCTCGCGGGGCGGGCGGCTGGTGGTGCGGCGCGGGGAGGCGGTGGCCGAGACCGTCCGGCTGGCGCGGCGGCTCGACGCCCGCGGGGTGCACCTGGCCGCCGGGGTGAGTGCCTTCGCGCACCGCCGGGAGGCCGGGCTGCGGGCGGAGCTGGGCGAGCGGCTGCGGGTGCACGAGGCGGTCCTCACCGCGCTCGCCCCCGGCGCCGTGACCCCGGCCGGCAAGGACCACTACGGCGTCTTCACGCCGTACTGGCGGGCCTGGCGGCAGGCCGAGCGCCGGGCGCCGCTGACCGCGCCGCGGACCGTACGGGTGCCGGCGGACGTGCCGGGCGTGGCGGTGCCGGCGGTGCGCCCCGACTCGCCGGACCTGCCGGAGGGCGGCGAGAGCGCCGGCCGGCGGCGCTGGTCGGGCTGGGACGTGGACGCCTACCAGGAGCAGCACGACGACCTGGCCGGCGACGACACCTCGCGGCTCTCGCCGTACCTGCACTTCGGGTGCCTGTCGGCGACCGAGCTGGTGGCGCTCGCCGAGCGGCGCGGCGGGGCGGGGGCGGAGGCCTTCGTGCGGCAACTCGTCTGGCGGGACTTCCACCACCAGGTGCTGGCCGCCCGGCCGGACGCGGCGCGGGCCGACTACCGGCCGCGGGGCGACCGCTGGCACCACGACGACGCCGAGCTGGCGGCCTGGCGCGAGGGCCGCACCGGGTACCCGATCGTGGACGCCGGGATGCGCCAGCTCGCGGCCGAGGGCTGGATGCACAACCGGGCCCGGCTGCTGACCGCCGGCTTCCTGGCCAAGACCCTGTACCTGGACTGGCGGGCGGGCGCGGCGCACTTCCTGTCGCTGCTGGTGGACGGCGACGTGGCGAACAACCAGCTGAACTGGCAGTGGGTGGCCGGGACGGGGACGGACACCAGGCCCAACCGGGTGCTCAACCCGCTCACCCAGGCCAAGCGCTTCGACCCGCACGGCGACTACGTCCGACGCTGGGTGCCGGAGCTGGCCGAGGTCCCGGGCCCGGCGGTGCACCGGCCGTGGTTGCTGGAGCGGCCGCCGCGCGACTACCCGGCGCCGGTGATCGACCTGGCCGAGGGCCGGTTCGCGCGCGGGCGCGGCCGGTAGCCGCTGTCCGGGGCAGCCGCCCGGCCCGTGGTTGGGCCGGGCAGGGGACTTTCGAGCTGTCGCCGCCGGGTCGGGGCGCGGGCGGCCTGCACGATGGGCGGACGCGGAGCGCGGGGCGGCCGGCAGACCTGCGAGGAGCCGCCTGACCGTCCATCGGCAGGAGGCTTCTTGAAGATCGTCCGAATCGTCCGACCGGCGCTGGCGCTGGCCGTGTGCGCGGCCCTGACGGCCGGCGCACCGGGGGCGGCCCGCCCCGAGGGCGGGGTCGTCAGGATCGAGGACCCCGCCCGGTACGTGAACACCTACGTCGGGACCAGGCCGGGCGGCCCGGACTACGGCATCGGGGGCGAGGCCGGCAACACCTTCCCCGGTGCGGCCGCCCCGCTCGGGATGGTGCAGTGGAGCCCGGACACCGCCACGTACCAGAACGGCGGCTACTCCTACGACGACCAGCGGATCCGCGGCTTCAGCCTGACCCACGTCTCGGGGGCGGGCTGCGGGGACTACGGCAACGTCCCGTTCATGCCGGTGCTGGACGGCGTCCCGGTGGACTTCGCCGCCTTCTCGCACGCCGACGAGACGGCCTCCCCCGGCGCGTACGCGGTGACCTTCGGCAACGGCGTGCGCACCGAGCTGGCCGCCACCCGGCGCTCGGGGATCGCCCGGTTCAGCTACCCGGCCGGGCACACCGCCTCGCTCACCGTGGACGCCGGCCGGGCCTTCAACCACGCCTCGGGGTCCATCGAGGTGGGCCGCGACTCGCTGTCCGGCTGGACCGAGAGCGGCGGCTTCTGCGGCACGGGCAACCACTACCGGCTGTACTTCTCGGTGGTCTTCGACCGGCCGTTCAGCACCTCGGGGATCCTGACGGACGGACGGCTGGACACCGGCCGGCGCAGCGCGAGCGGGGAGAGCGAGGGGATCGCGCCGCAGCCCGCCAGGACGGCCGAGGCGCAGGCCGCCGCTGCGCGCGCCGGGGCGCAGGCGCCGGCGGCCACCGCCTCGCCCGCGAAGGCACTGGTCTCCTTCGACACCTCGACCGACCGCAGCGTCACCGCTCGGGTCGGGATCTCCTTCGTCAGCGTCGAGGGCGCGCGGGCCAACCTGGCCGCCGAGCAGGGCCCCGGCGGGTTCGACCGGGTGGCCGCGGGGGCCCGCGATGCCTGGAACGGGATGCTCGGGCGGATCGCGGTCGGCGGCGGGACCACCACACAGCGGCGGGTGCTCTACACCGCGCTGTACCACGCGATGCTGCACCCGAGCGTGCTCAGCGACGTGGACGGCCGCTACCCGGGCTTCGACGGGCAGGTGCACACCACCCGCCCGGGGCAGCACGCCCAGTACGCGGACTTCTCCGGTTGGGACGTCTACCGTTCGCAGACCCAGCTGCTCGCGCTGCTGGCCCCCGAGGAGGCCGCCGACATCGCCCAGTCGATCGTCGAACAGGGCGCCCAGGGCGGGTACTTCGACCGCTGGACGCTGGCGAACGGCGGCACCGGGGTGATGGTCGGCGACCCGCTGCCGATCATCGCGGCCGGGATCCACGCCTTCGGCGCCACCGGCTTCGACGCCGCCGCCCTGGTCCGGCTGGCGACGGCGGGCCGCCGGGACGCGCGCGAGCGCCCCGCCTTCGGCCCGTACGACGCGCTGGGCTTCGTGCCGGACGGGAGCGCCGGGGTGTGGGGGCCGGCCGCGACCACCCTGGAGTACGCCTCGGCCGACTTCGCGGTGGCCCAGCTGGCTGCCCGGATCGGTGACCGGGGGACGCACGAGCTGCTGCTGCGCCGCTCGGCGAACTGGCGCAACCTGCTGCACGAGCAGACCGGCTACCTCCAGCCCCGGCGCGCCGACCACGGCTGGCCCGCCTTCGACCCGTCGCAGCGGGAGGGGTTCGTCGAGGGCAACGGCGCGCAGTACGCCTGGATGGTGCCGTTCAACCACCGCGGGCTGTTCGACGCGATGGGCGGGAACGAGGCGGTGGCCACCCGGCTGGACGCGTTCTTCACCGAGCTGAACGCCGGGCCCGCCGCGCCGCACGCCTTCCTCGGCAACGAACCCTCGCTGAAGACCCCGTGGGCGTACCTGTACGCCGGCCACGCGCACCGCACCCAGGACGTGGTCCGGCGCGCGCTGACCACGCTGTTCACCGACGCCCCGGAGGGCCTGGTGGGCAACGACGACCTGGGCGAGTTCTCCGCCTGGGCGGTCTGGGCGGCCCTCGGGATGTACCCGCAGGCGCCCGGCCGGGCCGAACTGGTGCTGGCCAGCCCGCTGTTCCCGGCCGTGACGGTGCGCCGGGGCGAGCACGGCCCGGCGATCGGGATCAGCGCGCCGGGCGCGTCGGCCGAGGTCCGCTACGTCCACCGGCTGACGGTGGACGGCCGGCCCTCGACCAGGCCGTGGGTGGGCGAGGACTTCGTGCGCGACGGCGGCCGGCTGCGCTACACCCTGGCCGCCGAGCCGGATCCGGCCTGGGGCGCCGACCCCGCCGACGCGCCGCCCTCCTTCGACGTCGGCCCGGACACCGCGGCCGGCGGGCCGGTCACCGGCCGCGCCGACAGCGGCGAGGTGCGCTGCCTGGACGTCGGCCCGGACGGCTCCGCGGACGGCGCCCCGGCCCGCGAGGCCACCTGCGACGGCGGCGCCGGCCAGCGCTGGACGGTCGCCCGGGACGGCACGCTGCGCGCGCTCGGCCGGTGCCTGGACGTCAGCGGCAGCCGGTCCGACCCCGGGGCACCGGTCCAGCTCTGGCACTGCAACGGGACCGGCGCCCAGCAGTGGTGGCCGCGCGCGGACGGTTCGCTGGTCGCCGCCCCGTCGGGTCTGTGCCTCGGCCCGGCGGACGGCGCCGCCGGGGACACCGGGCTGCGGCTGCGGGAGTGCGGCCGGGCCGGCGGCCGGCAGTGGCAGGTGCCCCGCTGACCGGATGAGGTCGGCGGGGCACCTGAGGTGACCGGTGGGGCGTACGGGTCCGTCGTCAGATGTGGACGGCGGGCCCGGTCTCGTTGGCGCCGCGCTTGGTGAGCAGCCCGAGGGCGGCGGCCAGGGCCGCGACCACGGCGGCGACCACGAAGGCCACCGACATGCCGCTGACGAAGGAGGTGTGGACGGCGCCCGCCATCGCGTCCACCAGCTGCTGCGGGGTGCCGGCCGGGGCCGGCGGGGCGATGCCGAGCTGGGCGGCCTGCTTCAGCCCCTCGCCCTCGGCGCCCTGCGGCAGCGGGACACCGGTCTTCGCCCAGTTCGCGGGCAGCACGTCGGTGACCTTGGAGGCCATCACCGCGCCCAGTACGGCGGTGCCGAGGCTGCCGCCGACCTGCATGGCCGCCTGCTGGAGGCCGCCGGCCACGCCGGACAGCTCGAGCGGCGCGTTGCCGACGATGACCTCGGTGGCGCCGACCATGACCGGGCTCAGGCCCAGGCCCATCAGCACGAACCAGAGCGACATCACGCCGGTGCCGGAGTCGACGTCCAGGGTGGACATGCCGAGCATCGCGGCGGTGGTGAACAGCATGCCCGCGACGATCGGGATCCGCGGGCCGACCTTGCCGATCGCGGCGCCGGCCAGCGGAGCACCGACGATCATCATGGCGGTCATCGGGAGCAGGTGGACGCCGGCCTGCACCGGCGTCATCCCGTGCACGTTCTGCAGGTAGAAGGTGACGAAGAAGACGCCGCCGAAGAACGCGAAGGCCATCAGCACCATCAGCAGGGTGCCGGCCGACAGCGAGACCGAGCGGAACAGGCTGAGCGGGATCAGCGGTTCGGCGGCCCTGGTCTGCCAGAACGCGAACACCGCCATGGCCACGATCGCGCCGCCCAGGAAGACCCAGGTGGTGGCGTCGCCCCAGCCCCAGGTCGGGGCCTTGATGATGCCCCAGACCAGCATGAACATCGCGCCGGACAGCAGCACGATGCCCGGGAGGTCGAAGGACTTGGCGGAGTTCTCGTTGCGCACGTCGCGCAGGATCCACAGGCCGAGCGCGAGCGCGATCAGGCCGACCGGGATGTTGATGAAGAAGACCGACTCCCAGTTGACGTGCTCGACCAGCAGGCCGCCGACGATCGGGCCGGCCGCGGTGGAGGCGCCGATCACCCCGCCCCAGATGCCGATCGCCATGTTCAGCTTCTCGGCCGGGAAGGCACCGCGCAGCAGGCCGAGCGCGGCGGGCTGGAGCAGCGCGCCGAACAGGCCCTGGAGCACCCGGAACAGGATCACCATCTGGATCGAGCCGGCGAAGCCGATGGCGGCCGAGGTGGCGGCGAAGCCGGTGGCGCCGACCAGGAAGGTGGTCCGGTGGCCGAACCGGTCACCGATCTTGCCGGCGGTGATCAGGAAGACCGCGAGGGCCAGCAGGTAGCCGCTGGTGACCCACTGGATGTCGGCGGGCGAGGCGCCCAGGTCGGCCTGGATGGCCGGGTTGGCGATGGCCACGACGGTGCCGTCGAGGGCCACCATCATCACGCCGACCGCCACGGTCAGCAGGGTCAGCCAGGGGTGGCCGCGCAGCCCGCTCGCGGGCGACGGGGGCTCGTTGCGCCGAGGCGGTACGTCCGCCTTGTCGGTGTTGACGACGGACTGGCTCATGCGGAACGCCTTCCGAGGGCTGGAGGGGGTAGCAGGACGGACGAGGTGGCGCCCCGGCCCACCCGTCCCCACGAGATGTCGGGCCGACGGCGCCACCCGGGGAATATTATGTCAGCGACTGACATTCGGCAAACTGTGACTTGTGACTCATGCTGACATATGTCAGAGCGCTAGGGTGGACCTGCCGGGCACCCACCCCCACCGGCACCGTCGCAGTCGAAAGGCCCCGCCATGGCCGCCCCCGTCACCGCCCCCGCCACCGACCCCGGCTGCCGGGTGCTCGGGCTGCGCGAGCGCAAGAAGCAGCGCACCCGCGACGCCCTGGTCGGCGCCGCGCACACGCTCTTCCTCGACCGCGGCTACGGCGACACCACGGTCGACGAGATCGCCGCCGCGGTGGACGTCTCGCAACGCACCTTCTTCCGCTACTTCGCCAACAAGGAAGAGGTCGCGCTCGCCGTCATGGCCGACGCGGAGGACTTCTTCATCGACTGCCTGCGCAGCCGCCCGGTCGGCGAGAACCCGCTGCAGGCCATGCGGGCCTCGATCACCGAGGCCTGGCGCACCCTCGGCGAGGCGCGCGGCAGCAGCACCGGCGGCGTCACCGCCGCCCTGGAACTGTTCGAGCTGATCGAGACCACGCCCACCCTGCTCGCCGCCCACCTGCGCCGCACCACCGAGCAGGAGCGGGTGGTGGCCGGCGTGCTCGCCGACCGCGAGGGCCTGGACCCGGCCACCGACCTGCGCCCCCGGCTGCTGGCCGCCGTGTTCGGCGCCGTGCTGCGGATCTCCCACCTGTCCTGGAGCACCGACGGCGCCGGCGCCGACGCCGGCCCGGACGGCATGATCGAGCTGATCGAGCGCCACTTCGACCAGCTCGGACCGGCGCTGGCCGGCTCCTGGCGCGACTAGGCCCTCCCTGGTCGAGCCGGGCCCCTGCCGGAAGTCGTACCGCAGTACGACATCCGGCGCGGCACCCCGGTACGACGACATCCCCGGCCCGAGCCCCTACGCTCGGGCCGGGTGAACGGACCCACGCTCCAGGAGCGGCTGCAGGACCTCCCGCGCAGCCTCGCCCACCCCTCCCCGGACCGCCGCCCGCTGCTCGGCGACTCCCCCAGCTTCTGGCTGCGCGCCCTACCGCCCGCGCTGGCCGTCACCCTGGTCGCGACCCTGCTCCCGATCGACATCGTGGTGCTGACCGGCTCGTACGGCCTGGACGGCTACCCGGCGACGGTGCTGGCACTCGCCCAGACGGTGCCGCTGCTGCTCGCGGTCCGGCGCCCGCTCCCGGCCTGGTGGATCGTCACCGCCGCCACCGCGGCCACCGCCGCCGTCACGGTCGGCTCCCCGCCGAAGGCCGGGCCGTGGCCGTGGCCGGCCGCCACCCTGATCGGCTACCTGTTCCTGCTCGGCGCGCTCGCCCTGCGCGAACGGGGGCAGGCCCTGCTCGCGGTCTGGCTGGTCACCCTGTTCGGCACGGTGGCCGCGGCCGCGGCCTTCGGATCGCGGGCCGGCGACGCCCCGGCCGTCGCCGTGGTGCTCGGCGGCGCGGTGCTGCTGCTGGGCTGGAGCCTGCGCGGCCGCGGGGAGGCCCGCCGGCAGCTGGCCGAGCAGGAGGAGATCAGCGAGGCCGAACGCGGCCTGCGCACCCTGCTGGAGGAGCGCGCCCGGATCGCCCGCGAGCTGCACGACGTGGTCGCCCACCACATGTCGGTGATCACCGTGCAGGCCGACAGCGCGCCCTACCGGCTGACCGGGCTGCCGCCCGAGGCGGTCGCCGAGTTCGGCACCATCGCCGCCGCCGCCCGCGCCTCGCTGACCGAGATGCGGCGGCTGCTGGGCGTGCTGCGCAGCGAGGGGACCGACCCCGACAAGGCCCCGCAGCCCGGGATCGCCGAGCTCGGCCGGCTGGTCGACACGGTGGCCCAGGCCGGGGTGTCCGCCGAGCTGGCGGTCGGCCCCGAGGTCGAGGAGCTCACCCCGCTGCCCGCCGCCGTCGACCTCTCGGTCCACCGGATCGTCCAGGAGGCGCTGGCCAACGTGGTCCGGCACGCCCCCGGCGCCCGGGCCCGGGTCTCGCTCACCGCCGGCGGCGGCCGGCTGCGGGTCACCGTGGTCAACACCGCCCCGGCACCCGGCGGCGCCGCGGTCGAACCCGCCGCGGGCACCGGGCACGGACTGGTCGGGATGCGCGAACGGGTCCGGCTGCTGGATGGCACGCTGGAGACCGGCCCGCTGCCCGACGGCGGCTTCCGGGTCGCCGCCGTCCTGCCCGTCACCGCCCCGGGGGAGAAAGCTCCATGACCATCCGCGTGCTCATCGTCGACGACCAGGCGATGGTCCGGGCCGGCTTCGCCGCGCTGCTGAACGCCCAGAGCGACATCGACGTGGTCGGCGACGCCGCCGACGGCCGGCAGGCCCTGGAGGCCAGCGGGCGCACCCACCCCGACGTGGTGCTGATGGACGTCCGGATGCCCGAGATGGACGGCCTGGAGGCCACCCGCCGGCTGCTCACCCCGCCGCCGGGCGTGACCCACCGCCCCAAGGTCCTCATGCTCACCACCTTCGACCTGGACGACTACGTGTACGAGGCGCTGCGCGCCGGGGCCAGCGGCTTCCTGCTCAAGGACGCCCCGCCGGCCGACCTGATCGCGGCCGTCCGGGTGGTCGCGGCCGGCGACGCGCTGCTCGCCCCGTCCGTCACCCGCCGGCTGATCGAGGACTTCGCCCGCACCCGCCCGGCCCGGCGCCGTGACCCGGCGCTGCGGCTCAACGGGCTCACCCCGCGGGAGACCGAGGTGCTGGAGCTGATCGCCCGCGGCCTGTCCAACCAGGAGATCGCCGAGCGCCTGGTGGTGGCCGAGCAGACCGTGAAGACCCACATCGGCCGGGTGCTGGCCAAGCTCGACCTGCGCGACCGCGCCCAGGCCGTGGTGCTGGCGTACGAGTCGGGCCTGGTGACGCCCGGCCGGTGAGCGGAGCGGGGGGATACCCCCCGGCCCGACCCGGGGGCCTGCCGCTAATACCGCGGTGCCACACGGCAGTTGGCTCCGCGGAGTGACGTGCGCCGGGCCGCCGTCCACCTAGCTTCCTCACGTTCACGGACGAGAGGGAGAACGAGATGCAGCGATTCGGGCGCACCCTGGTGGCCACCGTGCTGGCCGCGGCCGCGGTGCTGGGTACGGGTGCCGCGACCGCGGCCGCGGGCCAGGTCGCGGTCACCGGGCCGCCGCCGGGCACCGCCGCCTGGCGGGCCGACACCGTGCTCGGCGTGGCGCTGCCCGACCCGGCGACCGCCACGCCCGCCGAGGTGGCCGCCTTCCTGGCCGGCCTCACCCCGGCCGGGCGCGAGGCGCTGGCCGTCCGGCACCCGCTGGTGGTCGGCAACCTGGACGGTGCGCCGGTCGAGCTGCGGTACCGGGCCAACGCGCTGGCCCTGGCCGAGGAGCGGAGCGCGGAACTGGCCGCCGCCGGGGACGAGCGGCTCGGCGGCAGCGCCCGGGCCGCCGCCCGGGCCCGCGCCGAGCGGTACGCCTCGCTGGCCGGCCGGCAGATCCTCGCCTTCGACCCGCGCGGCCGCGGCCAGGTCGCCGAGGTGTTCGGCGACCTGACCCTGGCCCCGCGCACCGCCGTGGTGGTGCCCGGCTCCGACATCGACCTGATGAGCTTCGACCGGGCCGGCGACCCGGGCGGCACCCCCGCCGGGATGGCCCGGGCCCTGCGCGCCGCCACCGGCGAGCAGGTCGCCGTGGTCGCCTGGACCGGCTACACCACCCCGGTCGGGCTGGGCCTGGACGCCGTCACCGAGGACCTAGCGGTGGCCGGCGGCCGGCGGCTGGCCCGCTTCCTCACCGGCCTCGCCGCGCAGCGCGGCGCCGCCACCGTCTTCTGCCACAGCTACGGCTCGGTGGTCTGCGCCCGCGCCGGCCTCGGCCCGGACCAGGCGCTCGGCGTGGTGGTGCTCGGCTCGCCCGGGATGGGCACCGGCCGCGCCGCCGACCTGCGGGTCCCGGTCTGGGCCGCCGAGCGCAACGCGGCCGACTGGATCGGCGACGTGCCGCACGTCTCGGTGCTCGGCCTCGGCCACGGCACCGACCCGACCGACCCGGCCTTCGGCGCCCGGGTGCTCTCCTCGGCCGGCTCGCACGGCCACACCGGCTACTTCGCCCCCGGCACCGCCTCGCTCGCCAACTTCGCCGCGCTCGCCGCCGGCGACCCGGCCGCCGTCACCTGCACCGGCGCCGGTCAGGAGTGCCGCGATGCGATCTGACCTGCTGCGATCCGACCTGCTGCGCCGGGCCGCCGCCACCGTGGACGCCCGCACCCCCGCCGGCCGGGACCGCGCCCTGGACGGGCTGCGCGCCCTCGCCCTGCTGGCCGTCCCCACCGGGCACTGGCTGCTCGGCGGCTTCACCCGCTCCGCCGGCGACGGCGTGCTGCACAACGCCAGCCCGCTCGGCGCGCTCGGCTTCCTCGCCCCGCTCAGCTGGGTGCTCCAGCTGCTCGGGCTGTTCTTCCTGGTCGGCGGCCACGCGGCGGCGAAGTCGCTGGCCCGGGCCCGGGAGCGCGGCACCGGCACGGCCGGCTGGCTGCGCGGCCGGGCGGTGCGCCTGCTGCGTCCGGTGCTCGGGGTGGCCGCCGTGTGGGCGGTGCTGATCCCGGTGCTGCGGCTGGCCGGGGTGCCGGAGGGCACGGTACGGACCGGGGCGGTGCTGGTGGTCCAGCCGCTCTGGTACATCGGGATCTACCTGGTGCTGACCGCGCTGACCCCGTACTGCGTGGCGGCCGGCCGGCGGCTCGGCGGGTGGGCGGCGGCCCCGCTGCTGGGCACGGTCGCCGTGGTCGACCTGCTGCGGTACGGGCCGTGGGCCGGCTCGGTGCCGTCCTGGCTGGCGCTGGTCAACCTGCTGCCCGGCTGGCTGTTCGCCTACCAGCTCGGGGTCGGCTGGGCGCAGGGCAGGATCGGGCGGGCCGGCGGCCGGCTGCTGCTGCTCGGCGGGGCGGCGCTGTTCGCGGTGCTGCTGGCGGTGTTCCACTACCCGGCCAGCATGGTCGGGGTGCCGGGCGCGGCCCGGACCAACTCGCACCCGCCGTCGCTGCTGGTGCTGGCACTGGCCGCGACCCAGTGCGGCGCGGCGATCCTGCTGCGCGGGCGGCTGGCCCGGCTGCTGCGCCGTCCGGTGCTGTGGCTGCCGGTGGTGCTGGTCAACCTGTCGGCGATGACGATCTTCTGCTGGCACCAGACCGCGATGTTCGCGGTGGCGCTGCCGGCCTCCGCGCTGGCGGCGGTGCCGGGGCTGACCACGGAGCCGGGCTCGCTCGGCTGGGTGCTCGCCCGGCTGGCCTGGCTGCCGGTGTTCGCGCTGGTGCTGGTGGCGATCGGGCGGCACGCCCGGCGGTTCGACGGCCCGTGGCCGTCCCGGCTGTGGCGGGCGGCGGCGGGCGCCGGGGCGGCGGCCTTCACGGTCTACGCGCTGGGCGTGCTGTGACCGCCGCCGCGCACGCCGGGCGAGCGGGGCGGCGGCGCTCGCGGCCGGATGTCGGCCCCCCGCACTACGCTGGCCGGATGGTGACGTTCGATCAGTTCCGGAAGATGGCCCTGGCCCTGCCGGAGGCGCACGAGGAGCCGACCTGGGAGCAGGTCACCCTGCGGGTCGGCCGGAAGATCTTCGCGATGGGGCGCCCGGAGTCGGGGAACGTCTGTGTGAAGGCGACCAAGGAGGAGCAGGCCGAGCTGCTGGCCGCCGCGCCGGAGGTCTACTCCTTCGCCCCGTACGTCGGCCGGCACGGCTGGGTGCTGGTGGCCCTCGCCGGGGTCGGCCGGGAGGAGCTGCGCGAGCTGCTCACCGACGCGTGGCGCGGCGTCGCGCCCAAGCGGCTGCACGCCCAGGTGGACCGGACCTGAACCGGTCGGATCCGGTCGGTTTCCGCCACCCGCACGAGCGAATGTGAGCCAGAACACAGTTTGAAGACCGGCTTCGGCTACCGCTTCCCTCTACGCTGGCTGACGAGTAGTTGGCAGTCGTAGCACCATCGGGCCCGGCCCGCTGTGACGGTCACCGGCCCCGAGGGAGTTGACGCCATGCAGCGCAGGCGTGTCAAGCGCATTCTGATAGGCGCCTTCGCGGGCTGCGCGGTCCTGGTCGACGCCGGCGCGGCCGCCGCGCAGGCAGCGGCCGCGAACGAGCAGGTGGCCATCGCCACCCCGCCCGCCGGCAGCGCCGCCTGGGTCTCCGACCACTCGCTCGGCCGCGACCTCCCCGACCCCGCGACCGCCCCGGCCGCCTCGGTCGCCGCGTTCTTCGCCTCGCTGAGCCCCGCCGACACCGAGCGCCTCGCCGCCGCCTACCCGCTGGTGGTCGGCAACCTGGACGGCGCCCCGCTCGCCCTGCGCTACCACGCCAACCGGATCGCCATCGCGGCCGAACGCGACCGCGCCCGGGCCCGCGCCGAGGACCACCGCCTGGACGCCGCCACCCGCGCGCTGTCCGCCGCCCGCGCCGACGACTCCGGCCACCTGCTCTCCGACGGCCGGCAGATCCTCGCCTTCGACCCGCGCGGCCGCGGCCTGGTCAGCGAGGTCTACGGCGACCTCGCGACCGCCCAGCGGGTGGCCGTGCTGGTCCCCGGCTCGGACGCCGACCTCGGCCACTTCGACCAGGCCGTCGAACCGCTGCGCTCCCCCGCCGGGATGGCCCGCGCCCTGCTCGCCGAGGAGCAGCGGCAGTCCCCCGGCACCCGGACCGCGGTGATCGCCTGGACCGGCTACGTCACCCCGTCCGGCCTCGGCCCCGACGCCGTCACCTCCCGGCTCGCCGAGGTCGGCGCGCCCCGGCTGCTGCGCCTGCTGGACGGCCTGCGGATGACCAGCCACCCGGACCGGGCCCCCGCGCTGTTCTGCCACTCCTACGGCTCGGTGGTCTGCGGCACCGCCGCCCCCTCGATCGACCAGGGCACCCCGGCCGACCTGGTGGTCTTCGGCAGCCCCGGGATGGGCGTGGCGTCCGCCGCCGAACTCGGCCACGGGGTCGAGGTCTGGGCCACCCGCAACCGCACGGACTGGATCGGCAACGTCCCGTACCTGGAGGTGGGCGGCCTCGGCCACGGCGCCGACCCGACCAGCACGGGGTTCGGCGCGATAGAGGTCTCCTCGACCGGCGCGGCCGGCCACAACGGATACTTCTCCCCCGGCACCGCCAGCCTGCACAACTTCGGCGCCATCGCGCTCGGGCACTACGACAGCGTCAGCCACCCGCCGACCGTGGCCTGAGGGCCTACGCCGGCGCACCCGCCGGCCCCGCCCCGTAGAGCCGGGTGACCTCGGCCGCCGCCCGGGCCAGTTCCGTCCGCGCCTGCGGCGGGTCGAGCACCTCCACGTCGGCGCCGAAGGCCAGCAGCATCCGGGCCGCCGCCACCGCCCGCAGGCCGAGCCGGACCTCGGCCCACTCCGGGTCCGTCCCGGACGGCGGCGCCGCCAGCAGGCTCGCGTGGATCCGGGTGAACATCTCCAGCCGGCTGCGCCGCACCCGGGCCACCACCGTGACCTCGTCCGGCAGGCCCTCGACCCGCTCGCGCAGCACCGCCCAGACCTCCGGCAGGCCGACCCCCGGCCGCCGCCGGACCGGCTCCTGGGCGACCCGGGCCGAGCGCACCCGGTCGGCCCGGAACAGCCGCGGCCCGCCGTCCAGGTCCGCCACCAGGTACCAGACCCCCGCCTTGCTCACCAGCCCGTAAGGGTCGACCGTGTACGCGCTCGGCCGGGCCGCGCCGCTGTGCCGGTAGACCAGCTCCAGCCGCAGGTCGGCGAAGACCGCGCGCTGCAGTTCGCCGAGTTCGACCGGGGCGGCGGGGCCGCCGCGCAGCCAGCGCTCCGGGTCGACCAGGATCCGTTCGCTGGTCCGCTCGGCCGCCGGCCGGTGCGGGGCGGGCAGCGCGGCCATCACCTTGCGCAGCGCGGTGGAGATCGCCGCGCCCAGGCCCAGCGCGTCGTGCGCCCCGGCGGCGGCCAGTACGAACAGCGCCCTCGCCTCGTCGGCGGTCAGCCCGGTGACGTCGGTGCGGTAGCCCGGCAGCAGGGCGATCCCGCCGTGCCGCCCGCGCTCCGCCCAGACCGGCACCCCGGCGGCGGACAGCGCCTCCACGTCGCGGTAGACGGTGCGGACGGAGACCTCCAGCCGCTCGGCCAGCTCGCCGGCCGGCACCCGGCCGCGGGTCTGGAGCAGCAGCATGATCGAGAGCAGTCGGTCGGCCTTCACGGAAGCCAGCCTAAAACCTGACACAGGATGTCAGGTATTGCCGGGACAGTACGGACCGCAGACCGCATCCGTACGGCAAGGAGCATCCCTGATGGACGCCTCGTTCGACCCCCGCCCGATCTACCTGCGCGCCCTCGACCAGCTCGGCGAGCTGGTCGCCCGCATCACCCCGGAGCAGCTGGAGCGGCCCACTCCGTGCACCGAGTACGACCTGCGCGCGCTGCTCGGCCACACCGTGGGCGGCGTGCACCGGATCTCCTACGTCGGGGAGGGCGGTCTCAGCCTGGACGTGCCGGCCACCACCGGCGAGATCGAGGACGCCGGGTGGGCGGCGGCACTCGACCGGGCCCGGGCCCGCGCCGCCAGGGCCTGGGCCGAGGACGGGAGGCTGGACCGCCCGGCCTCGGTGCCGTGGGGCGTCATGCCCGGCCGGTTCGCGCTGGGCGGCTACGTGATGGAGGCCGTCACCCACACCTGGGACATCGCGCAGGTGGTGGACCCGGCGGCCGAGCTCGACGAGGAGCTGGCGCTCCTCGCGCTGACGGTCGCCGAGCAGGCGCTGCCCGCCGAACCGCGCGGCGGCGACCTGCCGTTCGGCCCGGTCCGGCCGGTGCCGGCCGACGCGGACGCGTACACCAGGCTCGCGGGCTGGATGGGCCGCCAGGTCTGAGGCCCCGCGGACGGGCGCGGGTCGGGGCGGGGGCGGTGTCACCGCCCCCGCCCCGGTCGTCCGGTTACTCGCGGCCCGCCGAGGTGAAGGTCATGTCGGCGTACCGGTTGCCGGTCACCTCGGCCGAGATCGGCTCCAGCTCCACCAGCTCGGTGGCGGTCAGCCGCAGCGTCGCGGCGGCGGTGTTCTCCGCCAGCCGGGAGCGCTTGCGGGTGCCCGGGATCGGCACCACGGTCAGGCCGTGCACCTCGGCCCGCTGGTGCACCCAGGCCAGGGCGACCTGGGCCGCGGTGACGCCGCGCTCGGCGGCGATCTTCTGGATCGGCGCCACCAGCCGCGCGTTGTGCTCCGCGTTGGCGCCGCTGAACTGCGGGTGGCTGCGCCGGAAGTCGCCCTCGCTGAGCTGCTCGGCCGCGCTGAAGGCCCCGGTCAGGAAGCCCCGTCCGAGCGGCGAGTACGGCACGAAGGCCACCCCGAGCTCGGCCGCGGCCGGCACCGCGGTGCGCTCCACGTCCCGGGAGAACACCGACCACTCCGACTGCAGCGCGGCGATCGGGTGCACCGCGTACGCCTCGCGCAGCTCGTCGCCGGTCACCTCGGACAGGCCCAGGTGGCGGACCTTGCCGGCCCGGACCAGCTCGGCCATCGCACCGACCGACTCGGCCAGCGGCACGGCGGGGTCGCGGCGGTGCATGTAGTAGAGGTCGATCGCCTCGATGCCGAGCCGGCGCAGCGAGGCCTCGACGGCGGTCCGGATGTAGGCGGGGTCGTTGCGCACCCCGCGGTAGGTCGGGTCGTCGGCGCGGCGCTCGATGGCGAACTTGGTCGCCAGCACCACCCGGTCGCGATTGGCCCGGACGAACGGGCCGATCAGCTCCTCGTTGTGCCCGGAGCCGTACACGTCGGCGGTGTCGAAGAGGGTGACGCCCGCTTCCAGCGCGGCGTCCAGGGTGGCGAGCGCCTCGGTGGTGTCGGTCGGTCCGTAGAACTCGCTCATGCCCATGCAGCCCAGGCCCTGGATCCCGACGACGGGTCCGGTGCTGCCGAGCGCGGTGGTGGGGAGGGTCGTCATGCGCTCTCCTTCTGCTCCCCGGCGTCGGGGAGGCGTGAGTACAGGTCGATCTTGTAGTCGAGGACCGCGAGGGTCGCGTGCAGGTCGGCCAGCCGCTGCCGGACCTCGGCGCGGTGCTCGACCAGCAGCTCGCGCCGGTCGTCGTAGGTGTGGTCGCCGGCCCGGACCAGCTCCACGTACCGGAGCATGTCGGCGACCGGCATCCCGGTCAGCCGCAGCCGGCCGAGGAAGGCGAGCCGGGAGAGGTCCGCGTCGCTGTAGCGGCGCTGGCCCGAGTAGGAGCGGTCGACCGGTTCGAGCAGGCCGATCCGCTCGTACCAGCGCAGGGTGTGCGCGCTGAGGCCGCTGGCCGCGGCGACCTCGCCGATCGCGTGCCGCGGGGTGCGGTCCGGGTCCTGGCTGGGCCGGTTGTACGCCTCCCCGCAGCCGCGCGGGTCGATCGAGATCGGTGCGAGCATTGCCATGGGTGACCCCCGGTGATCGGCGACGGCTACGAAGCTACTGAGTTGGAGTGCACTCCAAGCAAGCCTGCCACGCGCACGACGGCCCCGGGTGGCTAGAGTTCGGGCCATGCAGAGCTTGCGGATGATCGAGGACTGGCCGGCGCCGAACGCGGCGGTCGCGGTGGTGCGGGCCAAGGACGGCGCGGTGCTGGGCGGCCACGGACCGCAGCAGCACCTGTTCCCGCTGGCATCGGTGACCAAGCTGCTCACCTCGTACGCGGTGCTGGTCGCGGTCGAGGAGGGCGTCTTCGAGCTGGACGACCCGGCCGGGCCCGAGGGCTCCACCGTCCGCCACCTGCTGGCGCACACCTCCGGGCTGGCCTTCGACGAGCACCGGGTGATGGCCCCGCCCGGCGAGCGGCGGCTCTACTCCAACGCGGGCTTCGACGTGCTGGCGCGGACCCTGTCCGAGGCCGCCGGGATCGAGTTCGGGACGTACGCGGCCCAGGCCGTGTTCGAGCCGCTCGGCATGCGGTCCACGCTGATCAACACCGCGCACCGCTCGCCGGCCGGCGCGGGCGGCCTGTCCACGGCGGCCGACCTCGCGCTGTTCGCGGCCGAGCTGCAGGCGCCGCGACTGCTCGACCCGTCCACGGTGCGGACCGCCACCCGCGCGGTCGCCTTCCCCGGCACCAGCGGCGTGCTCCCGGGCTTCGGCCACCGCCGCCCGAACGACTGGGGGCTCGGCTTCGAGATCCGCGGCGACAAGAGCCCGCACTGGACCGGCACCACCAGCTCGCCCGCCACCTTCGGCCACTTCGGCCAGTCCGGCACCTTCCTGTGGGTCGACCCGGCGGCCGGCGTGGCCTGCGTCGCCCTGACGGACCGTGACTTCGGGCCGTGGGCCGCCGAGGTGTGGCCGCCGTTCACCGACGCGGTGCTGGCCGAACTGCGCGGCTGACCGGGGCGGGCCGGCTGCCACCACCGGGCCCGGCGGGCTCAGCCCAGCAGCAGCGAGCCGTGCATCTCCAGCAGCAGCAGCTCGGCGCCGTCCGGCCCGGCCACCGGGTCGGCGAACGCCCCGCCGGTGATCCGGACGCTGTCGCCGGGCTCCAGCGAGCGGCCGCCGCCCTGCGGTCCGGGCACCGTGCGGTAGCCGACCGAACCCGCCGTCAGGTGCGCGTAGCGGTACGGCGCGGCCGGCAGCTCGGGCAGCGGCTGCCAAGGGCCGGCGGTGACCAGGTGCAGCGCCGCGTCGCCGCGCCGCAGCCGCAGCACGTCCGGCCCGGCCGGCCGGCCGCTGCCGGCGGCGAGCAGGGTCAGCCCGCCCGGTTCGGGCGCCACCCGGCGCAGCCCGTACGCCGGCGGGGCGTCGAACTCGTCGGGCTGCAGCCAGAACTGGACGAAACGGACCGGCTCGGCGGCGCCGCCGACGTTGCGCTCGGTGTGCGTCACGCCGCGGCCGGCGCTCAGGTGCTGGAGCATGCCCGGGCGGACCACGCCAGCGTGCCCGTCGTCGTCCCGGTGGGCGAGGGCGCCGGAGACCACCCAGGTCAACAGCTCGGTGTCGCGGTGCCGGTGCGGCTCGTACCCGGCGCCGGGGGCGAGGGTCTCCTCGTTGCAGGCGAGCAGCGCGCCGAAGTGGGTGTTGCGCGGGTCGTAGTGCCCGGAGAAGGAGAAGGCGTGCCGGGTCTCGATGCCCGCGGCGGGGGTGGAGAGGTAGCGTTCGGGAGCCCGGCGCTGGTCGGCGCGGGGGCGCTCTCGGGTGTCGGTCACGGTGCCTACGGTAACCGGTGTGACCTGCCCCACCCGGTGGTTCGGGCGGGGGTGTGCACGAGCATGTCCTCCGGTGAGGCAGTCTTGTTCCTGTGCCAGCCGCTTCAGCGAGTCCCGACAAGAAGTCCGCCGCCAAGAAGGCGGTACCCGCCCGTCCAGCTGCCGCCGCCAAGCCGCCGGCCACCGGCCGGACCGGGCGGCTGACCGCGCAGGAGCGCAAGCTCGCCGCCGAGCGGGCGGAGTTGCGCGTCGCGACCCTCAAGCGGCTGGAGAAGTCCGCCGGCAAGCTCGCCACCGCCGCGATCGCCCGGATGGACGACCAGCTCGCCTGGTACCGGCGGATGCCGCCGGAGCACCGGTCCTGGATCGGCCTGGTGGCGCAGGCCGGCATCGCGGCCTTCACCGAGTGGTACCGCCACCCCGAGGCGCCGCAGGCGATCAGCACCGACGTGTTCGGCACCGCGCCGCGCGAGCTGACCAGGGCGATCACCCTGCGGCAGACCGTGGAGCTGATCCGCACCACCATCGAGGTGATGGAGGAGGCCATCGAGGAGGTGGCCGCCCCGGGCGACGAGGCCGGGATGCGCGAATCCGTGCTGGTGTACGCCCGGGAGATCGCCTTCGCCACCGCGCAGGTCTACGCCCAGGCCGCCGAGGCGCGCGGCGCCTGGGACGCCCGGCTGGAGGCACTGGTCGTCAACTCGCTGCTGTCCGGCGACGCCGACGAGGGCGTGCTGTCGCGGGCGGCGGCGCTCGGCTGGGGCCAGCCGAAGCAGGTCCGGGTGGTGATGGGCAGCGCGCCGGACGGCGACAGCGAGCTGGTGGTGGAGGCGATCCGGCGGGCCGCCCGGTACGCCAAACTGCACGTGCTGACCGGGGTGCTGGGCCGGCGGCTGGTGGTGGTGGTCGGCGGCGACAAGGAGCCGGTGCACGCGGCCCGGGCGCTGATCGGCCAGTTCGCCCCCGGCCCGGTGGTGGTCGGCCCGACCGTCGGCGACCTGCTCTCCGCGACCCGCTCCGCGCACGCGGCCGCCGCCGGCCTGCGGGCCTGCGCCGCCTGGCCGGACGCCCCCCGCCCGGTGCTCGCCGACGACCTGCTGCCCGAGCGGGCGCTGGCCGGGGACGAGGTGGCCCGGCACCAGCTGGTGGAGGAGATCTACACACCGCTGGAGGAGGCCGGCTCGGCCCTGCTGGAGACCCTGAGCGTGTACCTGGAGCAGGCCTCCTCGCTGGAGGGCGCCGCCCGGATGCTCTTCGTCCACCCCAACACCGTGCGCTACCGGCTGCGTCGTGTGACCGACGTCACCGGCTATGCTCCGTCCGACGTACGTTCGGCCTTCACCCTGCGGATCGCCCTGGCGCTCGGTCGCCTCGGTACGGCGGCCGAGCAGGGCTGAGGGGCACTGTGGAGACTCCACAAGCCGACGTGCTTTTCTTCGTTACCGTCGCCTACCCGCCCCCGGGCGTCCGGCGAGAGAGGGTTGAACCGTGCTCGTAATCGTCGCCCCTGGACAGGGTGCCCAGACTCCCGGCTTCCTCAACCCCTGGCTTGAACTGGACGGCGCCGCCGACCGGCTGCGGCAGTGGTCCTCGGTGGTCGGCCTCGACCTGGTGCACTGCGGCACCGAGGCCTCCGAGGAGGAGATCAAGGACACCGCGGTGGCTCAGCCGCTGCTGGTCGCCGCCGGTCTGCTGACCGCGGGCGAGCTGTTCGCCGACGGGCCCGCGCCGAGCGAGCTGGTGGGCGCGCTGGCCGGCCACAGCGTCGGCGAGATCACCGCCGCGGCGCTGGCCGGGGTGCTGACCCCCGAGGACGCGCTGACCTTCGTCCGTGAGCGCAGCCTCGGCATGGCCGACGCCGCCGCCCGGACCGCGACCGGGATGGCCGCCGTGCTCGGCGGCGACCCCGAGGTGGTGGCCGCGAAGTTCGCCGAGCACGGGGTGACCCCGGCCAACAACAACGGTGGTGGCCAGCTGGTGGCCGCCGGCACGCTGGAGCAGCTGGCGGCGCTCAAGGCCGACCCGCCGGCCGGCGCCCGGCTCATCCCGCTGAAGGTGGCCGGCGCCTTCCACACCGAGCACATGGCCCCCGGGGTCGAGCGGCTGGCCAAGCTGGCGCCGACCCTGACCACCGCCGACCCGCTGGTGGCCTACGTCTCCAACAAGGACGGCGAGGTCGTCGGCTCCGGCGCCGAGGTACTGGCCCGGCTGGTGGCCCAGGTCTCCAACCCGGTGCGCTGGGACCTGTGCATGGAGACCCTGCAGCAGCTGGGCGCGACGGCCGTGATCGAGCTGTCCCCGGCCGGGACCCTCACCAACCTGGTCAAGCGCAACGTCAAGGGTGTCGCGACGCTGGCCCTGAAGACCCCCGCCGACCTCGACAAGGCCCGTGAGCTCGTCGCGGAGCACGGCGGTCAGGAGAACGACGCATGACCAGCCCGCAGATCAAGCCCGCCACCGGTGCGCAGTACGCGCGCATCCACGGGGTCGGCGGCTACCGTCCGGTCCGGGTGATCCCCAACGCCGAGGTGCTCGACTGGATCGAGTCCTCGGACGAGTGGATCCGCTCCCGCAGCGGCATCGCCGAGCGCCGCTGGGCCGGTCCGGAGGAGACCGTCGCCGAGATGTCGGTGCAGGCGGCCGGCAAGGCGATCGCCCAGGCCGGCATCGCGCCCGAGCAGATCGGCGGCGTCATCGTCGCGACCGTCTCGCACCTCAAGCAGACCCCGGCCATCGCCACCGAGATCGCCGACCGGCTCGGCTGCGGCACCGCCCCGGCCTTCGACATCTCGGCCGCCTGCGCCGGCTTCGGCTACGGCCTGAGCCTGGCCGACGGCATGGTGCGCGGTGGCAGCGCCGAGTACGTGCTGGTGATCGGCGTGGAGCGGCTCAGCGACCTGACCGACACCTCGGACCGTTCGACCGCCTTCATCTTCGGCGACGGCGCCGGCGCGGCGGTGGTCGGCCCGGCCGACGTCCCCGGCATCGGCAAGGTGATCTGGGGTTCGGACGGCGCGCAGCGCGACGTCATCTCGCAGACCCAGGCCTGGGACACCGCCTTCGCCAAGGAGGACGCCGTCAACGGCCCCGGCGAGGCGATGAAGTGGCCGGCCCTGCGGATGGAGGGTCAGACCGTCTTCCGCTGGGCGGTCTGGGAGATGGCCAAGGTCGCGCAGCAGGCGCTGGACGCGGCCGGGATCAGCGCCGACCAGCTCGGCGCGTTCATCCCGCACCAGGCCAACATGCGGATCACCGACGCCATGATCAAGGCGCTCAAGCTTCCCGATTCGGTGCCCGTCGCCCGGGACATCGTCGAGACCGGCAACACTTCGGCCGCCTCCATCCCGCTGGCGATGGAACGCATGCTGGAGAGCGGTGCGGCGAAGAGCGGCGACCTGGCACTGATCATCGGGTTCGGGGCGGGTCTGGTCTACGCGGCCGCAGTCGTTACCCTCCCCTAGGCAACACGCCACCACAAGCACGCGACGGTCCGCCGGGCCGCTCGCAGTCAACACCGAAGAGGAGCAGCCACTATGGCTACCAAGGACGAGGTTCTGGCCGGTCTCGCGGAGATCGTCAACGAGATCGCCGGCATCCCGGCCGAGGACGTCGAGCTCGACAAGTCCTTCACCGACGACCTGGACGTCGACTCGCTGTCCATGGTCGAGGTCGTCGTGGCTGCCGAGGAGCGCTTCGGCGCGAAGATCCCGGACGACGAGGTCAAGAACCTCAAGACCGTCGGCGACGCGGTGGACTTCATCATCGCCAACAGCTGACCCATGGCTGACCGGCCGGGGTGCCCCGTGCACCCCGGCCACCCATCCCCTCCCCCGCAGCACGCCCCTCCCCTGAACAACGTGAGAGAAGAAGAAACCAGTGACCGCTGAAAACCGCACCGTGGTCGTCACGGGTATCGGCGCCTTCACGCCGCTGGGCGGCGACGCCGCCTCGTTCTGGGAGGGCCTGCTCGCCGGCCGTTCCGGGGTCGCCGCACTGACCGAGGAGTGGGCTGCGGACCTGCCGGTGCGGATCGCCGCCCGCGCCGCCGTGGAGCCGGGCGAGATCCTGCCCCGCCCGCTGGCCCGCAAGCTGGACCGCTCCGCGCAGTTCGCGCTGATCGCCGCGCGCGAGGCCTGGGCCGACGCGGGCTACGAGACCCCCGCCACCGATCTTTCCTCCAAGCTCGCCCCCGAGCGCCTGGGCACCGTGATCGCCTCCGGCATCGGCGGCGTCACCACCCTGCTGGACCAGTACGACGTGCTCAAGCAGCAGGGCGTGCGCAAGGTCTCCCCGCACACCGTGCCGATGCTGATGCCCAACTCCCCGGCCGCCAACGTCGGCCTGGAGGTCGGCGCGCGCGCCGGCGTGCACACCCCCGTCTCCGCCTGCGCCTCCGGCGCCGAGGCGATCGGCTACGCGATCGAGATGATCCGCTCCGGCCGCGCCGACGTCGTGGTGGCCGGCGGCACCGAGGCGGCGATCCACCCGCTGCCGATCGTCGCCTTCTCCAACATGATGGCGATGTCCAAGAACAACGACGACCCCGAGCACGCCTCCCGCCCGTACGACAAGGGCCGGGACGGCTTCGTGCTCGGCGAGGGCGCCGGCGTGGTCGTGCTGGAGTCGGCGGAGCACGCCGCCGCCCGCGGCGCCCGGATCTACTGCGAGGCCGTCGGCCAGGGCCTGTCCTCGGACGCCCACCACATCGCCCAGCCGGAGCCCACCGGCGCCGGTGTGGCCCGTGCGATCGCCGACCTGTTCGAGCGCAACGAGCTGGACAAGGCCGAGGTCGTGCACGTCAACGCGCACGCCACCTCCACCCCGCAGGGCGACACCGCCGAGATCAAGGCGCTCCGCAAGGAGCTCGGCGAGCACCTGGACCACGTCGCGATCTCCGCGACCAAGTCCATGACCGGTCACCTGCTGGGCGGCGCCGGCGGCATCGAGACCGTGGCGACCGTGCTGGCCCTGCACCACCGCCTGGCCCCGCCGACCGTCAACGTCGAGCAGCTGGACGACGACATCGACGCGGACATCGTCACCGGCGAGCCCCGCAAGCTGCCCGCCGGTCAGGTCGCCGCGCTCAACAACTCGTTCGGCTTCGGCGGCCACAACGTGGTGCTGGCCTTCCGCACCGTCTGAGCCTGCCGCGCCCCACGGCCGGGGCCCCGCCCGCGATCACCTCGCGGGCGGGGCCCCGGCCGTTCGCCGTCCGGCGCTCAGACCACCTGGTGCAGCCAGCGCACCGGCGCGCCCTCGCCGGCGTAGCGGAAGGGCTCGAGCTCGTCGTCCCAGGGCTTGCCGAGCAGTCGGGCGAGCTCGGCCTCCAGGTCGCCGCCCTCGTTGCGCGAGCGCAGCAGGACGGCGCGCAGCCGGTCCTCCGGGATCAGGATGTCGCCGTGCAGGCCGGTGACGGCGTGGAAGATGCCGAGGCTGGGCGTGCTGCTGTAGCGCTCGCCCTCGGCCGTGGCGCAGGGCTCGCTGGTGACCTCGTAGCGGATCAGCTGCCAGCCGCGCAGGGCGGAGGCCAGCCGGGAGGCGGTGCCGGGCTCGCCCTGCCAGGACAGCTCGGCCCGCCAGTGACCGGGCGCGGCGGGCTGCCGGATCCAGTCGAGGCTGACGCGCACACCGAGCACGCCCGCGACCGCCCACTCGACGTGCGGGCACAGCGCGCGGGGCGCGGAGTGGATGTACAGGACTCCACGTGTCGTCACCGGGACCTCCAGGCTGTGGACGAGGGTCGCCTTCCCCAGCTGCCTCGTGCCCACCGCCGGTAGGTACCGTCTACCCCCGTGAAGCTCAACTTATTCGACATTAGGTCATCAAATTGAGCAAAACGGACAAGCTTTCACCCAATGTTAGTCGGATCCCCGGGGAGGTCCACCCCTCCCCGGGATCTCTCCCCCGAACGGACCTATCGGCCGGCCGGGGCCTGCCCGGCCACGCTATCGGCGGACGGGGCGGGACGGATGACGGTCCGTCGGATCACCCGGGTGCGGCGGCGGCGAGCGCCCGTACCCGAACCGCCCCGCGCGCCGGTGGGGCGGGCGGGGCGGGGCGGTGCGATCGGCGGGGCCGTGCGAGCGGCGGGGGTGCTCCGGTCAGAGCTTGACGACCATCTTGCCGGTGTTGGCACCGCGGAGCATGCCGATGAAGGCGTCGGCGGTGTTCTCCACGCCCTCGACCACGGTCTCGTCGTAGCTCAGCGAGCCGTCCTTCAGCCAGCCGGCCAGCTCGGCGACGAACTGCGGCTGGAGCGCGGCGTGGTCGCCGACCAGCATGCCCTGCAGCCGCAGCCGCTTGCCGATCACCAGGGCGAGGTTGCGCGGGCCGACCGGCGCGCCCTCGTCGTTGTACTGGGCGATCGCGCCGCACAGGGTCGCCCGGCCGTGCGGGGTGAGGACGGAGATCGCCGCCTCCAGGTGCTCGCCGCCGACGTTGTCGAAGTAGACGTCGATGCCGTCCGGCGCCGCCGCGGCGAGCTGCTCCAGGACCGGGCCGTCCTTGTAGTTGAAGGCGGCGTCGAAGCCGTAGCCGTCGACCAGGTGCGCGACCTTCTCGGCGGAGCCGGCCGAGCCGATGACCCGCTTCGCGCCCTTGAGCCGGGCGATCTGGCCGACCAGCGAACCGACCGCGCCGGCCGCGCCGGAGACGAAGACGGTGTCGCCCTCGCGGAAGGAGGCGACCTCCAGCAGGCCGGCGTAGGCGGTCAGGCCGGGCATCCCGAGCACGCCGAGGTAGTACGAGAGCGGGGCGAGCTGCGCGTCCACCTTCACCGCGCGGGCGGCGTCCAGGGTCGCGTACTCGCGCCAGCCGAGCCCGTGCAGCACCGCGTCGCCGACCTCGAAGCCCTCGGCCCCGGAGGCGACCACGTAGCCGACCGCGCCGCCGTCCATCGCCTCGCCGAGCTTGAACGGCGGGACGTAGGACTTCACGTCGTTCATCCGGCCGCGCATGTAGGGGTCGACCGAGAGGAAGGCGTTGCGGACCAGGATCTGCCCCGGGCCCGGCTGCTGGACCGGTGCCTCGACCAGGGCGAAGTCGGCGGGGGTCGGCCAGCCCTGGGGGCGGGCCGCCAGGTGCCACTCGCGACCGGTGGTGGGCGTCGCCTGCTCTGCCATGTCCGTGCTCCTTGCGTGGTTCGGGGCGTGATCCGGGATCGATGCCCGCCTGAAAGGTTGACCAACTAAAGCAATCGTGCGGATAAAAGGTTCACGTTGTCAAATGTTCAGTTAGAGTGGTGTCCATGGAGAAGCAGCAGCCGCCCGCCGACGCGATCACCCGCGAGGTCGTCGACCTCATGGCGAGCCTGGTCGCGCTCTTCCACCGCGAGTACGAGGAGGCCGCCGCCGCCCGCTCGCTCACCGGGGCCCAGGCCAAGGTACTCGGCCTGCTGCGGCGCGGCCCGATGCCGATGCGGCACATCGCCCAGACGCTGGCCTGCGAGCCCTCCAACATCACCGGCATCGTGGACCGGCTGGAATCCCGCGGTTTCGTGACCCGGGAGGCCGACCCGCTGGACCGCCGGGTCAAGCTGGTGGCCGCCACCGAGGCCGGCGGCCTGGCCACCGACGAGCTGCGCGAATCGCTGAACTTCGCCCGCGAGCCGCTGGCCGCCCTGGCCGAGGACGAGCGCCGCCAGCTGCGCGACCTGCTGCGCCGGATGGTCGAGGGAGCCGACACCGGCAGCTGAGCCCGCGGCGGGGGAAGAAGATCGAGCCGAAGGTGTAACCGGACGCGTTCCCGGGCCGTCTATCCCACAGGACCGTACGTGTACCGGTGGCGTCCGCCACACCTTGCAGAGAGCGCTGACCCGATGACCGACCCCAAGAGCCGGCCCGCCCGGAGCACCCGCGCCCGAATAGCCCGCGGGCTGGGAGCCACCGCCGCCGTCCTCGTGGTCGGCACCGCCGGCGTCGGCGCCTGGTTCTACCAGCGCCTCGACCACAACATCAGCACCTTCTCGGCCGACGGCATCGCCACCAGCCGGCCGCCGGCCGGCCCCACCGCCAGCGGCGGCGGCCGCCCGGTCAACATCCTGCTGCTCGGCTCCGACACCCGCCAGGACGGCAACGGCGACCTCGGCGGCGGCGAGGAGGGCGTGGGCCACTCCGACACCGCGATCCTGCTGCACGTGTACGCGGACCACAAGCACGCCGTCGGCGTCTCGATACCCCGGGACACCCTGGTCACCGTCCCCGCGTGCAAGCTGCCCAGCGGCAGCTGGTCACCGTCGCGGAACAACCAGATGTTCAACTCGGCCTTCACCGTCGGCGAGTACCCGCAGGGCAACCCCGCCTGCACCCAGAACACCGTCGAGGCGCTGACCGGGCTGCGGGTCGACCACACGGTCGTGGTGGACTTCAAGGGCTTCGCCGCGATGACGGACGCGGTGCACGGCGTCGACGTCTGCGTGCCCAACAACGTCGACTCCTACGGCATCCACCTGACCAAGGGGCTGCAGACCGTCCAGGGCCAGCAGGCGCTGGACTACGTGCGGGCCCGGCACGGCTTCGGGGACGGCTCCGACATCGGCCGGGTCAAGCGCCAGCAGGCCTTCCTCTCCTCCCTGATCAAGAAGATCCGCAGCCAGGGCTTCAATCCCACCACGCTGCTGCCGCTGGCCGACGCCGCCACCAAGTCGCTCACCGTCGACCCGGAGCTCGGCTCGGCGATCAAGCTGGCCGACTTCGCCCAGACGCTGCAGAACATCGACCTGTCGAACATCTCCTTCGTCACCGTCCCCTGGCGCTACCAGGGCGACCGGGTCGCCCTGGTGCACCCCGACGTGGACGCGCTGTGGGGGCTGCTGCGGCAGGACCGGACGCTGACCGGCCAGTCCGCCGCCGACCCGGCCACCGGCGACCCCGCCTCGGCCGCCGCGTCGCCCTCGGATTCGCCCTCGCCGTCCGTGCCGGCCACCGGGGACCTCCCGGTCACCGTGCACAACGCCTCCCGGGCCAGCGGGCTCGGCGGCCAGGCCGCCACGGACCTCCGGGCCAAGGGCTACCTGAAGGTCACCGTCGGCCCGGACACGGCGATCCGCCGCACCACCCTGATCGGCTACGCGCAGGGCCAGCAGGAGGCGGCCACCCGGCTCGCCCAGCTGTTCCCGGGCGCCGAGGTGCAGGCCGACCCGGCCGGCGAGGGCCTGACCCTCACCCTCGGCCGGGACTACGCGGCCGCCCGGACCTCCGACCCGGCCGCCGGGACGCCCACCGCACTGCCCTCCGGCATCCCGACCGGCATCACCGAGAACACCCGCCCGGCCGACAGCGACCTCTGCTCGGACCTCAGCTTCGGCTGAGGCCGCCGGCCGGGTCGGGGAGCCCGGTGACCACCACGGTGACCCTGGAACCGGCGGCGAGGCCACCCGCCGCCGCCAGGGCGTGCACCGCGGACAGCGCCTTGGCCACGTACCGGCGCTCCACCGGCACCCCGTGCCGGCGCTCGAACCCGGCGGCGAACTCCTCCAGGGCGGCCGGCACCTTGCCGTACCCGCCCCCGTGGTGGCCGTGCTCGATCCGCCAGTTGCCGAACTCCCGCCCGTACGCGGCCCGGTGCAGCCCCGTCACCTCGCGTTCCAGGTAGCCCTCGCCGCGCAGCACCGCCACCCCGAGCGCCCGCGCGTCCGGCGGCAGTCCGGCCGCGATCCCGGCGAGCGTGCCGCCGGTGCCGACCGGGCAGCACACCACGTCCCGCTCCCCCAGGTCAGGCAGCTGCGCGGCCAGCTCCCGCGCGACCACCGCGGCCCCGCGCACCGCGAGCGCGTTCGACCCGCCCTCCGGCAGCACCAGGAAGCCGTCCCGCTCCTGCCCGCCGCCGGCCACCAGCTCCCGGTACGCGGAGCGCGGGACGAACTCCAGCACCATCCCGGCCTCCTCGGCCGCCCGCAGCGACCAGTTCCGCGGCGCCCCGGCCAGCTCCTCGCCCCGGATCACCCCGACGCTCGCCAGCCCCAGAGCCCGCGCGGCGGCCGCCACCGCCCGGACGTGCGTCGAGTACGCCCCGCCGTACGTCAGCAGCCCGCGCCGGCCCTCGGCCACCGCCCGGTCCAGATTGGGCGCCAGCTTGCGCCACTTGTTGCCGGGGACGGTCGGGTGCGCCAGGTCGTCCCGCTTGACCAGCAGCCGCATCCCGAGCCGGGCCAGACCCGGCTCGTCCAGCACGGTCAGCGGGGTGGGCAGCGCGGCGGCGGGGAGCATCCGGCCAGCATACGAAGGTCCGCGACGCGCTCAGCGTTCGGTGCTCAGTGCTCGGTGCTCGGAGCTCAGTGCTCGGTGCCGGTGGCCCAGACCGGCTGCCCCTGGTCGTAGATCACCACGTTGCCGTCGTCCTGCACGACCAGCCGGGCCCCCGGGTGGCCGTACGTGCCCGAGGACCACTCGGCCCGGCCGGCGCCCGAGTACACCACGAAGTTGCCGTCCTGCTGGAACCGCGCCGTCCGACCCCGGCCGGCGGTGCCGGTGGACCAGCGGACCCGCCCGAACTCGTCGTAGATCACCAGGTCGCCGTCGCTCTGCATCAGCAGCATCGCGCGGGCCGAACGGATCGACCGGCCGGGCTCCAACTCGAACACGGCGCCCAGCTCCTGATCGGCCCGCAGGCTGCGGCCCGGGCCCCGCTCGGCCCCGGCAGCGGCCGGCACCGGCCCGAAGAGGGCCAGCGGGAGCGCGGCGAGCACGACCACCGAGGCGGCCAGGGAGCGGACGGACGGACGCGGGCCACGGGCAGCCATGGACACCCCTTCGGGGTCGGCGAGGACGGACACGTCCAAGCGTGCACAGCACCCGATATCCGGACAATCAGCCACAAGGGTGGCCGGTTTCCCCACCCGGCCATCGGCTGCGGACGGTGGGCCCGCCGGGTGAATCACGGCGTGGCGCGGCGCTCGGGCCCTCGGCCCTGCTCTACAGTCGCCGGTAGACGATCAGGCCGTCCGCGGCCCGTCCCAGGGCCGGCGGGGCTCCCGGCCGGCCCGGCGGCAGGTGGTGAAGGTGGGGCGGGTGGGACTCGAACCCACGACCAAGGGATTATGAGTCCCCTGCTCTAACCGGCTGAGCTACCGCCCCCGATTCGACCGGCTGGCGCTCCGACACGTCGGCGGCCCCAGCAGCAGACGGCCCCTCAGGGCCGTCCCCGGCAGCATAGCCGGTCGATCACCTGCGGTGCGCGCCGGGGGCGCAACCGGGTTGCGCCCCCACGGGCCGGGCTCCACCACCCGCCTGGCGGACCGGCAGCCCCGGCTGGTAGATCTTGCTCCCGGGACCGCCGGCGGGCGGACCGGCACGGCACGGGAGCACGGGGAGCGGGATGGGCCGGACGGATCGGACGCTGCGGCGGGCGCTGCTCCCGGCCACCCTGCTGCTGGCCGCGCAGCTCGCCACCGGCTGCGGCTCGGACCCCGACCCGGCCACCCGCGCCGCCCCCGGGCCGGCCGCCCGTACCGTGCCGGTCGAGGCCACCGACGGACGGATCGGGGTGCTCCTGCTGGGCGAGCTGACCGGCCCCCGGATGTGCACCGCGAGCGTGGTCGACAGCCCCCGGCGGAACCTGCTGGTCACCGCGGCCCACTGCGTGCAGAGCGCCGAGCGCGGCAGCTTCGACGACCTGGTGTTCGCCCCCGGCTACCGGGAGGGCCGCGCGCCCTACGGCGTCTGGCCGGTCGACACGGTCACCGTGGACCCGCGCTGGGTCGCGAGCGAGGACCCGGACTACGACGTGGCCTTCCTCACCGTGGACGAGGTGGACGGCCTGCGGATCCAGGACCGGCTCGGCGCGTACCGGCCCGGCTTCGGTCTCGGCTTCGACCTCCCGGTCACGGTCACCGGCTACCCGCACGGCAGCGGCGCGCCGGTCACCTGCTCCGCCCGGACCACCGCGCAGAGCGCCACCCAGGAGCGCTTCGCCTGCTCCGGCTACACCGTCGGCACCAGCGGGAGCCCCTGGCTCACCGCCGCGGGCGAGCTGATCGGCGTGATCGGCGGCTACCAGGAGGGCGGGGACACCGACGCGATCTCCTACAGCGTCGCCTTCGACCAGCGGGTGGCCAACCTCTACCACCGGGCCGCCGACTGACCGTCAGGCCCGCGGCCCGGCCCGGGAAACACGAAAGCCCCCCGGTCGGCCGGGGGGCCCTCGCTCTGCACCGATCGTCTCCGTGGAGGCGAAGCTCCCCCAATTGGACTCGAACCAATAACCTGCCGATTAACAGTCGGCTGCTCTGCCAATTGAGCTATGGGGGATCGCACAGCGGGACGGACCTCGAGGGACCGTCCTGGCTCCCCCAATTGGACTCGAACCAATAACCTGCCGATTAACAGTCGGCTGCTCTGCCAATTGAGCTATGGGGGATCGATCTTGCTTCCGCCCCGGATCCCTCCGGGCCTTCGGCGCTCGCTGCGGGACATACATTAGCGCACTCAGGGGGGTGTTCCGCCAATCGCTTTCCGCCGGCCCCCGGCCGTACCCCGACCCGTGCCGCCGGGGGCGGCCCGGTCGGCGCGCCCCGCGCGCGCCCCGGCGGCCCGGCGGGGATGCTGGTGGTCGGCGGGGCGGCCGGACCGGGCCCGCCACCGGCCGGGTGGTTGGCCACCCGGGACGCCGGGTAGGGCAATGCGGCAAAGACCGCGACGAAGGGTGGAGCCGAGCATGTGGAAACTGACGTTGATCGTGGGCGTCGGGGTCGGATACGTCCTGGGCGCCCGAGCCGGCCGGCAGCGGTACGAGCAGCTGGCCGGCGCGGCCCGACAGTTCTCCCAGAACCCCAAGGTGCAGGACGCCGCCGGCAAGGCCAAGCAGCAGGCGGGCGCGGTGGCCGGGCGGGCCGCCGGCGCGGTGGCCGACCGGGTCGGCGAGAAGCTCCCCGACTCGGTCACCGACCGGGTGCCGTACTTCGCCCGGCGGCAGTCGGCGGACGACAGCTGGGGCACCTTCCGGCCGTGACCCGGCCCTGGCCGGATCCCGTACCGAGTGGGCAACACTTGCCACGGGCGGCAGCACCGTGGCCGCCCGCTGCGGCATGATCTCGGTATGGCCATCGTCGCGGGCATCGACAGCTCCACCACTCGCACCAGGATCGTCGCGTGCGACTCCGACACCGGCGCCGTCCTGCGCACCGGGAAGGCGCCCCATCCGCTGCCCGACGGTGTCGATGCCCGCACCACCGAGGTCGACCCGCAGACCTGGCTGCACTCGCTCGGCGACGCGGCCGCCGGCGGCCTGCTGGAGGGGGTCCGGGCGATCGGCGTCTGCGCGCAGCAGCACGGGCTGATCGGGCTGGACGCGGGCGGGGTGCTGGTCCGCCCGGCCCTGCTGTGGAACGACCCCCGCTCGGCCGGCGCCGCCGCCGCGCTGCTGGACGCGCTCGGCGGCGCCGGGCCGTGGGTGGAGGCGATCGCGGCGGTGCCCGCGCCCACGTACACCATCGCCAAGCTGCGCTGGCTGGCCGAGTTCGAACCGGCCTCGGCCAAGCGGATCGCCGAGGTGCTGCTGCCGCACGACTGGCTGGTCTCGCAGCTGCTCGGCAGCCCCAAGCGGCGCACCACCGACCGCGGTGACGCCTCCGGCACCGGGTACTGGTCGCCGATCACCGGCGAGTACCGGCAGGACCTGATCAAGCTGGCGATCGGCCACGAGCTGCGGGTGCCGGACGTGCTCGGCCCGGCCGAGCCCGCCGGGCACACCCCGGAGGGCCTGCTGATCTCGGCCGGCACCGGGGACAACATGGCCGCCGCGCTCGGGCTCGGGCTCGGCATCGGCGACGCGGTGGTCTCGCTCGGCGGCAACGGCACCATCTTCGCGGTGCACGACCGGGCGGTGGTCGACCCGACCGGCCTGATCTCCTCCTTCGCCGACGCCACCGGGCGCCACCTGCCGATGGTCGGCACCCTCAACGCGGCCCAGGTGCTGCGTTCCACCGCCACCGTGCTCGGCACCGACCTGGAGGGCCTGAGCGACCTGGCCCTGCAGTCCTCCCCCGGCGCGTACGGGCTGGTGCTGCTGCCCTACCTGGACGGCGAGCGCACCCCCAAGCTGCCGCACGCCGCCGGGACGCTGACCGGGCTGCGGATGGAGTCGATGGCCCCGCAGCACTTCGCCCGGGCCGCGGTCGAGGGCATGCTCTGCAACATCGCGGACGCGGTCGACGTGCTGCGCTCGCACGGGGTCGCGGTGCGCCGGATCTTCCTGCTCGGCGCGGCCGGGCGGCTCGGCGCCGTCCGGGAGATCGCCCCGCTGGTCTTCGGCGTGCCCGTGGTGATACCGCCTCCGGGCGACCACGCGGCCCGGGGCGTCGCCCGGCAGGCCGCCTGGGCGCTGGCCGGCACCCCGGAGCCGCCGCACTGGGAGCTGCCCGAGGTGACCACGCTCGCCCCCGACCAGGAGCACGACCTGGCCGTCGGCGGCGCGGTGCGCCAGCAGTACGCCGCGGTGCGCGACCAGGTGCACCCGGAGGCCAAGGACTGAGACCGCTCCCCCGGGCGCGGGCGCCGGACGTGCGGCGCCCGCCCGGCGGTGGCAGCGTGGGAGGTCCCGGTCGGCGAAAGGGATCCCGATGGCACTCCACCAAGGTGACGGCAGCGAGCGGCGGCTGTCGGTCAGTCCGCTGCACGGCCTGATCGACCCGCTCGGTTCGATGGGCGTGGCACCACCCGTGCACCGGCTGGCGGACGGCCCGGTGATGCCACCGGTGGCGTACCAGCTGATCCACGACGAGCTGATGCTCGACGGCAACGCCAAGCTCAACCTGGCCACCTTCGTGACCACCCAGATGGACGAGTACGCGGACCGGCTGATGGGCGAGTGCCGCGACAAGAACATGATCGACAAGGACGAGTACCCGCAGACCGCCGAGCTGGAGCGGCGCTGCGTGGCGATCCTGGCCGACCTGTGGCACGCACCCGACCCGGACAGCGCGGTCGGCTGCTCGACCACCGGCTCCAGCGAGGCCTGCATGCTGGCCGGGCTGGCGCTCAAGCGGCGCTGGATGCGGCGCAACCCGGACCGCTACGCGGCCGGCGTGCGGCCGAACCTGGTGATGGGCATCAACGTCCAGGTGTGCTGGGACAAGTTCTGCAACTTCTGGGAGGTCGAGCCGCGGCTGGTGCCGATGTCCGGCGAGCGCTACCACCTGGACGCCGAGCAGGCCCTCGCCCACTGCGACGAGGACACCATCGGCGTGGTCGGCATCCTCGGCTCCACCTTCGACGGCTCCTACGAGCCGATCGCGGAGATCTGCGCGGCGCTGGACGACCTCCAGGAGCGCACCGGCCTGGACATCCCGGTGCACGTGGACGGCGCCTCCGGCGGCATGGTGGCGCCCTTCCTGGACCCGGAGCTGGCCTGGGACTTCCGGCTGCCCCGGGTGGCCTCGATCAACACCTCCGGGCACAAGTTCGGCCTGGTCTACCCGGGCGTCGGCTGGGCGCTGTGGCGCGACAAGGAGGCGCTGCCGGAGGAGCTGGTCTTCAAGGTCAACTACCTCGGCGGCGACATGCCGACCTTCGCGCTCAACTTCTCCCGGCCCGGCGCCGAGGTGGTCGCCCAGTACTACGCCTTCCTGCGGCTGGGCCGGGACGGCTTCCGGATGGTCCAGCAGGCCTGCCGGGACGTCGCCACCTACCTGTCCGGCGAGATCGAGAAGCTCGGCTTCCGGTTGCTGACCAGGGGCGACCAGCTGCCGGTGTTCGCCTTCACCACGGCCGGCGAGGACTACTACGACGTGTTCGACGTCTCCCGCCGGCTGAGCGAGCGGGGCTGGCAGGTGCCCGCGTACACCTTCCCGGACGAGCGGACCGACCTGTCGGTGCTGCGGGTGGTCTGCCGCAACGGCTTCTCCCGCGACCTGGCGGACCTACTGCTCGGCGACCTCACCCGGCTGATGCCCGAGCTGCGCAACCAGCCGGCGCCGCTGCGCACCCTGGGGGTCGAGGCGCGGTCGGCCTTCCACCACTGAGCGGCGCCGCCACCGGGCGGGGTCAGTCGAGGTAGCCGCGGAGCTGGTCGGCGCAGGCGTGCGCGCGCAGCTTGGCCAGCGTCTTCGCCTCGATCTGGCGGATCCGCTCCCGGGTGACGCCGAACAGCCGGCCGATCTCCTCCAAGGTCCGGGGCAGGCCGTCGTCCAGCCCGTAGCGGAGCTGGACGATCTGCCGTTCGCGCTCGCCGAGGGTGTCCAGCACCGCCTCCAGGTGCTGGCGCAGCAGCAGGAAGGCGGCGCTCTCCACCGGGGAGGCGGCGTCCGCGTCCTCGATCAGGTCGCCGAGCGCCACGTCCTCCTCGGCGCCGACCGGGGTGTGCAGCGAGACCGGCTCCTGGGCCAGCCGGAGCACCTCGCGGACCCGCTCCGGCGGGAGCTGGAGGGCCTGGCCGACCTCGGCGGCGGTCGGCTCGTGGCCGCACTCCTGGATCATGGCCCGCTGCACCCGCAGCACCCGGTTGATCAGTTCGACGACGTGGACCGGCACCCGGATGGTGCGGGCCTGGTCGGCCAGCGCCCGGCTCATCGCCTGCCGGATCCACCAGGTGGCGTAGGTCGAGAACTTGTAGCCGCGGGTGTAGTCGAACTTCTCGACCGCGCGGATCAGGCCGACGTTGCCCTCCTGGATCAGGTCGAGCAGGGTCAGCCCGCGGCCGACGTAGCGCTTGGCGACCGAGACCACCAGCCGGAGGTTGGCCTCGATCAGCCGGCGCTTGGCCATCCGGCCGAGCACCACCAGCCGGTCCAGCTCGTCGGCGAGGGCGGGCCCGTCGGCGGCCCGGTCGAGCGCCTCCTCGGCGAACAGGCCGGCCTCGATCTGGCGGGCCAGCTCGACCTCCTCGACGGCGGTGAGCAGGCGGACCCGGCCGATCTCGCGCAGGTACTGGCGGAGCAGGTCGGCGGCGGGGCCGGTGCCCTCGTCCAGCCGGTCGGCGGCGGTCCGGGGCTCGTCGGGCGCCTCCTCGAACGCGGGGGCCTCAAGCGCGGGCTCCTCGAACGCGGGGGCCTCAAGCGCCGGCCCGGCGGGCAGCTGCCCCGGCGGGCCGAACTCCTCGGCGGCCGGCGGGCCGGGCTGGGCCGGCACCCTCGGCCCGGCGGCGGGCCCGGGCGCGGTGGCCAGGGGCGGGCGGACGGCGGCGAGCTCCACGGGCATCCCTCCAGGGCCGTGGCGGCGCTGGGGGGAGGCGCCGCACCACAGGAGTGGGATACCCAGCGCGGCGCCGTACGCCACCCGTGGCGGGCGACGGAGTGCGGGCGGGCGCCGCGCGGCCGGGGTGCGGGAGCGGTCAGAGGGCGGCGGCGCCGCGTGAGCGCAGCTGCTGGGCGTACTGCTGGAGGGCCCACAACTCGCTCTGCACCGCGTGCAGTTCCTCGGGGGTGGCGCGGCTGCCGAGCCGCTGGAGGTGGGCCCGGGCCTCGTTGATCCGGCGGTCGACGGCCTGCAGGCGCAGCTTCACCAGGAACTCGCCGGCGTAGATCTCGTCGGCCTTGCGGCGGGAGCGGATCGGCTCGACGGTGAGCTCGGTGACCAGGCCGCGGACCTGGTCGTCCGGGCAGGTCTCGCGGACGGTGGCGGTGAAGTCGGGCAGCGCCGCCCCGTACGCGGCTCCGCCGGCCTGGCCGATGGCGCGGCGGACGGCGGCGTACGGCGGGGTCGGGAACTCGTCCTCGCCGTACTGGTCGAAGGCCGGGCTGACCAGCTCGGGGTGCTGGAGGGCGAGCTTGAGCAGCTCGCGCTCGACGAACTGGGCCGGGTCGCGCGGGTTCAGCCGCAGGGCCGGGCGCGGGGCCGGGGCGGGCTGCGCGGACTGCGCCGGATCGGGCCGGCGGGCGGGGCGCTGGCCGTTCTGCTGGTTGTCGCGCTGCCAGCGGGCGAGCTGGCCGATCCGGCGGACCACGAACTGCTCGTCCAGGATGCCCAGCATGCCGGCCAGCTGGACGGCGTACTCGTGCTGGATCGACCGGTCCTTGATCCGCACGATGATCCCGGCGGCCTCCTCCAGGGCGGCCGCCCGGCCCTCGGCGCTGTCCACCCGGTGCCGGGCGACCGCCGAGCGCAGCGCGAACTCGAACAGCGGGACGGGGTGCTCGATCAGCTCGCGGACGGCCTCGTCGCCCTTGGCCAGCCGCAGGTCGCACGGGTCCATGCCGCCGGGGGTGATCGCGATGGAGGTGCGCGCGGCGAACTTCTGGTCGTCCTCGAAGGCGCGCAGGGCGGCCTTCTGGCCGGCCGCGTCGCCGTCGAAGGTGAAGACGGTCTCGCCGCGGTAGGCGGAGGTGTCCATCAGCAGCCGGCGGATGATCTTGACGTGGTCCTCGCCGAACGCGGTGCCGCAGGTGGCGACTGCGGTGGTGACCCCGGCGAGGTGACAGGCCATCACGTCGGTGTAGCCCTCGACCACCACCGCCCGGCCGGACTTGGCGATCTCCTTGCGGGCCAGGTCGATGCCGTAGAGCACCTGGGACTTCTTGTAGAGCGGCGTCTCGGGGGTGTTCAGGTACTTGGGGCCGGTGTCGTCCTCGCGCAGCCGGCGGGCGCCGAAGCCGACCACCTCGCCGCCGGAGTCCCGGATCGGCCAGACCAGCCGGCCGCGGAAGCGGTCGATCAGGCCGCCGCGCTGGCCCTGCGAGGCGAGGCCGCCGAGCAGGATCTCCTTGTCGCTGAAGCCCTTGCCGCGCAGGTAGCGCACCAGGTGCTCCCAGCCCGCCGGCGCGTAGCCGACCCCGAAGTGCTGGGCGGCGGCCTCGTCGAAGCCCCGCTCGGCCAGGAAGCGGCGGCCGATCTCGGCCTCCGGCGAGCCCAGCTGCTCCTGGAACCAGGCGGAGGCCACCTTGTGCGCCTCGACCAGCCTGGTCCGCTCGCCCTGCTGGTGGCGGGGCGAGTAGCCGCCCTCCTCGTACCGCAGGGTGATGCCGGCCTGGGCGGCCATCCGCTCCACGGCCTCGGCGAACGAGCAGTGCTCGATCTTCATCAGGAACGAGATGGTGTCGCCGCTCTCGCCGCAGCCGAAGCAGTGGTAGACGCCCTTGCCCGGGTGGACGTAGAAGGAGGCGGACTTCTCGTCGTGGAACGGGCAGACGCCCTTGAGCTGGGCCCCGCCCCCGCTGGTCAGCTGGACGTAGTCGCCGACGACCGCGTCGATGGGCAGCGCGTTGCGCACCGCCTGCACGTCTTCGTCCCTGATCCGACCGGCCACCCTGGAAGTTTACGCACCCGCGGGGCCGGGTCCGGGCCGGGGCGGGAGCGGGCGCCCGATCAGTCGGGCACCTTCTCCACCAGCCGCCGGTGCAGGGCGAAGGCCGAGGCGTCGGTCAGGGTGGCGATCTGGTCGACCACCGCGCGCAGCGCGGCGCAGTCGTCCTCGGCCTCCTCGTGCAGGGCGGCGAAGACCGGGTCCAGACCGTACGGCGCGCTGCGGTTCAGCGCCTCGGCCAGCTCGGCGATCACGATCCGCTGGCGGGTGCGCAGCTGCGCCTGCTCGTCGCGCTGCATCACGTAGCGGACGGCGACCGCCTTGAGCACCGCGCACTCCTGCCGGACGTCGGAGGGCACGACCAGCTCGGCCGCGTACCGGGTGAGCGGGCCGGGGCCGTAGCGGGCCCGGGTGGCCTGCTCGGCGGCCTGGCAGAAGCGGCCGATCAGCTGGCTGGTGAGGTCCTTGAGCCCGGCCCGGGCTCGGGCCGAGCCGTCGTAGGTGCGGGGCCACCACTCCTGCGCCTGGAGGCGGTCCAGCGCCTCGGCCAGCTCGGTGGAGGACGCCTCGGGGGCGTACCGCCCGGCGATCTCGAACAGTTCGGCGCGCTCCTCGGCGGAGTGCAGCGCTGCCGGGTCGATGTGGCCGGCCTGCAGGCCGTCCTCGACGTCGTGGGTGGAGTAGGCGACGTCGTCCGACCAGTCCATCACCGTCGCCTCGAAGCACTTGCGGCCCTCGGGGGCGCCGGTCCGCAGCCAGCGGAAGACCGGCAGGTCGTCGGCGTAGACGCCGTACTTGGTGGAGGCCGGGTCGGTGGGGTGGCCGCCGCGCGCCCACGGGTACTTGGTGGCGGCGTCCAGCGCGGCCCGGCTGAGGTTGAGGCCGACGCTGCGGCCGGGCCAGGGGGCGAGCCGGGCCGGGGCCTCGTCGAACGGGGCGAACCGCTTGGGCTCCAGCCGGGTGAGGATCCGCAGCGACTGGGCGTTGCCCTCGAAACCGCCGCAGGCCTGCGCGGCCTGGTCGAGCGCCTCCTCGCCGGTGTGCCCGAACGGCGGGTGGCCGATGTCGTGGGCCAGGCAGCCCGCCTCCACCAGGTCCGGGTCGCAGCCGAGCGCCGCGCCGAGCTCGCGGCCGACCTGCGCGCACTCCAGCGAGTGGGTCAGTCTGGTCCGGGAGAAGTCGGCCCGCATCGGGGCGACGACCTGGGTGGTGCCGGCCAGCCGGCGCAGCGCCGCGGAGTGCAGCACCCGGGCGCGGTCGCGCTGGAAGGCGGTGCGGCCGGGTCGCTTGTCCGGTTCGGGCACCCAACGGGCCTCGGCCTGCGGGTCGTACGGGGCGGTGCGGTGCGGTGCGGTGTCGTCCATATGACTGTCACCGTACGCCCGCCCCCGGACATCGTGCCGGTGCGCCGCGCTTTCGGGCCGGCGTGCGGGCGGTGAACGGTCGGGGCCGGCCGGGGCGGCGGGCGCCGGGCCTGCCGGGCCGTCAGCGGGCGGCGGACAGCCGGGCGGCGGCCGTCCAGCGGGCCAGCACCAGGCGGACCAGCAGCGGGTGGGCGCCGAGCGGGGCGGCGGCCGGGCCGTCCCAGGCGTCGGCCGCGATCCGGGCGAACTCCCCCGGCGCCGTGAAGTAGGCCGCCACCGCCACCGGGCCGCCGTGCTCGCGGGCCAGCCGGGCCGCCGTCTCGGCCACCCGCGGTCCGGCGCCGGTCACGTACCCCGGCCGCACCGGGACCCCCAGCCGGGCGGCGAGCAGCGCGGCCTGCGCCTCGGTGTCCAGCGCCGCCCGCCCGTCCCGGGAGCCGGCCGCGGCCAGCACCACCGGGCCGGCCCCGGGCCCGACCCCGGCCTGCGCCAGGCGGTGCGCGAGCAGGTCGGCGAGCAGCGGATCGGGGCCGAGCGGGGGCGCCACCACGCCGTCGAGGTGCGAGGCCGCGGCCAGCGCGGCGGGCAGGTCGACGTTGACGTGGTGGCCGCGGCCGAGCAGCAGCGGCACCAGCACGGCCGGGCCGGCGAGGCCGGCCAGCACTTCGGGCAGCAGCGGGGCGTTCAGCCCGAGGTGGGCCTGGCGGACGTCGAGCTCCGGGCGGGCCGCGGCCACCATCGCCGCCAGCCGGCCGACCTCGGCGGCCGCGGTCCGGTCCCGGGAGCCGTGGGCGACCAGCACCAGGGCGGGCCGGCGGGCGGCGGGCGTGCACCGGGAGCGGCGGCGCGGGCCGGGCGGGGCGAGCTGGGCGAGCGGGGCGAGGGTCATGGCAGCCAGCTTCGAGGACGGCCGTTTCGCCGCCGTTGCCCTCCCGTCACGACCGGTTTCCCGGATCTCACAGCACCGGCCGGGCGGCGATGAGCCGGGCCACCAGGTGGGCTCACAGCCGGCCCGCGCGGGCACTGAGGGCGAAGTTCCGCTCGCGAAACAGACCGGCCCCGGCCGGGTAACACCCGGCGCGGATGCTCGCTGCACTGCTCCACCGCCCGGACCGCCCGGAGCACCACCACCGGAGGGACTCCCCTATGACCACCCCCAAGCCCACGCTGGTCCTGGTCGGGTACGGCATGGTCGGCCACCGTTTCCTGGAGGCCCTGGCCGAGACCGGCGCCGCCGACCGCTACCGGGTCGTCGTGCTCGCCGAGGAGCCGAGGCCGGCCTACGACCGGGTCGCCCTCAGCTCGTACTTCGCCGGCCGCACGCCCGAGCAGCTGCTGCTCGCCGAGGAGGGGTTCACCGACCGGCACGGCTACCAGGTGCACCTGTCCTCGCCGGTCACCGCTGTCGACCGGGCCGCCCGGACCGTCACCACCGCCGCCGGGCACCGGCTGCGCTACGACACGCTGGTGCTGGCCACCGGCTCGTACCCGTTCGTACCGCCGGTGCCGGGCCGGGACGCCGAGGGCTGCTTCGTCTACCGGACCATCGAGGACCTGCAGGCCATCGAGGCGTACGCGGCCGGGCGGACGGTCGGCGCGGTGGTCGGCGGCGGGCTGCTCGGGCTGGAGGCGGCCGGTGCGCTGCGCGGCCTCGGGCTGGAGACCCACGTGGTGGAGTTCGCCCCGCGGCTGATGCCCGTCCAGGTGGACGAGGGCGGCGGCGCTGCGCTGCGGCGCACCGTCGAGGGGATGGGGGTGGTGGTGCACACCGGGGTCGGCACCACGGCCGTCGAGGTCTCCGGGGGCCGGGCGACCGGGATGGCCTTCACCGACGGCAGCCGGCTGGACACCGGCCTGGTGGTCTTCTCGGCCGGTGTGCGCCCGCGCGACGCGCTGGCCCGGGAGTGCGGCCTCGCGGTCGGCGAGCGCGGCGGGATCGCCGTGGACGAGCTGTGCCGCACCTCGGACCCGGACGTCTTCGCCATCGGCGAGTGCGCGCTGGCCGCGGACGGCCGGGTCTACGGCCTGGTCGCGCCCGGCTACGAGATGGCCCGCACGGTCGCCCAGCAGCTGGCCCGGCAGGCCGTGCAGCCGTTCACCGGGGCCGACCTGTCGACCAAGCTGAAGCTGCTCGGGGTCGACGTGGCCAGCTTCGGCGACGCCTTCGCCACCACCCCCGGCGCGCTGGAGGTGGTGTACTCCGACGCCCGCGCCGGCCTCTACCGCAAGCTCGTGGTCACCCCCGAGGGCGCGCTGCTCGGCGGCATCCTGGTCGGCGACGCGGAGTCCTACGCCACGCTGCGCCCGCTGGCCGGGACGGGCGACCCGCTGCCGGTGCCCGCCGAGTCCCTGGTGCTGCCGGCGGGCCTGGGGGCGGCGCCCGTCCGGCTGGGCAGCGCGGCGCTGCCCGACCAGGCCATGGTCTGCAACTGCCACAACGTCACCAAGGGCGCGGTGCGGGCGGCCGTGACCGAGCACGGCTGCGGCAGCGTCCCCGAGGTCAAGGCGTGCACCAAGGCCGGCAGCGGCTGCGGGTCCTGCGTCAAGCTGCTGGGCACGGTGGTGGACGAGGAGCTGGCGGCCGCCGGAGTCGAGGTCGACCGCGGCCTGTGCCCCTGCTTCGGGCAGACCCGCGCGGAGCTGTACGAGATCGTCCGGGTCAAGCGGATCGGCACCCACCGCCGGCTGCTCGCCGAGCACGGCCGGCTGGGCGGCGAGGGCTGCGAGGTGTGCAAGCCGACCGTGGCCTCGGTGCTCGCCTCGCTGGCGCCCGAACTGGCGGCGGTCTCCGGGCACATCCTGGACGACGAGCAGGGCGCGCTCCAGGACACCAACGACCACTTCCTGGCCAACCTCCAGCGCAACGGCTCGTACTCGGTGGTGCCGCGGATCCCGGGCGGCGAGATCACCCCGGAGAAGCTGATCGTGATCGGCGAGGTGGCCCGCGACTTCGGGCTCTACACCAAGATCACCGGCGGTCAGCGGATCGACCTGTTCGGCGCCCGGGTGGACCAGCTGCCGCTGATCTGGCACCGGCTGGTGGCGGCCGGCTTCGAGTCCGGCCACGCCTACGGCAAGTCGCTGCGCACGGTGAAGTCCTGCGTCGGCTCCACCTGGTGCCGCTACGGCGTGCAGGACTCGGTCGCCATGGCGATCCGGCTGGAGCTGCGCTACCGCGGCCTGCGCAGCCCGCACAAGCTCAAGTCGGCGGTCTCCGGCTGCGCCCGGGAGTGCGCGGAGGCCCGGGGCAAGGACTTCGGGGTGATCGCCACCTCCAACGGCTGGAACCTCTACGTCGGCGGCAACGGCGGCGCCACCCCCCGGCACGCCGACCTGCTCGCCCAGGACCTGGACGACGAGCAGCTGATCCGGCTCACCGACCGCTTCCTGATGTTCTACATCCGCACCGCCGACCGGCTGGAGCGGACCTCCGCCTGGCTGGAGCGGATCGAGGGCGGGCTCGACCACGTCCGGGCCGTGGTGGTGGAGGACAGCCTGGGCATCGCGGCCGACCTGGAGGCCCTGATGGCCCGGCACGTGACCGGCTACGAGGACGAGTGGGCCGCCACCCTGGCCGACCCGCAGCGCGCGGCCCGGTTCGTCTCCTTCGTCAACGCGCCCGGGGTGCCCGACCCGAGCATCCGCTTCACCCCCGAACGCGACCAGCTCAAGCCCGACCTGACCGTGCTCACCACGGAGGACGAGCTGCTCGCCGCCCTCGCCCGCCGCACCCCCGTCCTGGAGGCCTCACGTTGACCGGCACCGCGCTCGACACTCGTACTGGTAGCGGCAGCGGCACCGGCGGGCGGATCGAGGTGCTGGCCGGCCGGAGCTGGGCCCCGGTCTGCGACCTGCACCGGCTCGTCCCCGGCCGCGGAGTCGCCGTACTGCTGCCGGACGGCCGGCAGGCCGCCGTCTTCCGGGACAGCCGGGACACCGTGTACGCGGTCGCCAACCGCGACCCGTTCACCGGCGCGTACGTGCTCTCCCGGGGGCTGCTCGGGGCCACCGCCGACGGCCGGGTGTACGTCGCCTCGCCGCTCCTCAAGCAGCGCTTCGACCTGCTGACCGGGGAGTGCCTGGACGATCCGGCGGTACGGATCGCCGTCCACCCGGCCCGGGTGGGCTGAGCGGGCGTCAGGAGGCGGTGGCCGCCGCCAGCACGGCCGCGGCCATCCCCGCCTCCCCCGCCGTGTTGGGGTGCAGCGCGGCCAGCCCGGGCGCCGGCATCGGCGGCTCGACCCAGCGCTCGGCCTCGCCGGCGCACATGTCGTGGCCGGCCGACGGCGCGTAGGTGTCCACGAAGCGGGCCCCGGCGCCCTCCGCGGCCTGCCGCAGCACCGCGTTGAGCCGCTGCTGCTCGCGGCCGAGGAAGGCCAGGTCGCCCGGCGCCACGCCGGACCCGAGGGTGGCCGTGCAGGCCGCCGGATCGGCCGGCAGCAGCGCCGGGTACCCGACGACCAGCACGGTGGCCCGCGGGGCCCGCTGCCGGATCGCCGCGACCGCCTCGGTCACCTTCGGGCCGGTCGCCTCGATCCGGCGCCCGACCTGGTCGGTGCCGTCCGCGGCGGTGTAGTACTCCTGGCAGGGCGCTCCGGCGGTCGCCCCGGAGGCCGCGGGTGACCCGGTCAGCGCCGAGGCCACCGCGTGCTTGGCGCTCTCCAGCGCGCACCGCCCGAGCACGTCCATCAGGCCGGCGTCGTTGCCGCCGATCCCGAGGGTGACCAGCCGGGTGTCCGCGGTGAGCGCGTCCAGTTGCGGCGGGTTGGCGCCGCCGGAGGTCTGCTGGGCCGCCGCCAGGTCCGCCGTGCGGGCGCCGCTGCAGCTGACGTCCCGGAAGTCCGGGCCGGCCAGCCCGAGCCGGGCCGCCACCAGCGAGGGGTAGTTCGCCCCGGACCGGGCGCAGCCCTTCGGGGTGCCCTGCTGCGGCGGCACCTGGAGGCCCGAGGTGTAGGAGTCGCCGAGCGCCGCGTACGGCCCGGCGGGGCGGGCGGACGGCGTGGGCGCGGGGGTGGTGACGGGGGTTGTCACGGCCGCGGGAGCGGTGGCCGCCGGTGCCGGGGCGCCGGAGCCGCCGCCCGCGCAGCCGGCCAGTGCCAGCGGCCCGGCCAGGGCGCACACCGCTGCGGCACGCCTGAGATCCACACCCATCACTCCCCCGGGGTCGGGCCGTCATCGTAAGCGACGGACGGCCCGTCCCCCGGGCGTCCTGGCCGCACAACGAGCCGGGGCCGGGAATCGATCCCGGCCCCGGCTGCGATCCCGCGCGGTGTCGCGGTCAGTCCGCGCCGCGCTCGTGCTCGGCCAGGAACTCCTCGAAGCGCCGGCCCAGCTCGTCCGCGGAGGGGAGGTCGGCGCTCTGCGCCAGCAGGCTCTCCCGGTCCTCGGCGCCGGCCACCGCGTCGTACTGGCCCTCCATGCCCCGGATGGCGGAGCGCAGCTCGCCGTCGCCCTGGGTCAGCTGGTCCTCGATCTCGGCGTAGACCTCGTCCACCCGGACCCGCAGCTCGCTGCCGGGGAGCACCAGGCCGGTGGCCGACTGGACCGCCTCCAGGATCACCACGGCGGCGGCCGGGTAGGCCGAGCGGGCGATGTAGTGCGGCACGTGGACGGCGAACCCGAGCACGTCGTGGCCGGACTCGCCGAGCCGGTACTCCAGCAGCGCCTGGGCGCTGCCCGGCACCTGGGCCTGCTCGAACCACTTCGGGTACCCGGGCGCCAGGTCGAGCCGGTTGCCGTGCGGGGTCACCCCGACCGGGCGGGTGTGCGGCACGCCCATCGGGATGCCGTGGAAGTCGACCGACAGCCGGACCTCGAACTCCTCGATCAGGCCGCGCACGGCCGCCGCGAACAGCTCCCACTCGGTGTCCGGCTCCGGGCCGGTGAGCACCAGGAACGGCGCGCCGGTGGAGTCGTGCGCCAGCTGGAGCAGGATCTCCGGCGGGTCGTAGTCCGTCCAGGTCTCCTTGTCGAAGGTCATCGCGGGGCGGCGGGCCCGGTAGTCGACCAGGCGGTCGTGGTCGAACCTGGCGACCACCTGGGGGCGGCCCTGCTCCAGCAGGTGCGCCACGACCTGACCGCCGGCCTCGCCCGCGTCCATGAAGCCCTCGAAGTGGTACAGCAGTACCAGGCCGGTCTCGGCCTCCGCGGCCGCGTCGCGGGCGGCGGCCACCCCGGCCACGCCCAGCGGCTCCAGCCGGTACAGCTCCTTGGGATCACGCACGGTGCACCCAACCCCGTTCCGTCTCGTCGTGTCACCGGGCCGGCCCTGCTGGGCCCGCCCACGGCGGAGCGGCCTGTCACGGCCCGGCCCACCTGCTTCAGTCCAGCGTGCCCGGGGCCGTCGGCATTCCCGTCGCGCCCGCCGTCTTCGCGCTGTCCCCGGAATCTTCTCACCTCTCCGGAAAACCGCAGGTCGGAGCCTTCGAAGCGGCTGCGGACGGCCCGTTCCGGGCGGGCGGCGGCGATCGCGCGCCCCCGTTCGCGCGATGCGAGGTGACGCACCGGCTCCGGGCGGGTATCGTCCTCTCGCTGCCTCGCATCGTCGCGTCGTCGCCACGCCGTTCGTCACGTCGTGGGCCACGACCCGGTCCGGTGCTCGGCCAGCCACTCCTCCCGCACCTTGCCTTCACCTGGCCGCCTGCTTCCTTCGCGCTCTCGTTCCTCCTTCGGCCATCTCGCGGACGCACACTGTCCCCTCGCTCGTCCCGCCGGCCCGGCTCCGTCGATCCGACGCCGTTCCGGCACCGCGCTGCCCGCTTCCGGGCCGCCGGCACCGCCGTACGTCCGCGTTCCGGACGGCGCGGCGGCCGCGGCGGCCGTACCCGGAGCCGGGGCGAAAAGACCACTGCCCTCGTGCCGTACCCCGGCTTGACGGGCCCCTCCGAACGCCGAAGGACCGAAGGATCCGTGCCCGTACCCGTCACCCTCTACGGCCGCACCGTGCGGCTGGAGCCCCTCGCCGAGCACCACGCCGCGGCCCTGGCCGAGGCCGGCGCCGAGGACCGTACGACCTACGCCTTCACCCCTGTTCCGCACGGCCTGGAAGCCGCCCGGGAGTACGTCGCCCGTGCCCTGGCCGACCAGGCGGCGGGCCGGTCGCTGCCCTTCGCGACGGTGAACACCGCCGACGACCGGGTGGTCGGCTCGACCCGCTTCCTGGAACTGGACTACTGGCAGGGGCCGCTGGTCTGGCCGCCGGTCCCCGGCGTGCCGCACGGTGATCCGCTGCTGGCCGTGCCGGACGCCGCCGAGATCGGGAACACCTGGCTCTCGCCGCGCGCCCAGGGCACCGGCATCAACACCGAGGCCAAGCTGCTGATGCTGCGGCACGCCTTCGAGACCTGGGGCGTGCGGCGGATCTCGCTGCGCGCGGACGCCCGCAACAGCCGCTCGCGCACCGCGATCGAGCGACTGGGCGCCACCTGCGAAGGGGTCCGCCGGGCCCACTCGCGGGGCCTGGACGGCGAGGTCCGCAGCACCGCGTTCTACTCCATCCTGGACGAGGAGTGGGAGGCCGTCCGCGACATCATCGAGCTGCGGATCGCGGCCGCCACCTCGCCGAGCGCGCCGGACCCGGCGCTCAACCAGGAGTGTCTTAGACACGGCGGCCCACTGATCGCGGCCTGACCGCGCACCGGCGGCGGTCCGGTCCCCGTCCCCACCCGGGGCGGGGACGGACCGCCGCCGTCCGCGCTCAGGCGTCGGCCTCCCACACCTGCGCGTCGTAGGGCGGCGCCCCGCCGGTGCGCTTGCGGGCCAGCTCGCGGGTCTCCTCGGGGAGCGCCTCCAGGTCGACCAGCCGGGTGAGCAGCTGAGCGTCCGTCATCAGGGCCCGGAAGCACAGCTCGACGCTGACGCCGTGGTCGGGCCGGTGCTCCACGGTGACCCGGTCGCCGGCCCGGATCTCGCCCGGCTCGACGATCCGCAGGTAGGCGCCGGGCCGGGCGCCGTGCGCGAAGCGCTTGACCCAGCCGCGCTCGTCCAGCCAGCGGGCGAAGGTCGAGCACGGGATGCGCGGCGAGGACACCTCCAGCAGCACCTGGTCACCGATCCGCCAGCGCTCGCCGATCAGCGCGCCGTCCACGTCCAGGCCGGTGGTGGTGAGGTTCTCCCCGAAGCAGCCGCCGGCCAGCTCGCGGCCGAGGCTGCGCTCCCAGTGGTCCAGGCTCTCCCGGGCGTAGGCGTAGACGGCCTGGTCGTCGCCGCCGTGGTTGCGGGTGTCGAAGATGCTGTCACCGACCAGGCCGCTGCCGCGCGCGGCGCTCTTCGGCCCCGGCGGGCGCAGCTCCACCGGGTGGTCGACCGGGCGCTTGTCGATCCCGGTGGACGCGGTCGCGGGCTTCGCCGGGTTCGGTCGGGGGTGGGCGAGGTTGACGGAGAGCAGATGTGCCATACCCGCAGCCTAGGACCGCCCGGACGGCGGTCGGTGCCGCTCCCGGCCGAATCACCCGGCCGGGAGCGGCGCCGCCGTCAGAGCAGCGCGAGCAGCCGCGCCACCAGCGGCGCTCCCTCGCCGTCGTGGTGCCGGGGATGGGCCTCGACCACGGCCGAGACCGGCCGCCAGCCGCCGTCCGGGCCGGGCAGCGGCTCCACCGTGATCTCGGCGAGGGCGGGGCCGGTGGCGGGCACGGTCGTTCGGGGAGCCGGGCCGGTCGCGAGGTGCACGTGGAGCACGCCTTCGGCGGTGTGGGTGGCCAGCCGGCCGGCCGCGGCCGGGGGCAGCAGTCCGGAGCGGATCCGCTGCCAGTGCTCCTCGCTCCAGCGGACCGGGGGGACGGGGGCGGGCCGGGGCAGCTGGATCGGGCACCGCGGCACCGGCGCCGCCGCGACGCTGCCCGGGGCCGGGGTGGCCCAGTCCGGGAGCGGTTCGCGGGCCGCCAGCCAGCCGGCGGGGATGCCTGCGGTGCCGGTGCGGGCGGCGACCACGCCGCCGACGATCGCGGCGGTGGTGTCCACGTCGCCGCCCGCGCCGATGGTCTCCCAGATCGCGGTCGGGTAGTCGGTGAGGCGCCGCGCCGCGACCCAGAGCGCGAACGGGACGGTGTCGGCGGCGCTGACCCGGGAGCCGTTGCCGAGCACCCGGGCGGCGGAGAGCGGGTCCGCCCCGGTCAGCCGCAGCGCCTCGGCGATCCCCCGCCGGACGGCGCCCGGCGGGGTCAGCGCGGCGACGGCGGCCAGGAAGCGTTCCGGCGAGGTCGGTTCGGTCCTGGCCCGGACGGCGTAGGCGGCGGCCACCGCGACGGCGATCGCACCGTCGACGGCCTGCGGGTGGGTGTGGGTGATCACCGCCGTGTCGGCGGCCGGCCGCACCACCCCCGCCGGGTCGGCCGCGTGCGCGGCACCCAGCGGGGCGACCCGCATCGCGGCGCCGTTGCCGTAGGAGCCCCGGCCGTCGAACAGCGCGGCCGCCAGTCGGGGTGCGTCGCCGCCCTCCCGGACCAGCCGGAGCAGGCGGTTCGCCGCCGGACCGTACCCGCGGTCGAAGTCGTGGCGCCGGGCGAAGGCGTGGGTGAGGTCGAAGGTGTCGATGCCGCCGCGTTCGGTCCGGGCGGCGTGCACCGAGCAGGCCATCTCGGTGTCGTCGGTCCACGGCCAGGGCCCGGGCGGGGCCTGACGGCGGTTCAGCAGGTCACGGTGGTCGGGGAGGAAGAACTGGGCGCCGAGCGCGTCGCCGACCGAGAGGCCGTGCAGGGAGTCCAGGGCGGGAGGGGTGCTGGTCGGTAGGGATGTCATCGAGCAGGGATCCTCCCACCCACCGGGCTCAGCCGCCGAGGAATTCCGTGACGGTGCGCACGAAGCCGTCGGCGTCGTCCAGCCAGGGGTAGTGGCCCCCGCCGGGCTGGGTCCGGTGCACGCCCCGCGGGAAGGCCTCGGTGAACTCGGCGGCCCGGTGCGGGGGCGGGCCGCCGTCGAGTTCGCCGGAGAGCACCAGGACGGGCGCCGCGAGCCCGGCCAGGCCAGCCCGGGTGGCGGCCGGGTCGAAGGCGCCGGGCGCCCGGAACATGGGGGCGGCCGCCAGGTTGCGCTGCTCCGGGGCGGAGGCGGCGTGCGCCTGGGCCGCCGCGTCCCAGCGGCCGTAGTAGAGCGGCTGGAGGGCGGCCCACTCGTCGTCCGTGGGCGTGCCGACCAGGGCCGTCTCCAGGGCGGCGAGCGCGGCCGGGCCCCAGACCGGGTTGCCGCGGCGGCGGACGGACTCCCGCAGGTCCTCGGGGTCGGCGTCCAGGCCCACCACGGCGGTGGCCGGGGTGATCAGGGCGAGCCGGCCGAGCCGGTGCGGGTGCTCGGCGGCGTACCGGGTGGCCAGGCCGGCGCCGGCCGAGTGGGCGAGCAGGTCGATCCGTTCCAGGCCGAGGTGGACGCGCAGCGCCTCGACGTCGGCGACCTGGCGGTCGCAGCGGTAGCCGGCCGGGTCGGCCGAGTGCCCGGAGCGTCCGGTGCCGCGCAGGTCGAGCAGGACCAGGGTGCGGTGCGCGGCGAGGCCGCCGAGGTCGCCGAGGTACGCGGCGGCGCGCATCGGGCCACCGGGCAGGCAGATCAGCGGTTCGCCGCGGCCGATCCGGCGGTAGGCGAGGGTGGTGCCGTCCTGAGCGGTGAAGGTGGGCATGGCCATGATCCTCGCGACCGGGGAGGCGGGGCGCAAGGACGCCGGGCAGGGCGCGCGGGCGCGGCGCCCGCCGGCGGGCGGCTCAGCACCGGACGTCGATCTCCTGGAACGAGCCGTAGTGGTCGGCGGTCCAGTACCGCTCGCCGGCCGAGCCGGTGATCACCCGGCGCTCGCCCCGGTCCGCCGAGCCGGGGGTGACCACGGTGTACTCGCGGTAGTAGCCGCCGCGCTGCCGGGGCAGCCGGTGCTCCCGGTTCTGGAACTCGGTGCCGTCGGCGCGGTACGGGTACGGGCCGCCGGCGGCGATCAGCGCCAGCGTGGCCGCGGCCTGCGGCGGGAGCCGGGAGCGGCAGACGTCCGCGAGGGCCGGGTCGCTCGGCACCCAGCCGGCGGCCGCCCCGGTCCCGGGCGGCGCGGTGGGCGCGGTGGTCACCGCGGTCGCGGTCGTGGCAGGGCCGGAGTCGCACCCGGTCAGGGCGCCGAGGGCGCCGGCGAGGAGCAGCAGGACGGGGAGCAGGCGGCCGCGCATCCGCCCAGCTTGCCCCGGCGGTGACCCGCCCGGGGCCCGAAACGCCGCCGGGGCGGGCCCGGACGCCATTGTCCGTGCCCGCCCCGACTGCTCACGTACGGCGGCTCTCCTGCGCCGAGCTCCGCCGTACGCCCCTCCCCGGATGGAGGGGGTGCGGTCAGCGATGGGACCGCGCCTGCGGGGGGTCGCCCTCCCGTCAGCGCGAGTCGCTGCCCGCCGTCTCGAGGGCGGCGCGGCCTGCCTCCAGGCGCGCCACCGGGATCCGGAAGGGGGAGCAGGACACGTAGTCGAGCCCCACCTCGTGGAAGAAGTGCACCGAGTCCGGGTCACCGCCGTGCTCGCCGCAGACCCCGAGCTTGAGGTCCGGGCGGGTGGCCCGGCCGGCCTCGGCGGCCAGCTTGACCAGCGCGCCGACGCCGTCCCGGTCGATGGTCTCGAACGGGCTGACGCCGAAGATGCCCTTCTCCAGGTAGGCCGTGAAGAACGAGGCCTCCACGTCGTCCCGGGAGAAGCCCCAGACCGTCTGGGTCAGGTCGTTGGTGCCGAAGGAGAAGAACTCCGCGGCCTCCGCGATCTGCCCCGCGGTCAGTGCGGCGCGCGGCAACTCGATCATGGTGCCCAGCTTGATGTCCAACGACACCCCGGTCGAGGAGCAGACCTCGGCCAGCACCCGCTCGCACTCGTCGCGGACCAGCTCCAGCTCCTGGACGGTGCCGACCAGCGGGATCATCACCTCGGGGCGCGGGTCGCCGCCGGCCAGCTTGCGCTCGGCCGCGGCCTCGGCGATCGCCCGGACCTGCATCCCGAACAGGCCGGGGATGACCAGGCCGAGACGGACACCGCGCAGGCCCAGCATCGGGTTCTGCTCGTGCAGCTTGTGCACGGCCTGGAGCAGCCGCAGGTCGTTCTCGTTCGGGTCCTTGCGGGCCTCGGCGAGGGCGACGCGCACCGACAGCTCGGTGATGTCGGGGAGGAACTCGTGCAGCGGCGGGTCGAGCAGCCGGACGGTGACCGGGAGGCCGTCCATCGACTGGAACAGCTCGAGGAAGTCGCCCTTCTGCAGCGGCAGCAGCGAGCTGAGCGCGGTCTCGCGGTCCTTGTCGTTGTCGGCCAGGATCAGGTGCTCGACCTCCTTGCGCCGCTCCTCGCCGAGGAACATGTGCTCGGTGCGGCACAGGCCGATGCCCTGGGCGCCGTAGCGGCGGGCGCGGTTCGCGTCCTCGGCGTTGTCGGCGTTGGCGCGCACCGCGAGCCGGCGGCGGACGTCGGCGTGCGCCATCAGCCGGTGCACGGCCTGGACCAGCCCGCCCTGGACGTCGGCGCCGGCGTGCAGGGTGCCCTCGAAGTACTCGACCACCGGGGACGGCAGCACCGGGACCTCGCCCAGGTAGACCTTGCCGTTCGCGCCGTCGATGGAGACCACGTCGCCCTCGTGCACGACCTGGCCGCCGGAGGTGGTGAACTTGCGGTTCTTGGTGTCCACCTCCAGCTCCTCGGCGCCGCAGACACAGGTCTTGCCCATGCCGCGGGCGACCACGGCCGCGTGCGAGGTCTTGCCGCCGCGCGAGGTCAGGATGCCCTCGGCCGCGATCATGCCTTCCAGGTCGTCCGGGTTGGTCTCCCGGCGGACCAGGATGACCTTCTCGCCGGAGCGCGACCACTTGACGGCGGTGTAGGAGTCGAAGACCACCCGGCCGACCGCGGCGCCGGGCGAGGCGGCGATGCCCCAGGCGACCGGCTTGGTCTCGGCGGTGGGCGCGAAGCGCGGGAACATCAGCTGGGCCAGCTGGCCGCCGGTGACCCGGTGCAGCGCCTCGTCCAGGTCGATCAGGCCCTGGTCGACCAGCTGGACGGCGATCCGGAAGGCGGCCGCGGCGGTGCGCTTGCCGATCCGGGTCTGCAGCATCCAGAGCTTGCCGCGCTCGATGGTGAACTCGATGTCGCACAGGTCCCGGTAGTGCGTCTCCAGGGTCTGCATGATCGACATCAGCTCGTCGTACGACTTCTTGTCGAGCTGCTCGAGGTCGGCGAGCTGCAGGGTGTTGCGGATGCCCGCGACGACGTCCTCGCCCTGGGCGTTCTGCAGGTAGTCGCCGTAGACGCCCTGGGTGCCGGTGGAGGGGTCGCGGGTGAACGCGACACCGGTGCCCGAGTCCTCGCCGAGGTTGCCGAACACCATCGAGCAGACGTTGACGGCGGTGCCCAGGTCGTTCGGGATGCGCTCCTGGCGGCGGTACAGCCGGGCCCGGTCGCCGTTCCAGGAGTGGAAGACGGCGTGGATGGCCAGGTCGAGCTGCTCGCGGGGCTCCTGCGGGAACGCGCGGCCGGTCTCCCGGAGCACGATCTGCTTGAAGGTCTCGACCAGCACCTGGAGGTCCTCGGCGGTGAGGTCGAGGTCGTTGGCGGTGCCCTTGGTGTGCTTGAGCTCGTCCAGCGCGTCCTCGAACAGCTCGCCCTCGACGCCCAGCACGGTCTTGCCGAACATCTGGACCAGGCGGCGGTAGGAGTCCCAGGCGAAGCGCGCGTTGCCGGACTGGGCGACCAGGCCGACCACCGAGGCGTCGGAGAGCCCGATGTTGAGGACGGTGTCCATCATGCCGGGCATCGAGAACTTGGCACCGGAGCGGACGGACACCAGCAGCGGGTTGTCGGCCTGGCCGAGCTGCTTGCCCATCTCGGCCTCGAGGGCCACCAGGTGCCGGCTGATCTCGTCGTTGAGCGAACCCGGCTCGCTGCCCGTCTCCAGGAAGACCTTGCAGGCCTCGGTGGTGATGGTGAACCCCGGAGGGACGGGGAGGCCAAGGTTGGTCATCTCGGCGAGGTTCGCACCCTTCCCGCCAAGAAGGTCCTTGAGGTCCTTGTTTCCTTCGGTGAAGGAGTAAACAAACTTCTGCTGGGACGGCACGGGTCGGTCTCCTCGCACACGGTGGCCCTGACGCCGCAGAACATACCCATTTCGAAGGTGGTGTCGCGCCCCCGACATGACGTACGCGCCTCGGGATGCTCGGCGACCCGACAGATCGAAAGCCCGTCAGGAGGTTTGCCTCTGTTGGTGAAATCGTCCGGCTGACGCTAGCGATGCTTCAAGAAGTGAACACATGGAAACGCCAAGATCACATGAACCGGACAGAGCGTGATGGTTCGCGGACAGCCGCGTTGCACCGGCTTGATTTCCTGCAACCAGCCGCACCGATCCGCCGCGGAACCCCTTCGGGAAGCGATTCACACCCGCTCACCCCGCCGGAGACACCTGACCGAGCGTCAACGGCCACGATATGTGGCAAGCGTCACGGGCGCATCTCAGCCGACAGGCGTAGCACGACTGCGCCATTCGTGGCATTGCGTGAGGATCCGGCCGCTCAGCGTGAGTGAAATCTGCCTCAAAGGAGCCCTCTTGGCCAGGTTGTCCAAGAGGGCCGGGCCGAGGCGGCCTGCGTGCCACCTCGGCCAATTTCGACAGCGTGTAGGGGTCAGCCGCCGGAGGTGTCCGATTCGGCGTCATGGCTGGGCAGCGCGCAGTCGTACGGATCGTCCAACCAGCCTTCGGGGAGGACAACGCGATTGTTGCCACTCGTCCGCCCGCGCGGCCCGTCGGCGCCCGCCGGCCACAGTTGTGCCTGGTCAACCTGGTCGAGGGTGCCGCGCAGCTCGGCCAGCGAGCTCGAGTTGGCCAGGCGCACCCGCAGCTCGGAGCCGACCGAGAAGCCCTTGGTGTACCAGGCGACGTGCTTTCGGAAGTCGACCACACCGCGGGCCTCGTCCCCCATCCACTCGCCGAGCAGCTGGGCGTGCCGGACCATCGACCGGGCCACGTCCGCGAAGGCCGGGCGGGCCTGGTCCTGCGCGCCCTCGAAGATCGAGACCAGGTCCTTGAACAGCCACGGCCGGCCCAGGCAGCCGCGGCCGACCACCACGCCGTCGCAGCCGGTCTCCCGCATCATCCGGACCGCGTCGCCGGCCGACCAGATGTCACCGTTGCCGAGCACCGGGATGCCGGCCGGGACGGCTTCGCGCAGCCGGGCGATGGCCGACCAGTCGGCGGTGCCGCCGTAGTGCTGGGCGGCCGTGCGGCCGTGCAGGGCGATCGCCGAGACCCCTTCCTCCGCGCCGATCCGGCCGGCGTCCAGGTAGGTGAGGTGGGTGTCGTCGATGCCCTTGCGCATCTTCATGGTCACCGGCAGCCCGCCCGCGCCCGCCACCGCCTCGCGCAGGATCTCCCGCAGCAGGTTCCGCTTGTAGGGGAGCGCGGAGCCGCCGCCCTTGCGGGTCACCTTGGGGACCGGGCAGCCGAAGTTGAGGTCGATGTGGTCGGCCAGGCCCTCGTCCGCGATCATGCGGGCGGCCTTGCCGACGGTCACCGGGTCCACCCCGTAGAGCTGGATCGACCGGGGCTTCTCGCTCGGGTCGAAGTGGATCAGCTGCATGGTCTTGGCGTTGCGCTCCACCAGGGCCCGGGTCGTGATCATCTCGGACACGAACAGGCCGCGTCCGCCGCTCTGCTCACGGCACAGGGTGCGGAAGGGCGCGTTGGTGATGCCCGCCATCGGGGCAAGCACGACGGGGGGCCAGACCTGCATCGGGCCGATGTTCAGCGGCGCGAACTCGGTGGCGGCCGGGGCGGGGTCGGGCGTGGTGGTCATGCGCGGCAAGTCCTCAGGGGGAGGGGTTCGAGACTCTCCATTGTCCCCCACCCGCGGATCGGCCCGGCCGGGTCACCGTCCGTGACCACCCGGAGCGCTCCGGGACGGCCCGGGAGGGCCGGGTGGCACGGTCATCCGGGGGGACCGCCGTCGGTGGCGGGTGGCACGATGGCGGCATGACGACCGTGCATCCCTCCTCCCCCACCGACGCCCGCACCCGCGAGGAGCTCAGCGCCCTGGTGCGGGCCGGCGCGCGGCCCAAGTACCTGCTGTTCTGGGGCCACCGGCCGGAGCGCGACGGCAGCGTGGGAGCCGGTGCGCTGAGCCAGTGGTGGCCGGCCGGGTTCACCGTCGACGGGGACCACTACCCGACGGCCGAGCACTGGATGATGGCCGGCAAGGCCCGGCTGTTCGGGGACGAGGAGATCGTCCCGCGGATCCTGGCGGCCCGTACGCCCGCCGAGGCCAAGAAGCTCGGGCGGCTGGTGCGGGGCTTCGATGAGCCGCGCTGGGCCGCCGAGCGGTTCGACCTGGTGGTACGGGGCAACGTCGCCAAGTTCGGGGCCGACGAGGAGTTGCGCGGCTACCTGCTGGGCACCTCGGGCCGGGTGCTGGTCGAGGCCAGCCCGCTGGACCGGCTCTGGGGGATCGGCCTGGCCGCCGACGCCGAGGGGGCGGTGGATCCGCTGCGCTGGCGCGGGCTCAACCTGCTCGGCTTCGCCCTGATGGAGGCCCGGGCCCGGCTCGCCGGCTGACCCGCCTATCCGGCCCCGCCCGCCCCTCCCCACCTGCGGCTTCTCCCACCGACCAACCCCAGCAGGCCAGTTGGGACACTCCCAGCCGTAAGGGCATCGTCTCCTGCCCGTAACCCGCCTGCCGTATCGGCGGGTGAGGATGGCGGGCAGGCATGGCCCGGGGGCGGGGCAGGAGTCGTCCGGGCGGAGAGGGCGGGTCGGACACGATGACAGTCCAGGAGCTGGGCCCCACGGCGGCGGAGGTCGAGACGGTGCGGGCCGAACTCGGCGAGCTGCTGCGCGCCCGGCAGTACGCCGCGCTGCGCGAACGGCGGCTGGCCGAGGCGGTCCGCGCGGCGCCCGCGCCGGCCGAGGACCTGCTGCGGCAGCTGGACCGGGCCCGGCAGGCGCGGGCGGAGCTCGGCGAGCGGTGCCGGCAGTGGCAGGACCGGCTGCGACTGCTCGCCGAACGGGAGCAGCCGGCGGATCCACCCGCGGCCCGGCCCACCGGCGCACGGCGCCCGACCGGCCACGGGCAGGACGAACGGTGGGGCGACCGGCAGGACGAGCGGTGGGACCAGCGGCGGGACGACCGCGCGGACGACCTGCGGGCACCGGCACCCGCCTCGGCCACCGCTCCCCCGATCGCCGAACCCACCGCCACCGCGCCCCCGATCCCCGAGGCCGCCGAGGCCACCGCAGCCGCGGCCGCGCCGGGCACCGCCGCACCGGCCGCCGGCCCGCGCCCGCGCAGCGCCGAGGAGCTCACCGCGCTCGCCGGCCTGATCGCCGACCTGCACCGCAGGGGCTCCGGCACCGAGTCCGCCGCCCTGGTCGCCCGCGCCGCCCTCGCCCTCGCGCCCGCCGACGTGGTCCGGCTCGCGACCCGGCTGCACGCCGCCGGCCCGGCCGGGGCGGCCGGCTACCTGGCCCGGACCACCGCGGGCGGACCGGCCGTTCAGGCCGTCGGCACCCTGGCCGGGCTCCGGGAGGCCGGCCTGGTGGAGGAGGCGGCGGACCTGTTCCACCTGCTGCGGGCCACGCCCGCCGAGCGGCTGCCGGAGCTGCTGGCCGCCCTGGAGGAGGCCGGGCAGAGCGCGGACGCGCAGACCCTGCTGTGGGAGTGGGGCTCCGCCTCCGCCGTCGAACTCGCCCGGCTCGCCGAGCAGTTGTCCACCGCGGGCCGGTCCGCCGACAGCCGGGCGCTGCTGCGCCAGGCCGCCGGGCGCCCGATCGCGGAGGTCGCCGAGGTGTGCCTGGAGCTGACCGGCGAGCCGGCGGTGGCCCTGGTCACCGAGGTGGTCCGACTGCGGTCGGCCACCGGACTCGGCGAGTTCGGCCGGGCCGTGCGGCACGACCCCGTGCGGTACGAGGCCCTGCTCGGCGCGATCGCCGCGCTGGACGAGAGCGCGACCCGCACCGCGCTGGCCGCGCTGCGCACGGCGGGGCTGCCCACCGAACGGGCCGGCCGGGCCGCGGGCCGCCGCCGCGCCTGGGGTCGCGGCTGAGCCGCATCGACCGGAAACGCCGGACGGCCCCCACCGCGCAGTGCGGTGGGGGCCGTGGCAAGGGTCGGCGGCTCAGCAGCCGATCAGGCGCGCCCCGAGGTAGGACTTCACCTGGTCGAGCGACACGCGCTCCTGCGCCATGGTGTCGCGCTCGCGGATGGTCACCGCGTTGTCCTCGAGGGTGTCGAAGTCGACCGTGACGCAGAACGGCGTACCGATCTCGTCCTGGCGGCGGTAGCGCTTGCCGATGGCGCCGGCGTCGTCGAACTCGACGTTCCACGCGGTGCGCAGGTCGGCGGCCAGGCCGCGGGCCTTCGGGGACAGGTCGGCGTTGCGCGACAGCGGGAGCACCGCGACCTTGACCGGGGCCAGCCGCGGGTCGAGCCGCATGCCGACGCGCTTCTCCATGACGCCCTTGGCGTTGGGCGCCTCGTCCTCGAAGTAGGCGTCCAGCAGGAAGGCCAGCATCGCGCGGTTGAGACCGGCGGCCGGCTCGATGACGTACGGGAAGTACCGCTCGCCGGACTCCTGGTCGAAGTAGCGCAGGTCCTTGCCGGAGTGCTCGCTGTGCACCGTGAGGTCGTAGTCGGTGCGGTTGGCGATGCCCTCGAGCTCGGAGAACTCGGTGCCGCCGAAGTTGAAGCGGTACTCGATGTCCACGGTGCGCTTGGCGTAGTGGGAGAGCTTCTCCTTCGGGTGCTCGAAGAAGCGCATGTTCTCGGTCCGCAGGCCGAGGTCGACGTACCAGTCCCAGCGCTGCTGGAGCCAGTACTCGTGCCACTGGTCGTCCTCGCCCGGCTTGACGAAGAACTCCATCTCCATCTGCTCGAACTCGCGGGTGCGGAAGATGAAGTTGCCGGGGGTGATCTCGTTGCGGAAGCTCTTGCCGGTCTGGGCGATGCCGAACGGCGGCTTGCGGCGCGAGGTGGTCTGGACGGCGCTGAAGTTGGTGAAGATGCCCTGCGCGGTCTCCGGGCGCAGGTAGGCCAGGCCGCCCGCGTCCTCGGTGACGCCCAGGTGCGTCTTCAGCATGCCCGAGAACTCCTTGGGCTCCGTGAAGGCGCCCTTGTTGCCGCAGTTCGGGCAGTTGATGTCGGCGAGGCCGTTGGCGGGCAGCCGGTTGTGCTTGGCCTCATACGCCTCTTCCAGGTGGTCGGCGCGGAAGCGCTTGTGACAGGAGAGGCACTCGGTCAGCGGGTCGTTGAACGTCGCCACGTGACCGGAGGCCTCCCAGACCTCGCGGGCCAGGATCACCGAGGAGTCGAGACCGACGACGTCCTCGCGAGCGTGGACCATCGTCCGCCACCACTGGCGCTTGATGTTCTCCTTGAGCTCGACACCCAGTGGTCCGTAGTCCCAGGCGGCGCGCGTACCTCCGTAGATCTCGCTGCAGGGATAGACGAAGCCACGGCGCTTGCTCAGGCTGACGATGGTGTCGATCTTGTCGGCGGCCACAGTGCTCTCTTCAGTACGACGGCACGGTCAAGGCGCGGCTGGTTGCACGCACCCGAATACCTCAGGCTACCGGGCGAGCGGGGCCCGCTGTCACACCGGTTTCGACGCGCCCGCACCGCGCCGGTGACGCACCCCCGCCCCCGCACCGGCCGCCGGGGCCGCCGACCTCGCACATTCGTTCCGCACGATCAGCCAATCGGGTGAGTTGACAATCATTTCCACTCAAGATGAGAATGGTTGTCATGACGACCCGACGCACCTCCATAGCCTTCGCCGTCACCGCAGCCACCGCCGCCCTGCTGCTCTCGGGCTGCGGCGGCAGCTCCAGCGCCGCCGACGGTGACGGCCGGATGAAGGTGGTGGCGTCGTTCTACCCGATGGAGTTCCTCGCCCGGCAGATCGGCGGCGACCACGTCCGGGTCACCGGCCTCACCGCCGCCGGGGTCGAACCCCACGACCTGGAGCTCAAGGCCAAGCAGGTCGGCGCGGTGCAGAGCGCCGACGCCGTGGTCTACCTCAAGGGCCTGCAGCCGAGCGTCGACAAGGCCGTCGCCGGCACCCACTCCCAGCACGTGGTCGACGCCACCGCGGCCTCGCCGCTGGTCGACCACCACCTGGACGAGGGCGGCGAGGAGGGCGGCGAGGAGGCCCACGCGCACGGCGGCGCCACCGGCGACCCGCACATCTGGCTCGACCCGACCCGGTACGCGGCCGTCGCCCGCAGCGTCGGCGCCGAGTTCGCCGCGGCCGACCCGGCGCACGCCGCGGACTACCAGCACAACACCGACGACATGGTGGCCCGGCTGACCGCGCTGGACACCGAGTTCCGGGACGGCCTGAAGGACGTCCGCGGCAAGACCTTCGTCACCAGCCACGCCGCCTTCGGCTACCTCGCCGACCACTACGGCCTGGAGCAGGTCGCGATCAACGGCGTCGACCCGGAGGCCGAGCCCACCCCGGCCCGCCTGTCCGCCATCCAGCAGGCCGCCCGGGAGCACGGTGTCACCACGATCTTCTTCGAGACCCTGGTCGACCCTCGGCTGGCCACCACCGTCGCCAAGGACCTCGGCTTGAAGACCGCCGTGCTCGACCCGATCGAGGGCGTCAAGGACCCGGCGAGCACGGACTACTTCTCGGTCATGAAGCAGAACCTCACCAACCTGCAGGCCGCGCTCGGCGCCACCAGCTGAGGGGGAACCACCCATGAGCACCGTCATCTCCGAAGCGGTCGACCCCGGGCCGGCCGGCCATTCCGGCGAGGCCGCCGGCCCGGCCGCCGTCCGGCTCACCGACGCCACCGCCGCGCTCGGCGGGCGACCCGTCCTGCGCGGCATCGACCTCTCCGTCCGGCAGGGCGAGGTGGTCGCGCTGCTCGGCGCCAACGGCTCCGGCAAGTCGACCACCGTCAAGGCCGTGATCGGCGCCGTGCCGCTCCAGCGCGGCAGCCTCGAACTGTTCGGCACCCCGTACCCGCGGTTCCGGGCCTGGCAGCGGATCGGCTACGTGCCGCAGCGCACCACCGCCGCCGGCGGCGTCCCCGCCACGGTCCGCGAGGTGGTCTCCACCGGCCGGCTGCCGCAGCACCGGCTGCTGCCCTTCCGCCGCCGTGACCGCGACGCGGTGGACCGGGCCCTGGCCGCCGTCGGCATGCTCGACCGCGCCTCGGACGGAGTCGCCGGGCTCTCCGGCGGCCAGCACCAGCGGGTGCTGATCGCCCGGGCCCTGGTCGGCGAGCCCGACCTGCTGATCATGGACGAGCCGATGGCCGGGGTGGACCTGGACAGCCAGCAGGTGCTGGCCGACACCCTGCGCAGCGAGGTGGCCCGCGGCACCGCCGTGCTGCTGGTGCTGCACGAACTCGGCCCGCTGGAACCGCTGATCGACCGGGCCGTGGTGCTCCGGGACGGCTGCGTGGCGCACGACGGGCCGCCGCCGCGCGGGGTCGGCCAGCACGCACTGCCCGGCCACGACCACGTGCATCCGCACGCCGACGACCACCACCTGAGCAACCCGGGGCTGCTGTCATGATCGAGATGCTCCAGTTCGACTTCATGCAGCGGGCCTTGATCGCCGCCGTCCTGGTCGGGGTGACCGCGCCCTCGGTCGGCATCTACCTGGTGCAGCGCCGGCAGGCCCTGATGGGCGACGGAATCGGGCACGTCGCGCTCACCGGCGTCGGCCTCGGCTTCGTCTTCCAGACCAGCCCGGTCTGGATGGCCGTGCTGGTCTGCGTGCTCGGCGCGATCGTCATGGAGCTGGTCCGCTCGCGCGGCAACCAGCGCGGCGACATCGCCCTCGCGATGCTCTTCTACGGCGGCATGGCCTGCGGAAAGCTGCTGGTCAGCCTCAGCCCGCAGGCCGGCAGCAGCAGCCTGGAGAGCTACCTGTGGGGCTCCATCCTGACCGTCTCGGCGAGCGACCTGTGGGTGATCGGCGCCCTGGCCGCCGTGGTGGTGGTCGTCACGGTGGGCCTGCGCCGGCAGCTGTTCGCGGTCTGCCAGGACGAGGAGTTCGCCCGGGTCACCGGCATCCCGGTGCGGCTGCTCAACCTGCTGCTCGCGATCACCGCCGCGGTCACCGTCACGGTGGCCATGCGGGTGGTGGGCCTGCTGCTGGTCAGCGCCCTGATGGTGGTCCCGGTGGCCGCCGCCCAGCAGCTCACCCGGTCGTTCGCCGCCACCCAGGCGGCCGCCGTCGGGCTCGGCATCGGGGTGGCCGTGCTCGGGGTGGCCGGCTCGTACCAGGCGGACGTGCCGTCAGGCCCGGCCATCGTGCTGCTGGCCATCGCGGCGTTCGCGGTGCTCAGCGCGGTCGCCGCCCCGCTGGCCCGGCGCCGGCACCGGGCGGAGCCCTCCGCGGGGCCCGCGGTGTGCGACGTGGTGCTCCCCGGGCAGGCGGACGGGAGCCGTACGGACGCCCCGCTGCCCAGTACGGGGCTGGCACAATGAGGTGCGACAGCACCCGACCACCAGGAGGACTCACGGTGACCACCGCAGGCCCGTCGCCGCGCGCGCGATCGACTCGGCAGCGAGCCGCCGTCTCGGCGGTCCTGGACGAGATCGAGGACTTCCGCAGCGCGCAGGAGCTGCACGACATGCTCAAGCACCGGGGCGACTCGGTGGGGCTGACGACCGTGTACCGCACCCTCCAGTCGCTCGCCGACGCGGGTGAGGTGGACGTGCTGCGCACCGCGGACGGCGAGGCCGTCTACCGCCGGTGCAGCAGCGGGCACCACCACCACCTGGTCTGCCGTCAGTGCGGTGCCACGGTCGAGGTCGAGGGGCCCGCCGTCGAGCGCTGGGCCAACGCGGTCGCCGCCGAGCACGGTTTCAGCGACATCGCGCACACCCTGGAGATCTTCGGCACCTGCGCCGCGTGCGCCAAGAAGGCCTGAGCGCGGACAAACGGTACGGGGCGGGGCCCGGGTTCCGATGAACCCGGGCCCCGCCCCGTTCGCGTGCGCGTGTGCGGTCCGGTCAGCGCTGGGCCGGGAACCCGGGGGTCTCGGCCTCCTCGGCCTCCTCGGCCTCGACCGCGTTCGGGATCGCCCCGCCGAAGCGGCGGTCGCGCCGCGCGTACTCCTCGCAGGCCCGCCACAGGTCGCGGCGGTCGAAGTCCGGCCAGAGCACGTCCTGGAACACGAACTCGGCGTACGCGGACTGCCAGGCCAGGAAGTTGGAGCTGCGCTGCTCGCCGCTGGGGCGCAGGAAGAGGTCCACGTCCGGCATGTCCGGGTAGTACAGGTACTTGGCGAAGGTCTTCTCGGTGACCTTCTTCGGGTCCAACCGGCCGGCCGCCACGTCCCGGGCAATGGCCTGGGCGGCGTCCGCGATCTCGGCCCGGCCGCCGTAGTTGACGCAGAAGTACAGCGTCATCGCGTCGTTGTCCTTGGTCTGCTCCTGGGCGACCTGGAGCTCCTGGACGACGCTCTTCCACATCTTCGGCATCCGGCCGGCCCAGCGGATCCGGATGCCCAGCTCGTCCATCTCGTCACGGCGGCGGCGGATCACGTCCCGGTTGAAGTTCATCAGGAACTTCACCTCGTCCGGGCTGCGCTTCCAGTTCTCGGTGGAGAAGGCGTAGAGCGAGAGGTTCTTGACGCCGATCTCCAGGCAGCCCTTGAGGACGTCCAGCACGACCGCCTCGCCGACCTTGTGGCCCTCGGTGCGGGGCAGGCCGCGCTCCTTGGCCCAGCGGCCGTTGCCGTCCATCACGCAGGCGACGTGGTTGGGCACCAGCTCGCCCGGGAGCTTGGGCGGCCTGGCGCCGCTCGGGTGCGGGGCGGGCGTGATGTAGTCCCGCTTCTTGCTGCCGAACAGCCGTCGCGCTGCCATGCTCACTTCTCCACGTATCTCATCGAGCGGATGCCCCGCTCCAGGTGCCACTGCAGATAGGCGGCCACCAGCCCGCTGCCCTCACGCCAGTACCGGGGATCGCAGTTGTCCGCCGCCTGCCAGTCCCCCGACAGCAGCGCGCCCAGCAGTACCAGTGTCTCAGGGGAGGGTACGGCACTTCCGGGAACCCGGCAGTCCACGCACAGCACCCCGCCCGCCTGGAGCGAGAAGAACCGGTTGGGGCCCGGCAGTCCGCACTTGGCGCAGTCGGTGAAGCTGGCCCCGTAGCCGTTCACGGCGAGCGAGCGCAGCAGGAAGGCGTCCATCACCAGGTGCGAGCGGTGCAGCCCGGCGGCCAGCGTGCGCAGGCCGCCGACCAGCAGCAGGTACTGCTGGACGGCCGGTTCGCCCTCGTTCTCGGCGAACCGCTCGGCCGTCTCCAGCATCGCGGTGCCGGCGGTGTAGCGGCCGTAGTCGCCGACGATCGGACCGCCGTAGGGGGCGATCGTCTCCACCTGGGTGCACAGCGGCAGGGTGCGGCCGACCAGGTCGCTGCCGCGGCTGAAGAACTGCACGTCGACGTGGGAGAACGGCTCCAGCCGGGCGCCGAACTTCGACTTGGTCTTGCGGACGCCGCGGGCGACCGCGCGGACCTTGCCGTGGTGGCGGGTCAGCAGGGTGATGATCCGGTCGGCCTCGCCGAGCTTCTGGGTGCGCAGCACCACGCCGTCGTCGCGGAACAGGCTCATGCCAGGGCTCGCCGGCGACGGTCGGACAGTGTGGACATCCCACCATTGTCGCGCAGAACCGGGGTGACTCGGCCCGCGACCGCCCGATCCGGCGGCCGGCCCGGGGGCGGGCAGCCGTGTGCCCGCACCCGGGCCCGTGGGGGGGTCGGCCCGTAGCGGTGCGGGACACGGCGGGCCCGGAGGGGGGTCGGGCCCGGCCTGGGAGGTCGGTGCGGGTGGAGCGGGCCGGGCGTGGGGGGTGCCTCGGTGCCGGGTGCGGGGATGCGTCGGTGCGGGGGTGGGTCGGTGCGGGGGTGCGTGCGTCAGTGCGGGGTGCGGGTGGCCGCGGCGAGGAGTGCGCCGACCTGGTGGTCGGAGAGCTTCAGGCAGCGCCCGATCACGGCCAGCGCGGCCCGCTCCTGCGGGAGGTAGCGGCCGTCCGCCAGGGCGATCAGGGCGCCCTGCAGCAGCAGGCGCTCGCGGCCCTGCTGGGCGAGGTGCGGGGCGAGCGGCTCCAGCGCGGCGTGCAGTTCGACGGCGAGGCCGCTGCCGACCCCGTCCACGTCCAGCGGCTCGCCGCCGGCGTGGCCGGAGAGCGCTGCCAGGGCGGCCAGCACCTGGGCCTCGCCGCAGTCCTCGAAGCCGGCCTCGCGGATCACCGCGCAGGCCGCGTCCCGCCCGGCCCGGCCGGCGGTGCCGCCGGCCGCCAGCGCGGCCAGCGCGACCGTGTACTGGGCGTCGCGCAGCATCGCGGCCAGCCGGACGCAGGTGAGTTGGTCCAGGGTCTCGGTGCCGTACCGGCCGTGGCAGGAGGTGCACTGCACGCTGCCGAGCACCGGCCCGAGCGGCAGCACCGGTGTGCCGAGCAGCCGCAGCCACCGCCGGCCGTGCTGCCGGCGGTAGTTGCGGTCCCCGCCGCAGCCCGGGCAGAAGAACTCACCGAGGACGTCCGTCCGCCACCGAGGGCGAACACCCCACAACCCTGTCACGGTGCCACTCCCCAGACATGGCAGGCGGCCTGCGCATCAATGGGCAGGTCACGCGACCGGACACCGGGGACGTCCCACCGACCCCGTTTCCGGTGCGTCGATGTTGCCACGGTTACCGGCACGTGTCAGCACCCCGAACGAGTGCCGATGGGAAAATTTGTGACGCGCGCCACACCCGAAAGAGGTGTGACGCGCGTCAACCGGGCCGGTCGCCCCTCGTACGAACTACCCGCGCTGCGCGCGGTTGACGGCGCTCACCATGGCCTTCAGCGAGGCCAGCACGGTGTTGGAGTCGATCCCCACGCCCCACAGCACCTTGCCGTCCACCGCGCACTCGACGTACGCCGCGGCCTGGGCGTCGCCGCCCTCGCTCAGCGCGTGCTCGGCGTAGTCCAGCACCCGGACGTCCACGCCGATCCGGGCCAGCGCGTCGCCGAAGGCGGAGACCGGGCCGTTGCCGGTACCGGTCAGGGTGACCGGCACGCCGTCCACCTGCGCCTCGGTGGTCAGCGCGTCCCGGCCGTCCTCGGTGGTCAGGCTGCGCGAGCCGCCCAGCTGGATCCGGCCCCACGGGTTGGCCGGGGTGGGCAGGTACTCGTCCTGGAAGACCGACCAGATCGCGGCCGGGGTGACCTCGCCGCCCTCGGCGTCGGTCTTGGCCTGGATGATCCGGGAGAACTCGATCTGCATCCGGCGCGGCAGGTCCAGCTTGTGGTCGTTCTTCAGCACGTAGGCGATGCCGCCCTTGCCGGACTGGCTGTTGACCCGGATGACCGCCTCGTAGGACCGGCCGACGTCCTTGGGGTCGATCGGCAGGTACGGAACGCCCCAGGTGTACTCGGAGACCGGTACGCCCGCGGCGGCGGCGTCCGCCTCCAGGGCGTCGAAGCCCTTCTTGATCGCGTCCTGGTGCGAGCCGGAGAACGAGGTGTAGACCAGGTCGCCGGCGTACGGGTGGCGCTCGGGGACCACCATCTGGTTGCAGTACTCGTAGGTGCGGCGGATCTCGTCGATGTCGGAGAAGTCGATCATCGGGTCGACGCCCTGCGAGAACAGGTTCATCCCGACGTTGACCAGGTCCAGGTTGCCGGTGCGCTCGCCCTGGCCGAACAGGCAGCCCTCGACCCGGTCGGCGCCGGCCATGATGGCCAGTTCGGCGGAGGCGACGCCGGTGCCGCGGTCGTTGTGCGGGTGCGCGGACAGTGCGACGAACTCGCGGCGGGACAGGTTCCGCGACATCCACTCGATCTTGTCGGCGTAGACGTTCGGGGTGGAACGCTCGACCGTGGTGGGCAGGTTCAGGATGATCTCGCGGCCCTCGCCGGGCTGCCAGACGTCCATCACCGACTCGCAGACCTCCAGCGCGAAGTCCAGCTCGGTGTCGATGAAGATCTCCGGCGAGTACTCGTAGCCGAAGACGGTCTCCTCGCCCAGCAGCTTCTCGCCGTACTCCATCACCAGCCGGGTGCCGTCCACCGCGATCTGGCGGATGTCGTCCTTGGAGCCCTTGAAGACCACCCGGCGGAACAGCGGCGAGGTCGCGTTGTACAGGTGGACGGTGGCCCGGTGGGCACCGACCAGGGACTCCACGGTGCGCTCGATCAGGTCCTCGCGGGCCTGGGTCAGCACCGAGATGGTGACGTCCTCCGGGATCGCCCCCTCCTCGATGATCGAGCGGACGAAGTCGAAGTCGGTGGCGCCGGAGGACGGGAAGCCGACCTCGATCTCCTTGTAGCCCAGCGTGACCAGCAGGTCGAACATCTTGCGCTTGCGGGCCGGGGACATCGGGTCGATCAGCGCCTGGTTGCCGTCCCGCAGGTCGGTGGACAGCCAGCGCGGGGCCTGGGTGATGACCTTGCCGGGCCAGGTGCGGTCCGGCAGGTCCACGGCCCCGAAGGGGACGTAGCGCCCGAACGGCATGCCGGAGGGCTTCTGCTGCACGGTGGCGGCCGTGACCGGGGTGGGACGGTCGATGAACGCGCGAGCGATGGAGGACTGCTCAGTCATGGGTGAGACTCTCGGCTTCCGAAGTCGATTGCGGGCTGGGTCGGGGCGGTGGACACCCGACCGGGCCGACTACTGCGCCGCATCGAACAGCATCACGGACGGATGCCTGGGCACAGCACAGTCCCCGCGGCGAGGGAGCCGGCCTTCTGTGGATCTAGAGGCCCTCGCCGCGGCAGCTAAGAAGAAGCAGCCCGTAACGCATGATGCAGCCCAGCGTAACCCAGGCTCCGGGGCGCACGAAGTGAACCGCACCACGATTCCACCCCTTGAGACGCGACGTCGCCGCGCGCGATGGTGACAAGAAGTCATGAATGCGTCACTCTTGGCAACATGACTGCCGCTGCCCGCCGTTGCACCATCGTCCCGCCCTTCGTCCTCGACCGACTCGCCGAACAGGGGCACGAGGCCGCCCGCAGGTCCCTCGCGCTGGACACCCTGCACCGCGACAACCGGCTGGCCACCGCCCTGGCCACCGCCGCCCCGGCCCACCACCTGACCCGCACCATCGGCGACGCCCGGCACAGCCAGCGGCTGCCCGGGCGCACCGTGCGGATCGAGGGCGGCGCCGCCACCCCGGACGCCACCGTCAACCGCGCCTACGACGGCCTGGGCGCCACCTTCGCGCTCTACGAGCAGGTCTACGGCCGGCACTCGATCGACGGTGCCTGGCTACCGCTGGACGCGACCGTGCACTACGGGCGCGACTACGACAACGCCTTCTGGGACGGCAACCGCATGGTCTTCGGGGACGGAGACGGCGTGATCTTCGTCGACTTCACCTCCTGCCTGGACGTGATCGGCCACGAACTCGCCCACGGCGTCACCCAGTACAGCGCCGGGCTGGACTACCAGGGGCAGTCCGGCGCGCTCAACGAGTCGCTCTCCGACGTGTTCGGCTCGCTGGTCAAGCAGTACGCCGCCGGCCAGAGCGCCGACCAGGCCGACTGGCTGATCGGCGCCGGCCTGCTCGCCCCGGGCGTGCACGGGGTGGCGCTGCGGTCGATGAAGGACCCGGGCACCGCGTACGACGACGAGCGGCTCGGCAAGGACCCGCAGCCCGCCCACATGGACGACTACGTGGACACCGCCGACGACAACGGCGGGGTGCACATCAACTCCGGCATCCCCAACCACGCGTTCTACCAGCTGGCCACCGCCCTCGGCGGCTCGGCCTGGGAGCGCGCCGGGCAGATCTGGTACGACACCGTCACCGGGGGAACACTCGCCCACGACAGCGACTTCACCGCCTTCGCCCGGGCCACCGTGGCCGCCGGCCGGGCCCGCTACGACGACACCGTGGCCAACACGGTCACCGCCGCCTGGTCCGAGGTGGGGATCAGCACCAGCTGAACCGCCGCCCGCCGCCGGCGCGCGGAGTCTGTGAAAACCCTCGGCAAAACGCACCACCGGGTAGCAGACTGACGACCATGCGTATCCAGGTGACCCGGACCGGCGGCTTCGCCGGTCGCGTCCAGCGTGCGGAGCTGGACACCGCCGAGCGCCGCGACGCACCGCACGTCCACGCGCTCGCGCGCGAGGCGGTGGCCGGCGGGCTGCGCACGCCCTCCTACGGCGTGCCGGACGGCTTCCACTACGAGATCGTCGTGGACGGCCGCACGGTCTACTGCGCGGACCCCAAACTGACCGACTCCCAACAGGAGTTGGTCAGTCTGGTGCTGCGCGAGGGCGAGTAGCGGCGGGTCAGCCGAACCGCCCGTTCACGTAGTCGGCGGTCCGGCTGTCCTGCGGCGCGCCGAACATCGCCCCGGTGGGGCCGTGTTCCACGATCGCGCCCGGGGTGCCCTGCTCGGCCAGGAAGAAGGCGCAGCGGTCGGAGACCCGCTGGGCCTGCTGCATGTTGTGGGTGACGATCACGATGGTGACCTCGTGCACCAGCTCGCGGACGGTCTGCTCGATCCGCCGGGTGGAGGTCGGGTCCAGGGCCGAGCAGGGCTCGTCCATCAGCAGCACCTTGGGGCGCACCGCCAGCGAGCGGGCGATGCACAGGCGTTGCTGCTGGCCGCCGGAGAGCGCCCCGCCGGGCTGCCGCAGCCGGTCCGCGACCTCCCGCCACAGGCCGGCCTTGGTCAGGCACTCCTCGACCAGCTGGTCCTTCTCCGGCCGGGAGGCCCGGATGCCGGTGAGCCGCAGGCCCGCCACCACGTTGTCGTAGATCGACATCGCCGGGAACGGGTTGGGCTTCTGGAACACCATGCCGATGTCCCGGCGGGCCGCGGTGAGCCTGCGCTCGGGCGCGTAGATGTCGCCGCCGTCCAGCAGCACCTCGCCGGCCAGGGTGGCACCGGGGATCAGCTCGTGCATCCGGTTGAGGGTGCGCAGGAAGGTCGACTTGCCGCAGCCCGAGGGCCCGATCAGGGCCGTCACCTGCCCGGCGGGCATGGTCAGCGACACCTGCTCCAGCACCTTGCGCGGGCCGAACCAGGCCGACACGGCCCGGGCCTCCAAGGTCCCGGCCGGGCTCGCCGCGGCGGGGAGGACTGCGGTGGCCGTGCGGGCCTGCTCGACGCTGGTCATCCTGCTCTCCTTCGGGTGGTGGTGGTCGGTCAGATCAGGTTGGGGAGCAGTTGGGCGACCTGGTCGGCCACCGCGAGGCCGAGCACGGCCAGCACCGGCACCCCGACGGCCCAGGACTGCACCCGGCCCCAGCGCATCCAGCCCACCGCGAGGGCGAGGGCGGCCAGCAGCAGCGCCTCGCCCCAGAGCACCAGCGGGACCCAGGCCCCGCCGTCGGTGCCCATCGCCCGCTCGGCGGCGGGCAGCGCGTCGGCGGTCAGCGGGCGGGGGTTGGCGGGCAGCACGTCGTCCTCGGTGTCGGCGGCGTCGAGCAGGTCGGCGTCGACCAGCAGGGTGCCGGAGGGGGCGTACAGCGGGCCGTCGCCGGTGATCAGGACCAGCCGGGACCAGCCGGCGCGCAGCGGCGCGGGCACCGGGTCGCCGGCCCGGCGGACCGCGATCACCCGGAAGTGCCGGCTGCCCTGGCCGGTGGTGACGGTGAAGGTCTCCCCGGTGCGCAGGTTGCGCAGGGCGCCGAACGGGCCGCCGAAGCCGGCCTGCCGGCCGAGCAGCACGCTGGTGCCGGCCTGGCCGGGCATCGGGGTGTCCCGGCGGTGGCCGGGGCCGGACTCCAGCACTCCCCCGGTGGTGCCCTCGCGCACCACCTCGCGCAGGCCCAGCTGGGGGATCTCCAGCAGCGCGACCGGGGTGCCCGGGACGACCGGCCGGCCGTCCTTGTCGAGCTGTCCGATCGCGGTGGTGCCGGTGGCGAGGGTGGCCCGCAGGTCGGCGTAGCCGGTCTCGTGGTCGCGCAGGTGCCGCAGCCCGCCGAGCGGTCCGAGGTCGAGCAGCAGGCCGAACAGCAGCGCGGCCGTGATCGCCAGTGCGGCGCCGATCAGTTGGGGCCGGTCGGGCAGCAGCCGGTGCCCGACCGGGCGGCCGGGGGCGGGGGTCGGCGGCGGGGCGTACGGGTCGGGCGGGGCGGGCGGGTCGGGCGGGGCGGGCGGGGTGGGCAGCGTGGTGAGGCTCATGCGGCACGCTCCGCGGCATCGGCCGGAGCCACAGCTGCAGCCGGCGCGGGACCGGCGGCGGGACGGGCGGCCGGGCGCAGCCGGCGGCGCAGCGGCGGGAGTGCCACCCAGCCGATCAGCAGCAGTCCGCCGCCGATCGCCGGCCAGGAGCCGATGCCCGGGCCGGACCCGGCCGGCCGGGCCGCGGCCTGCCCGGCGGCCGGCGCCGGGGCGGTGGCGGCGCCGCCCTTGGCGGGGTCGAGGGCGGCCTGGTGGATGGCGCCCTCGGGTGCCACCGCGGCGGTCTGCCAGGTGGTGGGCGAGGTGAAGGTCAGCACCCCGGAGAACTCCCGCAGCGGCGCCGGGTTGACCTTGGCCCGGCAGGTCGCGGTGATGGTGTAGGCGCCGTGCAGGGCGCCGGCGCCGCTGCGGTTGGCGACCACCCGCAGGGTGTTGCTGAGCGGCAGCACGTACCCGCCGCCGGCGGCCTGCCGGTAGGCGCCGGCGGCCACCGTGCCGGCCAGCGGGGCGCCTTCGGGCGGGAATCCCTCGCCGGTGATCCGCATGCTCAGGTAGTCGCCCGGCCCGGGGCAGGGGCCGGAGGTGAGCAGGTCGACGGAGTCGTCGTCGTGGCCGGCCGGGTAGTCGAAGGCGAGGGTGCCGGTGTCGGCGGCCGTGGCGGCGGGCGCCCCGGTGAGCTGGCCGGCCGTCAGCAGGGCGAGCAGCAGCAGGCCGACCGCGACCGGGGTGGCGGCGCCGGCCGGCCGGGGTGCGAGCGCGGCGAGCCGGGCCCGGCGGCGCCGGCCGCGCCACCACTGACCGCCGCCGAGCGCGAGCGGGAGCAGCACGGCGAGCAGCGCCCACGGGATGCCGGCGTAGCGCTGCTTGTGCACGGTGCTGGTGAGGCCCGGGTCGCGGTCGCCGCCGATCGGCAGCGGGTCGACGGTGATGCCGGCGGTGCCGAGAAAGGTGGGGTACGCGCCGGAGACCTCCACCGCGTACGAGACGGTGTTGCCCGGCAGGAGCTCCTGGAGGTCGGCGGGGGCCGAGCCGGTCGCGGTCGAGCCGAACAGGTTGGTGACCCGGACGGCCTGGTGGCCGCCGAGCCGGACGTTGCCGGTGTTGCGCACGGTGTAGCGCACGGTGGTGCGGCCGGTGCCGAGCGGGTTGGCGCTGGGGTGGTAGGCGACCCGGGTGTCCTCGACGGCGAGTGCGGCCCGCAGCTCGCCCGCCACCCGGACGTTGACCCGGGCGCCGACCCGCTGGTCGACGGTGACGGGGTTGCCCTGGGCGTCCTTGCTCTCCTGGCGCAGCGCGGCCACGATGCCGGCCGGGTGGTCCCCGGGGGCGGCGTCGGCGGGCACGGCCAGGGTGAACGGGACGATCTGGCGGCTGCGGGCGGGCAGCGTGAGGGTGTCGGCCGCGGCCTTCAGCCAGGTGCCGGCCTGGGTGGAGGGGCGGCCCTCGGGCAGCACGTCGTAGCCGCCGGAGTCGGTGTTGAAGGCGTCGGCCGGGTAGAGCCGCAGGGTGAGCGGCTGGTCACCGTAGTTCCACAGCGCCAGGTGGTCCTTGACCACGGCGCCGGGGGTGGCCTGGTAGGAGAAGGTGCCCCGGGAGTCCGGTTCGGTGGCTCCGGCGGGCTGGATGCCGAAGGTCTGGGCCTGCGGGCCCTCGGCGGGTGCCGACTCCTGGGCGGCGTACGCGCCGTGGGCACCCGGCAGCAGGAGCAGCAGGACGGGGACAAGGGCCAGGAGCCATCGGCGCATCGGCGTCGTCATCCTCGGGGCAGGTTCGGGTGGGTGGGGCGGTCGGACGCCCCGGCCTGCGGGCGGTGCGCCCGGTCGTCGCCGACCGGTGCGCTGCCATCAGGCCAGGGCGGTCCGACCGCCGGGTTGCGTCGGGGCCGCCGTGTGGTGAAGGGCGGTCGTCAGATCGCGGTCAGGGTGAGCACGCCCTGGTAGGTGCCGGCCACCGTGGAGGTCGGGGCGAGCAGGGTGAGGTCGGCGCCGACCTTGGCGGTGCCGAGGCCGGTCGCGGTGGCGAGGGTGCGCGCGGACTTGAGGCCGAGCGCGCCGCCGTCGTTGATCTCGACCGCGTTGGCCGGGGCCACCGAGCCGCCGAGGGTGACCTTGAGGCCGTCGCCCTTGGAGACCAGGTTGGGGGCCCAGCCGAGGTTCTGGGCGTTGATCGAGCCCGTGCCGGAGCTGAACGGGGCGACCTGGCCGCTGACCGACCAGCCCGGGGCGCCGGCCCGGGTGTCGGTGACGGTGACGGTCTGGATCGGGCCGGCGGTGGCGAACCGGGTGGAATCGTTGTTCAACGCGAGCGGCGGCAGGGTGACGTTGCTGCCGGCCACGCTGATCACCAGGGCGCCGGGCGCGACGGTGGTGGTGATGGTCTCGGAGACCGGGGCGGGCGGGGTCGGGCCGCCGGGGTTCGGCGGGGTGACCTGCGGGGTGACGGTGAAGGGCATCGGGGTGGTGGCGGAGGCCGCGTACCGGGTGGCGTCGGCCGGGGTGAAGGCGGCGGTCAGGCTGTGGTCGCCCTCGGCCAGCGTGGTGGTGCTGAACTCGGCGAGGCCGCCGGTGACGGCCTGGGTGCCGATCACGGCGCCGTTGTCCTTGAACTCGACGGTGCCGGCCGCGGCCGGGGTGACGCTGGCGGTCAGCTTGACCTCGGCGCCCTTGGCGGCGGAGCCGGCCGGCAGGATCGCCAGCGCGGTGCTGGTGGCCGCGGCGCCGGCCGGGCTGATGGTGTAGCCGACGACCGCGGAGGTCGAGCCGAGGTAGTGGCTGTCGGTGGAGGTGAACACGGCCTTCAGGCTGTGCGCGCCCTCCGCCAGGGTGCTGGTGGTGGTCGTGGCCCGGCCGGCGGTGACCGTGGCGGGGGTGCCGACCGGGGTGGCGCCGTCGAAGAACTGCACGGTGCCGGCCGCGGCCGGGGCGACGTCGGCGGTCAGGGTGACGGCGCTGCCGGCCGTGGCGGAGCCGTTCGGGGTGACCGAGAGCGTGGTGGTGGTGGCCTGGGCGACCGGCGCGTTCGGGTCGGTGGAGGTGTAGCTGGTGGCGCTGGTGAACCAGACCGAACCGACGAAGTCGCCGAAGTAGCTGGCGCCGATCTTCGCGCGGCAGCGCAGGTGGAACTCGTACTGGCCGGTCAGCGTGGAGAAGCCGTTCTTCTGCGCGAAGCTGCGCATGGTGTCGCTGAGCGGCACGGACAGGTGGCCCTGGGCGTCCGGCGAGTAGACGCTCTGCGCCACGTTGGGCGTGACGCCGTAGCCGTCGACCGGGAAGCCCTGGCCGAAGACCAGCAGCTGGAGGTTGGTGCCGCCGGTGCAGGTGCCGGAGGAGACCACGTTCATCAGCTCGTCGTCGGCGCCGGTGGCCGGGTTGACGGTCAGGGTGCCTATGGTGGGGCTCGGGGAGTCGGCGTACGCCGAGGCGGTGCCGAGCAGGCTGATGCTGCCGGCGGCCAGGACGGTGGCGGCGCCGAGCGCGACGGCGCGCGGGATACGGGAGGTGCTCACGGTGGTGTTCGCCTTTCTGGCACTGGTCGGTGGTGCGGGATCAGGTCGAGCACGTTCGGGTGGGGCCGGCCTCTCGGCGGGCGCCCGGGTCGGCCCGGTCAGCCGGAGGTGCGGGAGGTGTCGCCGCAGTTGGGGTTGGTGCCGAAGCCGTACTGCTTGATGACGGCGCTCTGCTGGCAGACCCCGGAGGTGGCGCCGACGAAGGCGTCGCTCCACGGGCTGACGCCGACCTTGCTGGTCGGGATCACGTTGTAGACGTCGCGGACGGCCGCGGCGTTGGTGTTGAGCAGCACCGAGGGCACGCCGTTGACGTTGCCGAGCTGGGCGGTGCCGCGGATGTCGGCGAGCGTGCCGGAGCTCTGGGCGATGTACTGGGCGATCGAGAACGGCACCAGCGAGGCGGTGTCGAGCACCCGGCCGTCGTGCTCCTCGATCTTCTTGCCGCCCTTGGTGTCGGCGATGCAGCCGTAGCGGCCGGCGGCGACGTCGGCCTCGGTGATGCCGACCGTCGACTCCCAGAAGCTGCGGGTGCCGGAGCCGGCCTGCGGGAGCAGCGGGCGGATGCTGTAGTTGGGGGCGGTGCCGACGTAGCCCGGGTCGCAGGTGTAGATGGCGTGCAGGTCGGCGACGGTGAGGTCGAGCGGCACCGAGCTGCCGGCGCTGACGGCGTAGGTGACGCCGTCCACGGCGAACGGGATGTAGGTCAGGCCCGGGGTGGAGGCGGCCAGGTTGAGGCTGGAGGAGCGGGCGAAGTCCAGGCAGCCGTTGCCCTTGTTGAGCTCGTTGAGCAGGGCGGAGCGGCCGGCGCCGGAGCCGTTCGGGCGGGCCAGGCCCTGGCAGGCGGCGGCGGACTTGGTGGTGATGGTGGCCGAGCCCACGGCGTCGTAGGAGCCGAGGACCTTCTGGCCGTTCACGGTGACGGTGTTGGCCAGCGCGTTCATGACGCCCTGGGTGGTGTCCGAGCCGACACCCGCCAGCGGGCGCAGGCCGGCCGGGTCGGCCTGGGCGGTGCCGGTGCCGGCCACCAGCAGGCCGAGGCCCGCGGCGACGGTGACGCACTTGGCGAGCTGGCGCTTGGCGATGAGCTTCATCTGGTCGATTCCCTTGGTGAGAAAGCGTGTTGGTACCGGATGGAGGTGCATCCGGGCATGCCGGCAGGAGCCGGCCGGCCCGGTGGCGCAGGATCGTCGGTCGGTGGAGGTTGCGGTACGGGGAGGCGGTGGCGGAGGGCGGGCGGCCGGTGCGGTCGGTTCAGGGCCGTCGGCGGCGCAGCAGCCGGGGGACGAGGATCCCGGCGAGGCCGGCGACCAGGCCGGCGACCAGCACGCCGAGCAGCAGCAGGCGCAGGCTCCCGACCTCGGTCCGCCCGGTGCGGGCGGCGGGCGCGGCCGGGAGGGCCGGTGCCAGGGTGACGACGGTGTGAGCGGGAGCGGGCGGCGGCGGGGCGGCCGGTTCGTCCGCGGTGCCCGGTGCGGCGGCGCGCGGGACGGTGGCCGGCGGCGGGGCGGTGGCGGGCTCCTCCGGTGCCGGCTCCGGGTCCGACTCGGGCTTGCCCGCCCGGTCCTGGACGGCCTGCGCGACCGCCCTGGTCCGGGCCCGCATCGCCTCGGGCAGCGGGACGTAGCCGAACGGGAGCTGGCCGATCGCGATGCCGGGCTGCTGGCCCTCGGCCACGGCGTAGCGCAGCAGGTCGGCGTAGGCCTTGCCGTCGGTGGCGCCGATCGCCGACGGGACGGTGGCGGCGTAGGTGATGGTGGTCAGCGGGTAGGCGCCGGCGGTCCGCCCGGTCGGGTCGACCTGCGGCACGTCGGGGACGGCGGTGGGCGTGGCGGCGTTCGCCGCGGCCAGCATCGCCGCGTCGGTCGGGCCGACGAACTCGCCGGCGCCGTTGCGCAGTTTCGCGGTGGACAGGCCGTACCGGGCCGCCTGGGCGGTGGTGGTCAGGGCCAGGATCCCGCGCAGGCCCTGGGCCTGCGGGTTGGCCTTCTTGAGGCTGGCCGGGATGGTCGAGGGGTCCCATTCGGAGCGGGCCATGGTGTCGCCGCGGGCGGCCGCCCGGGCGGCCTCGGCCATGTTGTTGGCGTACGGGTGGCCGTCGAGGTTGCACCACTCCGGGCGGTCCGACTCCTTGTCGAACTGCTGGCAGTAGCCGTCGGGCTTGGGGTAGCCGGGCACCGGCAGTTCCTGCTTCGGCACGGGCGGCACGGCGGTGCTGTCCGCCAGGAAGCCGGTGTTGATCGAGTCGTGCCACCTGGCGCTGACCTCGCCGTCGACGAAGGCCTTCGCCGCCGGGTCGGCGAGCACCCACTTCCACACCGCCAGGGCCAGGTCGCCGTCCGGGGAGGGCAGCAGCAGGTCGGCGATGCCGGAGGGGAAGGACAGCGACCGGAACTGCGGGTTGAGGTCCAGGAACTCCGGGTCGCTGACCAGGTCCCTGGGGTTGCCGGCCGGGACCCGCGGATCGCCGGGGTTGACGGCGAACCGGTAGCTCTGGGTGAGCAGTTTGGCCACCAGGCGCGGGGTCAGGTTCATCTCCTGGATCCGCTGGCCGTCCCGCTTGGCGGTCTCCGGCGGGGTGAGCGAGTTGGACTGGCTCTCGATGTCGAAGGCCAGGGTCAGCCCGGAGACGGCGAGCGGGGCGTAGACCGGGGTACGGCCCTCGGCCTGGTCCCCCGGCGCCAGCGGCGCGCCCAGGTAGAGCAGCCCGGGGTTGTCCCTGGTCAGCCGGAGCCGGGCGACGTCGTCGGTCGCCTGGCCGAAGTTGAAGATCCGGCCGGCGCTGCGGCACAGCGCGGGCTGCCAGCGCCAGACCATCTCGGCGGCGAACTCCGTTCCACCGGTGGCGAGTTCGGAGCTCCCGAGCGGGCAGGACAGGCCGACCGGCTCGAACCGCAGCGGCACCACCAGCCGGTGGCTCCAGTTGGTGGCCGACAGCGGCGAGGACTGCAGCCGGGCGGACGGGTTGGTGAGCGTGCTGCCGTCCACCTCGGTCGAGCCGCGCGGCACGACCACCAGCCAGCAGCGCCGGCCCTCGGCGAACGGGCCCGGCTCCCCCTTCGGGGTGTTGCCACAGCCCAGGCCGGCGGCCTCGCTCCCGGTCTGGATCTCGAAGAAGACCTGCCCGGTGCCGTCGGCCCTGGTCGGCGCGTAGGGCACCTCGTTGGTCGACTGGAGGCTGAAGTACTGGCTGCTGCCGCCGGTCTCGGCCGGGCTCCCGTCGAACGGGCGGAACGGCGCGAAGACGTTCTGGTTCGGCCCGGTCGGCTTGATGGTCTCGGCCGGGTCGACCAGCACCCTGCCGGGGTTGAGCTGCCGGCCGGCCACGAAGTCGCCGCCCCGGTTGTCTCCCTTGGTGGCGCCGTACTGGCACTGCTCGCGGTCCGGGCCGGTGTCGGCGTCGCCCCAGCACTGCATGATGCTCAGGTAGTTCTGGCCGAAGATCATCGGACTGGGCGTGGTCGGCCGGCCCCCGGTCCAGGTCACCGCGACCACCTGGTTGACCAGGTGGGTGGTCTGGGCGACCGTCACCTGGAGGCCGGCGAACTCGCCGGTGCCGGCGACCGTGACGGCGCTGGGCCCGGCGGCCGGGTCGGCGGCGGCCGCCGTGGTCGGGGCCGGGGTCGACCCCGCGGTCAGGGCCCGGCGCTGCGCCGGGCTCCCGGCCGGGGCCGGGACGGTGCCGGCGGCCACGCCGGGTGCCGGGTCGATGCCGACGGGCGCGCCCAGCGGGTCCACCTCGATCCGCGGCGTGGCGCCGGCGGCCGCCGCGACCCTGGCCGGCGCCCTGCCCGGGTCGGCCGACAGCGCCGCCCCGGCCGCGGTGGCCAGCACGAGGGTGAGGACGGCGGCGTTGCGCACCGCCCGGCGGGCCGGGCCCGGTCGGCGGCTCACCGCTGCTCCCCCTCGGCGCTGCCGGCCGTCCGGGCGCGCCGGGCCGCGCGGCCCGCGGCCACCGGGGGCAGCACGATGACGGCGCCCAGCAGCAGGGCCGCGATCACCATCACGGTGTGCCGCAGCCCGTTGCCCGAGGCGTTGGACAGGGCGACGGCGTCGGCGGCGTACTGCTGGCCGCCCCCGCCGGCCCCGGCACCGCCGTCCGTGCCGCCGGTCAGCGCGGGATCCCCGCCCGCGCCCGCTTGGCCGTCCACCCCGCCGGCCGTACCGGCGCCGCCGTCGGACCCGGCGGGGGCCGTCCCCCCGGTCCCGCCGCCGGTGGCCGCGGTGCCGGTGCTCCCGGCGGTCTTGGTGCCGCCCTTGCTGGCCGCCGTGCTCGCCTTGTTGCCGCCGGTCCCGGTGGTGCACTGGGTGGCCGAGCCGAGCTTGTCGCAGTCCTGCGGCTTGGCGGCGCCGTCCGCGTACGGGTTGGCGCCGCCGGCCCCGAAGGTCGGGTTGTTGCACTTCGCGGCGTCGAACCCGCGCTGCTCGCTGCCCGGGATCCTGGCGAGCTGCTGGAAGCCGGACCTGACCAGGTCGGGGGTGAGCGGCGAGTACCCGAGCTTGTCCGCCTTCTGCTGCCCCTCGCACAGGAAGTAGTAGCCGAACGCGGCGAGCGTGTGGCCCTTCTCCGGGCTGAAGTCACCGATCGCGCTGGTGTGCACGGCCATGTAGCTGTAGCTGGAGAGCGGGTACGCGGTGGTCTCCGGCGCGTCGTAGACGCCGTCCAGCTGCTGGGTCAGGTCGGTGGGGTTGATCTGCACGTGCTTGAGCGCGACCGAGACGTTCCGGCCGTCGGGCTCGATGTAGTAGCCGGCCGCGTTCAGCAGCTTGACCACCGGGAAGCGGGCGTTGAGCGCGTACGAGTACTCGACGTAGGTGATCGTGCCGTCGTTGCGGTCGTTGGCGACGGTCTTCGCGACGCCGTCCGAACTGCCGAGCGCCGGCCAGTTGTTGCCGCTGACCTGCGGATAGAAGGAGGTCATCCCGCACGGGCCGCCGCGGCTGGTCCGGGTGCAGTAGTCGTCCCAGATCTGCTGGTAGCGCTTGGTGAACCAGGTGGTGAGCTGGGCGGTGGTGCCCGAGCCGTCCGAGCGGATCACCGGGCGCACCGGCGTCTCCGGCAGCTTCAGGCTGGGGTTCTCGGCCTGCACCTGCGGGTCGTTCCACTTGGTGATCCGGCCGGTGAAGATCTTCGCCACCGTCTCGCCGGACAGCCGCAGGTTGGTGACCCGGTTGCCGCCGATCTTGAGGTTGTACATGAACGAGGTGCCGCCGGCCACGATCGGCAGGTAGGCCATCGGCCACGGCGGCGCGGCGTCCACCTGGCCGTTGTCGGTCAGGCCGTACGGGATCTCGGTGACCGCGAAGTCGGTGCTGCCGTTCTTGAACTGGCTGCGGCCGAAGGAGGATCCGCCGGGGTTGAAGTCGATCGTCATGCCGTACTGCTTGACGTTGCTGATCCAGTCGTCCACGGCGTTGAAGCTCCAGGTGGAGCCGGCGCCGCCGATCCGGCGGTAGTCCTCGGCGGCGGCGCGCGGGGCGCCGAGCAGGATCGAGGAGCCGGTCAGGCCGAGGACGGTGAGCAGGATCAGGGTGCGGGCGAGCGCGCGGCTCAACACGGGGACCCTCCGGGCGGGTTGGTTCGGTTCTGGTTCTGGTTCTGGTTCTGGTTCTCGTCAAAGGTGGTGGGGCCTGTGCTGGTGGGCTCGGGCCGCCGCATCCGGCGGAGGTCCTCCAGCGAGCGGGTCGCCCGGCGGTCCTGCTGGCGCCTGGTCAGTTCGCCGGGACCGCGGCCGCCGACCGTGCGGGCCAGCAGGAAGAGCAGCAGCACCAGGCCGAGCAGCACCGCCGCGGCGCCGAAGGCGCGTGCCGCGTGCAGCTGGGAGGGGAACTTCACCAGGGTGAAGGCCATCAGCGGCAGCGAGGCCTGCGGGCTGCCGAACGGGTCCAGGTTGAGGATCTTGGTGTAGCCGGAGCAGAGCAGCACCGGCGAGGTCTCGCCGATCCCGCGGGCCGCCGCCAGGATCACGGCGGTGGCGAGCCCGGAGCGGGCGCTCGGCAGGGTGACCGTCCACACCGTGCGCCAGCGGCCGGCGCCGAGCGCGTAGGAGGCCTCCTTGAGCGAGGCGGGCACCAGCCGGAGTACCACGTCGGCGGCCCGGATCAGGATCGGGAGCATCATCACCGACAGCGCCACCCCGGCCGCGAGGCCCGACTTGCTCCGCCCCAGGCCGATCACCACCACCGCGTAGATGAACAGGCCGGCCAGGATCGAGGGCAGCGCCGTCATCGCCTCGACCAGGGTGCGCACCAGCCGGCTGAACCGGCCGGGCACCTCGCCCAGGAAGACCGCGCAGCTCAGGCCGAGCGGGATGGTGATGGTCAGGGCGATCAGGATCTGGGTGAGGGTGCCGACGATCGCGTGCAGGGCGCCGCCGTGGTCCAGCGGGTCGGCGGGGCCGGCGGCGGAGAGGTCCTCGGTGAAGAAGTTCAGGTGGGCGAGGGCGCTGCGCCCCTGCCAGAACACGTACAGCACGATCCAGACCAGGACGGCCAGCAGCAGCACGGCGATGCTGTGCACCACCACCGAGGCGAGCCGGTCCCGGACCGCCATCGCGCCCTCCTCGCGGGAGACCAGCGCGTACAGCCCGAGGAAGCTCAGCCAGACGCACAGCACGAAACCGATGGCTCCGCTCAGCGGGGCGATCCGCTGGAACACCAGCGTGGTGAGGGCCAGGGCGCCGGCAGCGCTGCCCCACAGCGCCCAGTGGTCGGCGGCCCGGCGGCCGCCGGTGCGGCGGCGCGGCGGTTCGGCCGGCGGCGCGACCGGGCGCGCCACGACGGTGGTGGCGGGGGCGGCGACGGCAGGCGTGGTGGTGGTCATGAGCTGGCTCCCGAACGGCTGCGGGCCACCACCGCGGCCGCGGCGAAGTTGACGACCAGGGTGAGCAGGAAGAGGGTGAGGCCTGCCGCCATCAGGGCGGAGATGGCGAACGGCGAGGAGTCGCCGTAGCGCAGCGCGATCATCGGCGCGACGGCGCTGCCGCCGGTCTGCAGGATCTGCAGCTTGATCTCGAACTGCATGGAGAGGATCAGGTACACCGAGATGGTCTCGCCGAGCGCCCGGCCGAGCCCCAGCATGGTGCCGCCGATGATGCCGCCGCGGCCGAACGGCAGGACCACCGAGCGGATCATGCCCCAGCGGGTGGAGCCGAGCGCGTAGGCGCCCTCCCGCTCGCCGGGCGGAGCCTGGTCGAACACCTCGCGCATGATGGAGCACATGATCGGCGTGATCATGAAGGCCACCACGATCCCGGCCATCAGGCTGGAGGCGGTGTAGACCACCGGCGGGTTGAGCGGGTCGTCGACGTCGACGCCGACCATCCGGAACGGCGGGAACCAGCCGAACCAGGTGGCCAGCCACCGGGCCGCACCGGCGAGTTCGTACTGCAGCAGGACGAAGCCCCACAGGCCGTACACCACGCTGGGCACCGCGGCCATCAGGTCCACCAGGCCGACCAGCAACCGCTTGATCCGGCGCGGCGCGTACTCGCTGATGTACAGGGCGCTGCCCAGGGCCAGCGGCACCGCCAGGACCACCGCGATGCCGCCGATCAGGACGGTGCCGGTGAGCACCGCGGCGATGCCGAACTGGCCGCGGCCACCGTCCGGGTTCCAGTCCTCGGTGGTCAGGAACGACCAGCCGGCGGTGCTCAGCGCGTCCGAGGCGCGGACCGCGAGGTAGCCGCCGACCGCCAGCATCACCAGCAGGACGAGCGCGCCGCTGCCGCGGGCCCAGGCCAGGAAGATCCGGTCGGCCGGCCCGGGGTTGGCGGTGAGCGGGCGGGCCCGGTCGGCGGGGCCGGTCACCGGTGTCGGGTCGTTCACACCAGGCTCCCGCGCAGCGCGGCCGGCGCCGTCCGGGCCGGCAGGCTCAGCGGCCGGGCGGGCGCACCGGCGCCGGCCACACCGGCCAGGAACAGCCCGAGGTTGTACTGGCACTCCCGCTGCCGGCGGAACGCCCGGGTCGAACAGGCCACCGGGACGGACTCGAACTCCAGGCGCCAGCGCCACAGTTGACCGTGCTCGACGGTGCCGATCACGGCCCGGTGCCGGTCCACCCGCTGCTGCATCCGGCCGATCGCGGCCAGGCAGCCGGCGGCGTCCGGGAAGGTCTCCTCGCTCTGGCCGAGGTGCCGGTTGTTCGCCCCGAGCAGGCGCCAGACCACAGCCTGACCGGCGCGCACCCCCAGGGGGTGCACGGGTCTGCTGACAAGGAGGAATCTCGGCTGTCCCATGCCCGGTGTCGCCTTCCGACGCGCTCAGTGGCCGGAAGAGACCGTCTCGATCCTGAGGAGATGAACGGATGCCGAGGCATGAACGCCGGACACGGAAACCGTGAACGGGCGGCGCGCGACTCCTCCACAAGTTGCGCACCGCCCGTACGAATATGACGATACCTCAGCTCCCCCGAACCGCCCGTCGGACGACCGTCGGTGGGCGACCGGCAGCGCCGCGCGAAGCATGGGAGGTGTACCCCCCGCGTCGCCCGACCGCCTCGTCCAGGGGCATCCCGAAACAGCCCGCGGGCGCCCGCCCCGCCCGACCGCCATCGGCCCGGCCCGCACCCCGACCCGCCCCGAACTTTGCCGTTCCTTGGTCACATTCGGGGCAGGGGCACAGGATCCAACTCCCGCCCAAGGGCGGCTGGTAGCGGGGTGGGAACAGCATCGCGTGACTGGGAACGGCGACGGCCCGCAGGGCACCGCGGGTGGGGTCCCGGGTGGCCCGGCGGGCCGTCGTGGGGTGGTCGGCGCGGTGGGCCGGCCGGTGGGCGCTAGAAGCCGAGCTTGCGCAGCTGCTTCGGGTCGCGCTGCCAGTCCTTGGCGACCTTGACGTGCAGGTCGAGGTAGACCGGCGTGCCGAGCAGCGCCTCGATGTGCTTGCGGGCGGTGGTGCCGACGTGCTTCAGCCGGGCACCCTTGGCGCCGATCACGATCGCCTTCTGGCTCTGCCGCTCGATGTAGACGTTGGCGTGGATGTCCAGCAGGGGCCGGTCGGCGGGGCGCCCCTCGCGCGGGATCATCTCTTCGACCACCACGGCCAGCGAGTGCGGCAGCTCGTCCCGGACGCCCTCCAGGGCGGCCTCCCGGATCAGCTCGGCGACCATGATCTGCTCGGGCTCGTCGGTCAGGTCACCGTCCGGGTAGAGCGGCGGGCCGGCCGGCAGCAGCTTGGTGAGCAGCTCGCCCACCAGCTCCACCTGCTGGTCGCCGACGGCGGAGACCGGGATGATCTCGGCCCACTCGATGCCCAGCTCGATGCCGAGCTGGTGGATCGCGATCAGCTGCTCGGCCAGCTTCTTGGAGTCGACCAGGTCGGTCTTGGTGACGATGGCGACCTTGGGGGTCTTGCGGACCTCGGCGAGCTCCTTGGCGATGAACTTGTCGCCGGGGCCGAGCTTCTGGTCGGCAGGCAGGCAGAAGCCGATCACGTCGACCTCGGCCCAGGTCGAGCGGACCAGGTCGTTGAGCCGCTCGCCGAGCAGGGTGCGGGGCTTGTGCAGGCCGGGCGTGTCCACCAGGACCAGCTGGGAGTCCGGGCGGTGCACGATGCCGCGCACGGTGTGGCGGGTGGTCTGCGGGCGGTCGGAGGTGATCGCGACCTTCGTCCCGACCAGCGCGTTGGTCAGGGTCGACTTGCCCGCGTTGGGACGGCCGACGAAGCACGCGAACCCGGAGCGGTACGGGGATGAAGGGGCACTCATGCCGACCATTCTCCCTGATCACCAGGGTCCGGACGGACCGGACCGGTTCAGCCGGCCTTCTTGCCGCCCGAGGACGAGGTCAGCGCCCCGATCAGGACCAGCAGCAACAGCACCAACGAGCCGATCAGCCAGTACGGCGAACCGGTCTCCCGCCAGCGGCCGAGCCCCATCAGGGTCAGCAGCAGACCGGCGAAGAACGCCAGTACTCCCATGGTCCCCTCCCCGGACAGCCCGTGGTCAGACTATCGGTCCGCACGGCCCGGGTGCCCAGGGCGGGGCACCCGGATCCGGGCGGTCGAGCCTCGTTCAGCGGGCCTCGGCGCGCACCCGCAGCGTCCCGTCCGGGCCGGCCAGCAGGACCGGGGTGCCGGCGCCGCCCAGGTCCCGGACGGCCGCCAGATCGGCCTCGGCCGGCTGCTCGGCGCCGCTCACCACGGCAGCCGCCTCCAGGCCCTTGGCACCGCTGGCCACCGCCATCGCGACGGCGGTCTGCAGGGCGGTCAGCCGCAGCGACTCCAGCGCCACGGTGCCGGCCACGTAGGTGCGGCCGGTCTCGTCGCGCACGGCCGCGCCCTCCGCCACGCCGTTGCGGGCACGGGCGGAGCGGGCCAGCGTGATGATCTTCTTGTCCTCGGGGTCCAGCGCGGTCAGCTCACTCATGAGGCCTGAGCATAGGCGGCGGCCCGCCGCCGGGCCTCGGGCGTCCACGGACGCGTCCGAGGGCCGGACGGCGGGCTGTTGGAGTCAGGACCGGTGGATCAGTGGCCGGTGGGGCGGGGGTCACCGGGCCGCAGCACCTTCACCAGGGTCTGCGGGCCGTTCGGCAGCGCCTCGGGGCCGCCGTGGCGCTTCTTCCAGTAGGGGTTGTCGTGCGGCAGGTGGCTGCTGACCCGGCCGTACATCCCGAAGGTGACCACCACCAGGCCGAACACGAAGCTGAAGATCACGTTGGGGATCCGGAAGGCCAGCCGGTTGGCGCTGCTGTCGAGCACCATCAGGCCGACGAAGCCGGCGAGCACGAAGAGCACGCCCATGATCATGTTGACGTTCGAGGCGACGTTGCCGCCGATCACGGCGCCGACGATCAGGATCACGCCGGCCACCACCGAGAGCACGCTGAGCGTGCCGTTGCTGGAGAGGCCGATGACCTCCTTGCCCTGGGTGTCGAGGAAACTCGGATGGTCGAGCAGCCCGAGGATGCCGAAGACCAGCAGGAAGACCCCGCCGAGGCCGCCGCCGATCCGGTAGACGGTGGCGAGCTTGTGGTCGACGGGAAGTTCGTCTTGCAGTTTCACGGGGACCTCCAGTTCACGGGGACCTCCAGTCGGCGCCGAGGAACGGCACCTCGTGCAGGTACAGGGACCCGCACTGCTGGCAACCCCGCAGCCCGGTGCCCCACTCCGATTCCGGCCTGGTCTCGGCGCCCTCGGCGATCGGGGCGCCGCACATGGCCTCGGCCTGTTCTCCGGTCCGGACGACGTGCCACTTGACGACGGCACCGGACGGACCCTCCGGGCCGTACTCCGCACGCAACAGATGTGCCATGACTTCATGGTCGGGACGGGCCGACGGGCTGGTCAAACGCACCGTGCGTTCGCACCAGGACACAACGGCCCGCGGGGTCGCACCCCGCGGGCCGTCCTGTCCAGGTCGCAGCCGCGTCCTGGTCGCAGCCAGGTCGCAGCCACGTCGCGGCTACGGGGCCTCGTCCTCGCCGTCCGTCTCCTCGGCCCGGCGGACCGGGCTGGCCACCACCGTGCCGATCCGGTTGCGCCGGCCGGCCGAGCTCTCGGCGGTGAGCCGGATCGCGGTCAGGTCGGTCGCGGACTCGTCCGGCACCGGGATCTCGCAGGAGGAGCCGGGGATCGGCACCCTTCCCAGCCGCTTGCCGAGCAGGCCGCCGACGGTCTCCACGTCCTCGTCCTCCAGCTCGATCCCGAACAGCTCGCCCAGGTCCTCGACCAGCAGCCGCGCGGTGATCCGGTACGAGCCGTCCCCGAGGTCCTCGACCGGCGCGATCTCCCGGTCGTACTCGTCGGTGATCTCACCGACGATCTCCTCCAGGATGTCCTCGATGGTGACCAGGCCGGCGGTGCCGCCGTACTCGTCGATCACGATCGCCACGTGCGAGCGCATCTGCTGCATCTCGCGCAGCAGGTCCGCCGCCGGCTTGGAGTCGGGGACGAAGACCGCCGGGCGCAGCACCGAGCCGACCAGCTCGGCCTCGGACTCCCGGTTGATGTGGGTGCGCCGGACCAGGTCCTTGAGGTAGACGATGCCCACCACGTCGTCCTCGTTCTCGCCGACCACCGGGATCCGGGAGAAGCCCGAGCGCAGCGCCAGGGTCAGCGCCTGCCGGACGGTCTTGTGCCGCTCGATCATCACCAGGTCGGTCCGCGGCACCATGACCTCACGGACGATGGTGTCGCCCAGCTCGAAGACCGAGTGCACCATCCGGCGCTCCTCGTCCTCGATCAGGTCGTCCTGCTCGGCCAGGTCGACCAGGGCGCGCAGCTCCGCCTCGGAGGCGAACGGGCCCTCCCGGTACCCCTTGCCCGGGGTCAGCGCGTTGCCGAGCAGGATCAGCAGCTTGGAGATCGGGCCGAGGAACCGGGCCAGCGGCAGCAGCACGAAGGACGCGGCCGTGGCCGTGGTCAGCGGGTGCTGGCGGCCGATCGTGCGGGGCGAGACGCCGACCGCGACGAAGGACACCAGCACCATCACGCCGAACGCCAGCAGCACGGCCTGCCAGGTGCGCTCCAGCGAGCGCACGCAGACCACCGTGACCAGGACCGCCGCCGCCATCTCGGCGGCGACCCGGATCAGGGTGGCCAGGTTCAGGTAGCGGATGGTGTCGGAGGTCAGCACCAGCAGCCGGTCCGAGCCGCGCCGGCCGGCCCGGTGGGCCTCCTCGGCGCGGAACCGGGAGATCCGCGAGATCCCCGCCTCGGCGCAGGCGGCCAGCCAGCCGAGCACCACCAGCAGCAGAGCTCCGATCAGGAAGCTCGTACTCTCACCGCTCACAGACGGCCGGCCCTCAGTGGACGGTCGGCGCCGGGGAGAGCCCCGACAGTCCGCGCCCGGCCCGCCAGCCGTCCAGGATCCGCTTCTGGAGCGCGAACATCTCGCGCTCCTCCTCGGGCTCCTCGTGGTCGTAGCCCAGGACGTGCAGCACCCCGTGGACGGTGAGCAGCTGGAGCTCCTCGTCCATGGAGTGCTTGGTGGGGGCGGCCAGGCCCTGCTCCTTGGCGACCTCGGGGCAGAGCACGATGTCGCCGAGCAGGCCCTCGGGGAGGTCCTCGCCCTCCTTGCCGGGACGCAGCTCGTCCATCGGGAAGGACATCACGTCGGTGGGGCCCGGCAGGTCCATCCACTGCACGTGCAGCTCGGCCATGGCCTCGCTGTCGTAGAGGATGACGGAGAGCTCGGACTGCGGGTGGATCCGCATCTTGTCGAGGGCGTAGCGGGCGACGTCGAGGATGGCTTCCTCGTCGGCGTCCCACCCGGACTCGTTGGCGATGTCGATCGACATGGAGGGTTCGGTACTCAGCTTTCGGCGTGGTGGGACTGCCGGGGCGCACGCGCGCCCCGACGCTGGACGGGTTTGGTGCGGCCGGTGCCGGCCTCGTCGGCCTCCTGGAGGGCGTCCCAGCGCTCGTAGGCGTCCACGATCCGCCCGACCAGCTTGTGCCGGACCACGTCGGTGCTGGTCAGCACCGAGAAGTGGATGTCCGGCACGTCGGCGAGGATCTCCTGGACGACCTTCAGACCGCTGCGGGTGCCGCCGGGGAGGTCGATCTGGCTGGTGTCACCGGTGACCACCACCCGGGAGTTGAAGCCCAGGCGGGTGAGGAACATCTTCATCTGCTCGGGCGAGGTGTTCTGGGCCTCGTCCAGGATGATGAAGGCGTCGTTGAGGGTGCGGCCGCGCATGTACGCGAGCGGGGCGACCTCGATGGTGCCGGCCGCCATCAGGCGCGGGATGGAGTCCGGGTCCATCATGTCGTGCAGCGCGTCGTACAGCGGGCGCAGGTACGGGTCGATCTTCTCGTACAGCGTGCCGGGCAGGAAGCCCAGCCGCTCGCCCGCCTCGACGGCCGGCCGGGTCAGGATGATCCGGTTGACCTCCTTGGCCTGGAGGGCCTGGACGGCCTTGGCCATCGCCAGGTAGGTCTTGCCGGTGCCGGCCGGGCCGAGGCCGAAGACGATGGTGTGCTTGTCGATCGCCTCGACGTAGCGCTGCTGGTTGAGCGTCTTGGGGCGGATGGTGCGGCCCCGGTTGGAGAGGATGCTCGCCGTGAAGACCTCGGACGGGGCCGGGTGGGCCGGGTCCTCGGCGGCCTTCCGGAGCATGGCGATGGAACGCTCCACGGCGTCCTCCGTCAGGGGTTGGCCGGTGCGCAGCACCAGCATCATCTCGGTGAAGAGCTGCTCGACCAGCTTGATCTCGGCCTGGTCGCCGGTCGCGGTGACCTCGTTGCCGCGGACGTGGATGTCGGCGTCGGGGAAGCCGCTCTCGATCACCCGCAGGAGCGAGTCGGCCGCCCCCAGGAGGGTGACCATCGGGTGCTTCTCCGGAATGACGATCCGGGTGCTGGCCGCGTCGGGGCGCTGGTGACCGTTGGTTCGGGTCTGCGGTGTGTCACTCATGGGTCGGCGCTGAGGCCTGCTCATCCCATCTGTCGTGTCGTGGTGCCGCGCGGGCTCTCCGGGTCACCAGGGTACGCCGCGCCGATGTTCGCTGCGGCGGTGCGGCACCCCGGGCGGCGCATCCGATGCTGGACCGGGCGGGCGCCGGAGGCGAATGGTTTTTCGGTCATCTCCGCGGCGGGACCGGCACCCGGGCCAGGTCCTCGGCCACCACCAGCTCGCCGTCGAAGTGGCGGCGGGCCTCGTCGAGATGGCCGTCGAGGTCCGGGTAGCGCTGCGAGAAGTGGGTGAGCACCAGGGTCCGCACGCCGGCCTCGGCGGCGACCCGGGCGGCCTGGGCGGCGGTCAGGTGGCCGTGCTCCTCGGCCAGCCGGGCGTCGGCGTCCAGGAAGGTCGCCTCGATCACCAGCAGATCGGCGCCCTCGGCGAGTTCCGTCACCCCGGGGCAGAGCCGGGTGTCCATCACGAACGCGAAGCGCTGGCCCGGGCGGGCCTCGCTGACCTCGTCCAGGGTGACCGTGCGGCCGTCGTCCAGGGTGACGGAGCCCTGCTGCTGGAGCCGGCCGACCAGCGGGCCGCCGCGCAGCCCGGCCGCGGCCAGCCGCTCGGGCACGATCCGGCGCCCGTCCGGCTCGGTGAGCCGGTAGCCGAAGGAGTCGACCGGGTGCGAGAGCCGGACCGCGGCCAGCTCGAACGGGGCGCCGGGGGCCGGCAGCGGGCCGGGTCCGGCGATCGGGCGCGGGCGCAGCTCGGCGCTCTCGTGGTAGGCGGTGGCGTACCGCAGCCGGTCGAAGAACGCCTGGCCGGTGGCCGGGTAGTAGGCGTCCACCGGGTGCGGCACCCGGTCCAGGTTGATCCGCTGGATCACCCCGGCGAGGCCGAGCGAGTGGTCGCCGTGGAAGTGGGTGACGGCGATCCGGGTGATCCCGGTGGCCGACACCCCGGCGTGCAGCATCTGCCGCTGGGTGCCCTCGCCGGGGTCGAACAGCAGGCCCTCGCCGTCCCAGCGCAGCAGGTAGCCGTTGTGGTTGCGGTGCCGGGTGGGCACCTGGCTGGCGGTGCCGAGGACGACGAGTTCGCGCTGTGACACCGGATCAGACCAGGCCCTCGCGGAGCGGCTCGCCGCCGAGCACGTGGACGTGGGCGTGGAAGACGGTCTGACCGGCGCCGGCACCCGTGTTGAAGATCAGCCGGTAGTCGGCGATGCCCTCGGCGGCGGCCACCTCGCCCGCCTCCGTCAGCAGCTCGGCGGCGACGGCCGGTTCGGCGGCGGCCAGCGCGGCGGCGTTCGGGTAGTGCACCCGCGGGATCACCAGGACGTGGGTGGGCGCCTGCGGGTTGATGTCGCGGAAGGCGATGGTGTCCTTGGTCTCGCGGACCACGGTGGCCGGGATCCCGCCCGCCACGATCGTGCAGAACAGGCAGTCGGACTGGGGCTCGCCGGCCATCTCGGTCTCCTCGCGCTGATCGTTCGTCACCGGGTGGTGACGGTGTCGGCGGCAGCCTAGCCGAGCGGGCGGGCCGGGCAGCCGGCCGGCCGGGCGCCCGCGACGGGCGGGCCTGCGGTCGGGCCGCTGGTCGGGCCGGCGGCGGCGGATCGGCGGCCCGCGGTGTTTGAACGGACCTCAGGGGGCAGGCGACCTGCCGGCGCCGCCCCGTCCCGGCGGCGCCCGCTGTCGAGGCCCCGCGCCGCTCCCGGGGCCTCGACGCACGCCCGGACAGATCGTTGGAGGAGGAACCCGCATGCCGATATGGACCGTCGTCCGACCGCTGCTGGTGGTCGCCGGGGTGGTGGCCGCCGTACTCGCCGTGGACCGGCTGCTGGTGCTGGCGGTCGGCCGGCTGGCCGCCGGACGGCCGGGGGCCCGGCGGTGGGAGATGCTGCGGCACTGCCGGATCCCGGCCCTGGTCACGGCGCTGACCGCACTGCTGCTGGCTGGCGAGCCCGGGATGGGCCTGCCCTCCGGGATCGGGCCGCCGCTGCGGCACGGCCTGCTGCTCGCCCTGCTGGTCAGCGCGGGCTGGCTGACCGCGCGGACGGTCTCGCTGTTCATCGAGTCGGCGCTGACCCGGTACGCCTCCGGGCGGCGGCGCGACCCGGGGCGGGTGCGCCGGGCGCGGACCCAGGCGGAGCTGGTCGGGCGGATCTGCGACGCCGGGATCGCGGTGCTCACGCTGGCCGCGGCGCTGATGACCTTCCCCGCGGTGCGCGCGGTCGGTGCCAGCCTGCTGGCCTCTGCTGGGCTGCTCGGTCTGGTGGTGGGCGTGGCGGCGCAGTCCTCGCTGGCCAACCTGTTCGCCGGGATCCAGCTGGCCTTCGGCGACATGGTGCGGATCGGCGACGTGGTCGTGGTGGCCGGCGAGTGGGGCACGGTCGAGGAGATCACCCTGACCGCCGTGGTGATCGCCACCTGGGACCAGCGGCGGATCGTGATGCCGGTCTCCTACTTCGCCGGCAAGCCGTTCGAGAACTGGTCGCGCCGCGACCCGGGCATCACCGGCACCGTGCTGCTGCACCTGGACCACCGCACGCCGGTGGACGAGCTGCGGGCGGAGTTCGAGAAGCTGCTCGCGGGCGACGAACGCTGGGACGGCACCGGCCGGGCGCTCCAGGTGGTCGACACCACCCCGAGCACCATCGTGGTCCGGGCGCTGATGACGGCCGCGGACGCCGACCGCGCGTTCGAGCTGCGCTGCGCGGTCCGGGAGCACCTGGTGGCGTTCCTGCGGGACCGTCACCCGGCCGCGCTGCCCCGGGTGACGGTGGCGGCCGCGGCGCCTCAGCCGCGCTCGGCGGAGCCCGGCAGCGCGGGGCGGGGCGTTGCGGAGCGGGAGGACGCCGAGCGGTAGGACCCGGCCGGCGCGGCCTTGTCGAGCGGCCCCGGGCCGGTGCCCCGTACCGTGCGGGCGGCGCGGGCCCGGGCCAGCTCGGCGTCGAAGCCCAGGCCCAGCAGCACGGCCAGATTGGTCAGCCAGAGCCAGACCAGGAAGACCACGATCCCGGCCAGTGCCCCGTACATCCGGTTGTAGCTGCCGCCGACGTACGTGGCGTACAGCGCGAAGCCGCCCGAGGCGGCCAGCCAGAGCGCCACCGCCAGCACGCTGCCCGCGGAGATCCACCGGAAGCCGCGGGAGCGGACGCTGGGGGCCGCCCAGTACAGCACCGTGATCATCAGGGTCACCAGCAGCACCAGGCCCGGCCACTTGGCGACCGACCACAGCCGCAGGCCCCAGTCACCGACGCCGAGAGCACGGCCGGCCTGCCCGGCGATCGGGCCGGTGCACACCACGATCACCGCGCCGGCGGCCAGCAGCAGCACCAGGAACGCGGTCAGCGCCAGCCGTACCGGGGCGAGCCGCCACAGCGGCCGGCCCTCCCGGACGCCGTGCACGGCGTTGGCCGAGCGGATGAAGGCGCCGACGTAGCCGGAGGCCGACCAGAGCGCGCCGAGCGCCCCGAGGACCGCGAACACCCCGCCGGTGCCGCCGCTGCGGCCCACCTGGCCGACCCCGTCGCGGAGCACCTCGCCGGCCGGGCCGGGGGCGAGTGCGCGCAGGCCCGAGAGGATCTGCCCGGTCGGGGCCGGTCCGGCCAGCCCGAGCAGCCCGGTGAGCAGCAGCAGGCCGGGGAAGAGCGCCAGCACGCCGTAGTAGGTGAGGGCAGCCGCCCGGTCGAACAGCTCGTCGCCGAGGAGTTCGCGCGCGGTACGGCGCAGGGCGGCCCACCGGGCGCGGGCGGGGAGCCGGGTGGTCGGGCGGGGGTCGGCCGGCATGGGGGCTCCTCGGTCGGGGCGCGGTCGGCGGGGTGCTGCGGGTGGCGGGCGGTGGGCGGTGGGGAGGCGGTCGGCAGGGAGGCAGGCGGGCCGGGAGTGGCCCCGGGGCTCAGCCGACGGCTTCGACGTGCTGCTTGAAGTCTCGCAGGCAGCGGTGCACCTGATGGGCGACGAAGCCGAGCCGGTCGCCGATCACGTCCACCACGCCGTGCGGGGTGTGGTCGAGCTGCAGCATCACCCTGGTCCGGTCCGCGTCCAGGGCGTGGAAGGTGACCACGCCGGACTGCTCGGCGCCGCCGACCGAGCGCCAGGCGATCCGCTCGCCCGGGGTGCGTTCGGTGATCTCGGCGTCGAACTCCCGCTGGATCCCGTCCACCTTGGCCACCCAGTGCACGGCGTCGGCGGAGATCGGCTCGACCCGCTCGACACCGCTCATGAACTCCGGGAAGGCGGTCCACTCGGACCAGCTCCGGTAGGCCGATCCGACCGGCACCGCCACCTCGATGGACTCCTCGATCTGGGACATCGCTCCTCCTTCGCGCACCAGCTGGGTCGGGGCTCGTCTGCCCGCGCCACGGGCGGCCACGCAGCGCTCCGGACGAATCGTCCACGATGCATCAACTCGGCTTGAAGTCGCCCCAGTTGACTGGCACGCTGCCGCTCCGGACCGGCTTGTCCCGGCCCGCCCGGGGTACGCGAGGACCACCGCACCGGGCGGCACGCAGCGAGGGGAGAGCAGGACCATGACACGAGCCACGAAGGTACTGGCCGAACCGGCGGGACCGGCACCGGCGGGAGTGGCACCGGTGGCCGCGGAGCCGGCACCGCGGCCACCCTTCCTGCGCCGCTCCGGCTGGGCCCCCGCCCTGGTCCGGGCGATGGTGCTGCTGGTCGCCCTGGCCGCCACGGTGGCCTTCGCCGTCGCGCTGGCCCGGGTCACCCTCGTCCCCTCGCCCGCCTCCCGCGACCTGGTGCACGCCAACCTGCGGCCGGGCGCCTCGCTGCGCGCCTACCTGGACCAGCCCGCGGTCCGTGCGGCGGCCCAGCAGGTGGGCGGCAACCTGCTGCTGGGCATGCCGTTCGGCCTGCTGTTCCCGGTCCTCTTCCGCCGGGTCCGCGGCCCGCTCGCCGTGACCGCGCTGACCGCCCTGGTGATGGTGACGGTGGAGACCGCCCAGGCCGCACTGGTGACCGGCCGGGCCTTCGACGTGGACGACGTGATCCTCAACACCACCGGCGCGCTGCTGGTCTGCCTGCTGGTCGGCCGCCGCCTCGGGCGCGCCCTGCACGGCCGCCGCGACTGAACCGATTCCCGCCAGTTCCCCACCCCACGGGGCCAGTTCCCCACCTCACGAGAGAAGACGACAGCGATGGCACTCCTCAGACGCGGCCGGACCACCGGGGCCGGGCCCGACACCGCCGGCACCGCGGAGCCGGACGACTCGCCCAAGCCCGCCGCCGAGCGCCCGGACCGCCCCGCCCGCCGGCGCACCCCCTGGTACATCGGCCTGCCGGTGACCCTGGCCGTGATCGCCGCGGTCTTCCTGGCCGGGGCCCACCTCGGCCTGTTCCCCTCGATACCGAACCCGTTCGAGCGCCGCACGGTGGACCGCAGCCAGCCGGTGCTGCTGCGCTCGATCCAGGACATGAAGCGGTTCACCGGCGCCCAGGGCAACTTCCAGGTCATCGTCGACCTGGACCACGAGGCGGCCTTCCTCCCCTCGGCGCTGCTCGGCAACCGCACCCTGTACGTCGCGGCCGGCACCGTGGACGCCTACGTCGACCTCAGCAGCCTCGACAAGGGCGCGGTGACCGTCTCCGCCGACCGCACCACCGCCTCCGTGGTGATCCCGCACGCCCAGCTGGCCCCCGCCGCGCTGGACGTCCGGCGCTCCTACGTCTACCTCCAGCAGCGCGGGTTCTTCGACCGGATCGGCGACTTCTTCAGCGGCAACCCCGGCAACCAGCAGCAGGTCGAGCTGCTGGCCACGCAGAAGATCGAGCAGGCCGCCAAGGACACCGAACTGACCCAGCGCTCCGAGCAGAGCACCCGCTCCATGCTGGAGGGACTGCTGCGTTCGGCCGGCTTCACCACCGTGACGGTGACCATGGCCCCCTGAGCGGGCGCCGGCACCGACGGCCGGTACGGCTGCGCGGCGCACGGCTGGGGGCGCCCACACCGCCTGGTGTGGACGCCCCCAGCCGTACCGGCGTCACTCGCCGGTCAGCAGCGCCTCGCGCAGTTCGCCCAGCACCCGCTTGAGCACCCGGGAGATGTGCATCTGGGAGTAGCCCAGCAGCTGGCCGATCTCGGCCTGGGTCAGCTCCGAGCCGAAGCGCAGCGAGAGCACCTCGCGGTCGCGCTCGGACAGCGCGGCGATCACCGGCTTCAGCGCCTCGCGACTCAGCACCAGCTCGTAGTCGCGCTCCTCGAAGGCGATCCGGTCGCCGAGGGTGGGGCCGTCGTCGGAGTCGGAACCGGAGCCGATGTCGAGGGAGCCGGCGGTCTGGGCGCGGCCGGCGACGATGCCCTCGCGGATCTCGGCCTCGTCCATCGAGAGGTGCTCGGCGAGTTCGGCGGTGGTCGGCGCGCGGTCGTGCAGCTGCTGGAGCTCGTCGGTGGCCTTGGCCAGGGTGATCCGCAGCTCCTGCAGGCGCCGGGGGACGTGCACCATCCAGCCGGTGTCCCGGAAAAAGCGCTTGATCTCGCCGGCGATGGTCGGGATGGCGAAGGTGGTGAACTCCACGCCCTGCGCCGGGTCGAACCGGTCGATCGCCTTGATCAGGCC
>NZ_JBEOUL010000022.1:0-127358 GCF_040304075.1 Kitasatospora sp. NPDC094015
GCTGCTCTCCGGCGGGCTGGACTCCAGCGCCGTCACCGCGCTGGCCGCCCGGGAGTCACGTGAAACAACGCGGCCCACCGGCCGCTACGACGGGCGGGTGCCCGAAAGGGCTCAGCCCAGGTCGAGGTCGTCCAGGGTGTACGCCGTCAGGTACGGCAGGCCCGCCTGCTCGATCGCCGGGGCGGCGCCGCGCTCCACGATCACCGCGACGCCGACCACCTCGGCACCCGCCTCGCGCAGCGCCTCGACCGCGGTCAGCACCGAGCCGCCGGTGGTGGAGGTGTCCTCGACCGCCAGCACCCGGCGGCCCTTCACGTCCGGGCCCTCGATCCGGCGCTGCAGGCCGTGCGCCTTGCCGGCCTTGCGGACCACGAAGGCGTCCAGCTTGCGCCCGCGGGCGGCGGCGGCGTGCAGCATCGCGGCCGCGACCGGGTCCGCGCCCAGGGTCAGCCCGCCCACCGCGTCGTACTCCAGCTCGGCGGTGGCGTCCAGCATCACCGCGCCGACCAGCGGCGCCGCCTCGGCGTCCAGCGTGATCCGGCGCAGGTCGACGTAGTAGTCGGCCTCCAGCCCGGAGGAGAGGGTCACCTTGCCGTGTACAACGGCCTTGTCCTTGATCTGCGCCAGCAGGGCGTCGCGGTCGTTGCTCATGAGCAGTCAGTCTAAGCCGTACCGCCGCCGACGATCAGCGCCGGCGCAGCGCGCGGACCAGCACCACGGCCCCGCCCAGCAGCGCCACCCCACCGCCGATCACCCACGGCATCGCGCTGCGCTCACCACCCGAGCCGGAGAGCAGCGTGGGCTCCACCCCGCCCCAGCGGGAGGCCGCCCGGGCCCGGGCACTGTGGGCCGGGGTGGCCGGGGCGTACCGCCCGCGCGGCGGGGCGTGGTCGACCTCCTCGGCCGAGCGCCCGACGATGCTGCGCCGCACCGGCCCGGCCAGCACCGGCTCCGGGTCGAACGGCCCGGGGCCCGGGTCGGCCGGCTGCTCGGCGTCGGAGAACGAGATCAGGTCGGACAGGTCGTCGTCCAGGTCGCGCTCGGCGGCGTGGTCCTCCAGGTACACCACCGTGGCGGTGGGCTGCTCGGGCTCCGGCTCCTCGGCCGGCTCCGCCAGCGCGGCCACCAGCGCCGCCGCGCCGCGCTCCAGCAGCCGCCGGCCCGCCGCCGTCCGCACGGCCGGGTCGAAGCCGGCCAGCCGGCCGCCCGGCTCCACGCTCGCGGTCAGCCGCAGCAGCGTGCCGTCCGGGACCTCCTCCAGGGCGAACCGCAGGGTCGCCGTGAAGTGCCCGTCACCGCGGACCTCGGTGCCGGTCAGGACCGCCCGGACGCCCTCCTCCGCCTCGTCGGCCAGCCCGGCGTAGGCGACGTAGGTGATGGTGGAGCCGCCGATCCGCAGCCTCAGCCGGCCGCCCACGTCCTGCTCGGAGGACTCCTCCGGCACGACGGTCAGGCCGGGCACGCAGGCGGCCAGCAGCTCCTGATCGGCCAGGGCCTGCCGGACGTCCTCGACCGGCAGCGGGACGACAACCTCATGCTCCATGGTTGCGAGCCTACCGACCCCGCAGGCCGGTGCGGAGAGTTGCGCCGAGGTTGGACCGGCCGGGCGACGCGCAGTACACGTACGGAGCCCTCGCCGCCCGCCGCCCCACCCGACCACCCGGTGCGGATCGCCCCGAACGGTCAGCCGAGCAGGTGGTGCGGGCCGGGCCCGCCGGCCGGGCGGTGGGCGGCCAGGGTGGCGGCGGACGCCCGCAGGCCGTCCTCGGTGAGCGAGCGGGGCGGCGGCCCGTCGCCGTCCAGGGCCAGCACCGGCCGGCCCCGGGCGGCCAGTACGAAGGCCGGCCGCGGCGGCCGGTGGCCGGCCCCGCAGCCCGGCGCCGGCCCGGTGCTGCCCAGATAGGGGACGGTGCCGAGCCCGGCCTCGCGCAGCCCCGCCTCGACGGCCCACAGCTCGGACTCGGCCGGGCCGGTGCGGACCGCGATCCGGCCCTCGGGCGCCAGCCGGCGGGCCGCCAGCCCGAAGAACTCCAGCGACCGGTACCGCAGGTCGGGGGTCTGCTCCGCCAGGTCGGAGATGATCACGTCGAACGGGCCGCCGCCGGTGCGCAGCCAGGTCAGCGGCTCGGCGGTCAGCAGCCGGACCCGGGGGTCGTCCAGCGCGTGCTCGTTCAGCGCGGACAGCGCCGGGTCACGCCGGGCCAGCTCGGACAGCTCCGGGTCGCGCTCGACCACCAGCACCGAGCGGACCGAGGGGTGCCGGAGTACCTCGCGCAGCGCCAGCCCGTCCCCGCCGAGCAGCAGCACCCGGGCGCCGGGCCGGGCGGCCAGCGCCGGGTGCACCAGCGCCTCGTGGTCCCGGTACTCGTCCGGCCCGCACACCACCGGGCGGCCGTCCAGGAACAGCTCCAGCGGGCCGCCGGCCGACCGCTGCGCCGGGACCCGCGGGTCGGACGGCCCGGTCAGCACGATCTCGTGGAACCGGCTCTGGGTGGCCAGCCGCACCTGAGCGCCGTAGAGCGCGTGCCGGGCCGCCCGTTCGATCGCGCCGGTGCAGGCGGCGGCCGCCGCGAGGACGGCCAGCACCAGCCCGCAGCCGGTCCACAGCAGCAGCCGGGTGCGCGGGGCGGGCTCGTCCCGGAACAGCCAGAGCACCACGGCGGCGCCCGCCACCGCGTTCACCGCGCCGGTGACCAGGGCGCCGGTGGCCTGGCCGAAGGCGGGCAGCAGCAGGAACGGGAAGGTCAGGCCGCCGACCAGGGCGCCCACGTAGTCGGCGGCGAACAGGTCGGCGGCGGCCCGGCCCGCCTCCTCCCGCCGGATCCGCTGGATCAGCGTCATCAGCAGCGGGATCTCGGCGCCGATCAGCACCCCGATCACCAGCGTGGTGCCGACCAGTCCGGTGGTGGTGGCCCGGTACCGGTCGAGCCACGCCCAGCAGGACTGGAGCGCCAGCACGGAGAGGCCGCCGACCAGCGCGAGGGTGCACTCGACCAGGGCGAAGAAGGTGGCCGGCCGCCGGGTGAGCCGCTTGGCGAGCAGCGAGCCGAGGCCCATCGCGAAGACCATCACCGAGAGCACCACCGAGGTCTGGGTCATCGACTCGCCCAGCAGGTAGCCGCCCAGCGCGACCAGCTCCAGCTCGTACACCAGGCCGCAGGCCGCGCAGACGAAGGCGGCCAGCAGGACTATCGGCCGGGCCGAGCGCGGGCGGACCCGGCCGCCCGAACCGGCCCGCGCTCGGATCGCCCGGGCGCCCGACTCCCTGGTCAGCGCGGTTTCGGGCGGGCCGTCGAGGTCCGGCCCGGCGGGCTTTCCGGTCGAATGGCTGATCATGGACAAACGCTAGGCGAGAACCGACTCCGATAGCTGCACCCATTCGGTGGACAGTGGCGAAAGTCGGTTGACGAATCGTTGTCATGTGCCATTCGGCGGGTTATTGGGCGGCGTTCGGATACCGGCGCACCACCAGGGACGAGCGGGTGCACACCAGCCGCCCCTCCTGCGGGTAGGCGTGCCAGGTGCGCCACAGCACCCGCCGCTCCTCGCAGTGCGCGACCAGCGCGGTGAAGGCGCTCGGGTCGCCCGGGAAGACCCCGGCCAGCGCGTGCGGATGGCTCTCCACCAGGGCCAGCAGCTCCTGCGCCCGGGCGGCGAAGACGTGCGGCGGCAGCTCCTCGATCCGGGCCGCGAACTCGTACTCCCAGCCCGCCACCTGCTCGGCCACCCGGGCGGGCAGCGGGGTGCGGCGGCCGGGCAGGCAGGCGACGGTCTCCAGGCAGTCGCCGGGGCCGGCGGCGAGGACGACCTGGTGCGACGCGCCCAGCAGGCGCAGCTGCAGGGTGCCGCCGGACAGGTGGTCGAGGCTGAGGTCGCGCACGGCCAGGGCGGGCAGCGGTTCGCCGCCCAGGCACCAGGCGAGGTCGCCGGCGCGGGTGTCCGTGTAGGAGGTCTGCAGTGTGGTGAGCATGCTCGGGCTCCGCGTTTCAGCTCCGTGCGCGCCGGCCGCGCAGCGCCGGACCCGGCCGGTTGGCAGGGGGCTGATCGGAGCTGTGCGGTCCAGGACGCGGCCGACCGTGGAAGGAAGGATTCCGGCTGGAGATTCAGCAGCAGAGAAGCACGAATTCTCCGGGTCCGTCAGGGATTTACCCATCTTTGCCAAGCATTCACCGTTCTGGGCGCAGCGCCAGATCTGGTGTGACCATCCAGGGGGCGGACCTTGCTCATAGCGCGCCCCGTGCCTACGCGCACGCGCCGCGCGCGCCTGGTGTGCGCCCCCATGCGCGGTGGCGTTCGTGACGCCGCCCGTTCGAGTGCGCCCCCCGAACGGCCCTGCCCGGGATGCGTCCTGGCACCGCGTCGGATACCGCCCCACCGGAACCGTGTGGCCGCCCGGTTCGTCCGTCCCTCCGGCACGTGGCGGACGGGCTCGTGCGACCGAGCCGAAAGGTGGGGATCTCCGATGGGATGGACGGCCAGGGACATTCCCGGCTGGCGTGGGGACCGCAGCCTCCGGAACTTCTACCAGGGTGCCCTGCACCCGGAGATGATCAACGACATCGCCCTGTACAAGGCCTCGGCCACGGGCGGGACCGACTACGCCAGGGCGTTGCGGGCGAGTCTGGAGTACCTGCTGGAACACCGCCCCGCATCGGTCGGCCAGTGGTGGAGCCTCACGCGGTACTCCTTCGACTCGGAGGAGGAGTTGTACCGCTACCTGCAGGACCTCCACGCCTACTTCTACGGGGATCGCGCCGAGGAACCGATCGCCCCCTGACCCGTTCCGCAGCCAGGAGTCCGGGGCCGGGACAGCCCGGGCGGAACCGCACAGGAGGTTGGTTCGTCCCTGGAGTCGTACGACTACTTCCTCGGGGACCGGAAACTGCCGGCGCCCGGGCGATGGTCAGAGCCGCCGGAGCCGGGTGACGGCCTCTTCGAGGACGCTGTCCTGCTTGCAGAAGGTGAAGCGGACCAGGCTCCGGCCCGCCTCGGTGTCGTCGTAGAAGACGGCGTTGGGGATGGCGACCACGCCGCAGCGCTCGGGGAGGCGGCGGCAGAACTCGATGCCGTCCTTCTCGCCGAGCGGGGTGATGTCGGTGGTGATGAAGTACGTGCCCTCGGGGCGGAAGACGCCGAACCCGGCGGCTTCCAGGCCGTCGGCGAGCAGGTCGCGCTTGCGGGCGAGGTCGGCCCGGAAGTCCGTGAAGTAGCTGTCGGGCAGCCGCAGGGCCTCGGCGACGGCGTACTGGAACGGGCCCGCGGAGACGTAGGTCAGGTACTGCTTGGCGGTCCGCACGGCGGCCACCAGCTCCGGGGTGCCGGTCACCCAGCCGACCTTCCAGCCGGTGAAGGAGAAGGTCTTGCCGGCGGAGGAGATCGAGACGGTCCGCCCGCGCATCCCCGGCAGGTCGGCGATCGGGTGGTGGCCGCCGCTGAACACCAGGTGCTCGTAGACCTCGTCGGTGACCACCAACAGGTCGCGCTCGACGGCGAGTTCGGCGATCGCGCCGAGCTCGGCGGGGGAGAGCACCAGCCCGGTCGGGTTGTGCGGGGAGTTGAGCAGCAGCAGCCGGGTGCGCGGGGTGACCAGCGCGCGCAGCTCGTCCAGGTCGGGACGGAACGAGGGCCGGCGCAGCGTCAGCGGTACCCGGACGGCGCCGGCCATGGCGATGCAGGCGGCGTACGAGTCGTAGAACGGCTCCAACGCGATCACCTCGTCGCCGGGCTCCAGCAGCGCGAGCAGCGCGGCGGCGATCGCCTCGGTGGCGCCGGCGGTGACCAGCACCTCGGTGTCGGGGTCGTACGCGAGGCCGTAGAAGCGCTGCTGGTGCTCGGCGATCGCCGCCCGCAGCTCGGGGACGCCGGGGCCCGGCGGGTACTGGTTGCCGCGGCCCTCGCGCAGTGCCCGCACCGCCGCCTCGCGGACCTCCGTGGGCCCGTCGGTGTCCGGGAACCCCTGGCCGAGGTTGATCGAGCCGGTCGCGGTGGCCAGCGCGGACATCTCCGCGAAGATCGTCGTCCCCATCCCCGCCAGCCGGCGGTTCAGCAACGGTCGCTCGCTCATTCCGGGCTCCTCAGCTCGTCGTCGGGCTCATCCTCGACGGCCGCGCGCCACGGGACAAGCCCGCACCGGCGCGCCGCGCCCGGTGGCACGGCGACGGCCCGCCCCCGGGGTGGGGGCGGGCCGTCGCGGTGGTGCGGGGGAGCGGGGATCAGCCCTCGTCGGTGGCGTCGCCGTCGGCGTCGCCGCCCTCGGTCTCGATCTCCTTCTGGAGGCCGAGGCGCTCGACGATCCACTGCTCGAAGCCGACCGAGGCCTGGGTCCAGTTGGCCGTGGTGGAGACGAAGTAGTCCAGGTTGACGCCGGTGCCGACGATCATCTGGGACTCGCCGATCAGGCGGACCACGCCGTCCTCGTGGGTGTGGGTGTACACCTTGGGCCAGAGGGTCTCGCGGTTCCACTCGTCGATCAGGTCGAGGATCTCGGCCTTCTGCTCCAGCGGGTACGGGCGGTCGTAGAAGGCACGGACCGCGAAGAGCTCCTTCTGCTCGCCGCGGAACATGTAGTAGACGCGGAAGCCCTCCCAGGGCGCGGTGAGGTCGCCCTCCTCGTCCACCACGTGCTTGAGCTGCATCTGGTCGAGGAGCTGGGTCACCAGCGCCTGGTCCGGGACGATCACCGGCGGCGGACCGGCCGGACCCCCGCCCTGGCCGCCACCCTGCGGGGGCTGGGGCGCGCCGAACGACGGGATCGAGGACGGGTCAATGCTCACTGGGGGTCCCTTCACGGTTCACGAGGGTGGCTGTCCACGTGGGGCCGCCCTGCTTACCTCTCCATCCTGCCTCATCAGTGGCCTGCGGCACAGGGAGCACCTGCCTCGGTGGTCGCTTCCGCGGCGGCCCGCGGAAGCGACCACCCGGGTCACTTGACCAGCGACGTCCGGCCGGACACCGAGAGCCGGTCGCCGACCTCGTCCAGGTCGACCACGACGGTGTCGCCGTCGTGCACCTGCCCGGACAGGATGGCCTTCGCCAGCTGGTCGCCGATCGCCGACTGGACCAGCCGGCGCAGCGGCCTGGCCCCGTACGCCGGGTCGTAGCCGGTCAGTGCCAGCCACTCGCGGGCGGCGTCGGTGACCTCCAGGTCGAGCCGCCGGTCGGCGAGCCGCTGGGCGAGCCGGGCGACCTGGAGGTCGACGATCCGGCTGAGCTCGGCGGTGCCCAGCGGCTCGAACACCACGATGTCGTCCAGCCGGTTCAGGAACTCCGGCTTGAAGGCGGTGCGGACCGTCTCCAGGACGAGCTCCTTCTTCCGCTCCTCCGGCGTGTTCCGGTCCACCAGGTACTGGCTGCCGAGGTTGGAGGTGAGGATCAGGATCGCGTTGCGGAAGTCCACCGTCCGGCCCTGGCCGTCGGTGAGCCGCCCGTCGTCCAGCACCTGGAGCAGCACGTCGAAGACCTCGGGGTGGGCCTTCTCCACCTCGTCCAGCAGCACCACGCTGTACGGGCGGCGCCGGACCGCCTCGGTGAGCTGGCCGCCCTCCTCGTAGCCGACGTACCCGGGCGGGGCGCCGACCAGCCGGGAGACCGAGTGCTTCTCGCCGTACTCGCTCATGTCGATCCGGACCATCGCCCGCTCGTCGTCGAACAGGAAGTCGGCCAGTGCCTTGGCCAGCTCGGTCTTGCCGACGCCGGTCGGGCCGAGGAAGAGGAAGGAGCCGGTGGGCCGGTCCGGGTCGGCGATGCCCGAGCGGGTGCGGCGCACCGCGTCGGAGACCGCCCGGACGGCCTCGTGCTGGCCGATCAGACGGCGGCCGAGCTCCTCCTCCATCCGCAGCAGCTTGGCGCTCTCGCCCTCCAGCAGGCGGCCGGCCGGGATGCCCGTCCAGGAGGCGACCACGTCGGCCACGTCGTCCGGGCCGACCTCCTCCTTCACCATCGGGGTGCCGGTGTCCTCCTCGTCCTCCGCCCCGGCCTGGCCCTCGGCCAGCTCCCGTTCGGCGGCCGGGATCTCGGCGTACATCAGCTTCGACGCGCGCTCGAAGTCGCCGTCCCGCTCGGCCCGTTCGAGGGCGCCGCGCAGGTCGTCCAGCCGCTCCTTGAGTGCGCCGACCCGGTTGAGCGCCTTCTTCTCCTGCTCCCAGCGGGCGTTGAGGGTGCTCAACTGCTCCTGCCGGTCGGCCAGATCGCGCCGCAGTCGGGCCAGCCGGTCGACCGACGCGGGGTCGGACTCCTTCTCCAGCGCCAGCTCCTCCATCCGCAACCGGTCGACCGAGCGCTGGAGTTGGTCGATCTCGACCGGGGAGGAGTCGATCTCCATCCGCAGCCGCGAGGCCGACTCGTCGACCAGGTCGATCGCCTTGTCGGGCAGGAATCGGGCGGTGATGTACCGGTTGGACAGGGTGGCGGCGGCGACCAGCGCGGCGTCCGAGATCTGCACCTTGTGGTGGGCCTCGTAGCGGCCCTTCAGCCCGCGCAGGATCGCGACCGTGTCCTCCACGCTCGGCTCGCCGACCAGCACCTGCTGGAAGCGGCGCTCCAGGGCCGGGTCCTTCTCGATCCGCTCGCGGTACTCGTCCAGGGTGGTGGCGCCGACCATCCGCAGCTCGCCGCGGGCCAGCATCGGCTTCAGCATGTTGCCCGCGTCCATCGCGGAGTCGCCGCCGGCGCCCGCGCCGACCATGGTGTGCAGCTCGTCGATGAAGGTGATCACCTGGCCGTCGCTGGCCTTGATGTCGTTCAGGACGGCCTTCAGCCGCTCCTCGAACTCGCCCCGGTACTTGGCGCCGGCCACCATCGCGCTGAGGTCGAGCGCGACCAGCCGCTTGCCGCGCAGCGACTCGGGCACGTCGCCGGCCACGATCCGCTGGGCCAGCCCCTCGACCACGGCGGTCTTGCCGACACCGGGGTCGCCGATCAGCACCGGGTTGTTCTTGGTCCGGCGGGAGAGCACCTGGACCACCCGGCGGATCTCCTGGTCCCGGCCGATCACCGGGTCGAGCTTGCCGTCCCGCGCCGCCTGGGTGAGGTCCGCGCCGTACTTCTCCAGCGCCTTGTAGGTGCCCTCCGGGTCGGCGGAGGTGACCCGCGCGCTGCCCCGCACGTCCTTGAAGGCGGCCAGCAGCGCCTTGGCGGTGGCGCCGTGCTGCGTCAGCAGGTCGGCCACCGCGCCGCCCTCGGCGGCCAGCCCGACCATCAGGTGCTCGGTGGACAGGTACTGGTCGTCCAGGTCGGCGGCGCGCTTGCCCGCCTCGTCGAGGACGGCCATGGTGTCGCGGGCCAGGTTGGGCGCGGCCACCGTCGAGCCCTGCGCGCTGGGCAGCTCGGCGAGCCGGCGCCGGGCACCGGCCAGCACGGCCGCGGGATCGGCGCCGACGGCCTCCAGCAGCGGACGGGCGATGCCCTCGGGCTGCTCCAGGAGCGCCAGCAGGATGTGCACCGGCTTGACGTCCGGGTTTCCTGCGGCGCCGGCCTGCCGAATCGCGGCGGACAGGGCGTCCTGCGTCCTGCTGGTGAACTTGCTGGCATCCACTGCTGTCGTGCCCCTCTCCATCGGGTGTGTTCCGGACCGGAGCGGCTGGGGTCAGCCCTCTCCGTAAGTCTGCTGCTTCAAGCATGCACTAAATTGAGTCTATTCCGCTCAACTTTCTCCGTCCAGGTCCGGAATCCTGCTCCGGCCCCGCGGCCGGCAGCCCTTCACGGTGGGCCCGCTCAGCCGCGTCTGGGCAGCTTCCGGGTCAGCCCCAGCAGCTCCCGGGCCGGCCCCGCCGGCCGCTGGCCCGCCGGCCAGACCGCGCGCAGCGGCCGGTGCAGGTCCACCCCCGTGAGCGGGACCTCGACCAGCCGGCGGGTGGCCAGCTCCTCCACCACGGCCAGCTCGCTCAGGCAGACCGGACCGGCCCCGGTCATCGCGGCCGCCTTCAGCGCCGTCGAGGAGGCCAGCTCCAGCCGGGGCGCCGCCGCACCGCCGTGGCCGGCCAGCGCCTGCTCCAGCACCTCCCGGGTGCCCGAGCCCGGCTCGCGCAGCACCAGCGGGGTGGCGGCCAGCTCCGGGCCGGTGAGCGGGGCGCGCCGCCGGGCCCACGGGTGACCGGGCCCCACCACGACCACCAGCCGGTCGGCGGCGACCACCGCCCCCGACAGCCCCGGCGGGGTGTGCGGGCCCTCCACGAAGCCGAGGTCGGCCTCGCCCGCCAGGACGTGCGCGGCCACGTCGGACGAGTTGGCCGTCCGCAGGGTCACCGCCGTCCCCGGACTCGCCTCGTGCAGCGCCAGCAGCCAGCCCGGCATCAGGTACTCGGCCACCGTCAGGCTGGCCACCACCCGCAGCCGGGCATCCCGGCGGCCGCGCAGCGCGTCGATCCCGGCGTCCAGCGCCTGCGCCGCCTCCACGACGCCGCGCGCCCACTCCACCACCAGCCGCCCCGCCTCGGTCGGCCGGGAGCCGCGCGGCGAGCGCTCCAGCAGGGCGACCCCGATCTGCCGCTCCATGCCCTTGATCCGGGCGCTGGCGGCCGGCTGGCTCACCCCCAGCTCGGCCGCGGCCCGCCCGACGCTGCCCAGCCGCACCACGGTGAGCAGCAGTTCGAGGGCGCCGATCTCGGGGACGTGCGAGGAGAGAGCCATACAGTCAGGTTATGCCCTCATAGGGCGCGCGGCGCTACCGGGCACCCGGCCCGACCAGGCACGGTGGCGGTATGGCCACCTCCCTGCTCTCCGCCCCCCGGGCGCTCGCCGACCCCGCGAGCCCCGGGCGCCGCCGGCTCGACCTCGGCCGGCTGGGCCCCAACTGGTACGCCACCGTGATGGGCACCGCGATCGTCGCCAACGGAGCCGCCGCGCTGCCGGTCGCCGTCCCCGCCCTGACCGCCTTCGGCCGGGCGGTCTGGCTGCTCTCCCTCGGGCTGCTCCCGATCCTGGTCGCGGCCCGGCTGGTGCACCTGGCCCGCCACCGCACCGCGGCCCGGACCCAGCTGCTGGACCAGCCGTCCTCGGCCGTGTTCTACGGCTGCCCGCCGATGGCGCTGCTCGCGGTCGGTTACGGCACCCTGGTGGTCGGCGCACCGGTGATCGGCACCGGCCCCGCGGTCGCCGTCGACCTGGTGCTGTGGACCGTCGGCACCCTGTACGCCGTCGCCGTCGCGGTCGGCATCCCGCTGCTGATGATCACCCGGCACCGGCTCTCCGTGCTGCGCGCCGACCCGACCTGGTTGCTGCCGGTGGTCGCCCCGCTGGTCGCGGCCTCGCTCGGCCCGGCCCTGGTCCCGCACCTGCCCGAGGGCGCGCCCCGCACGGCGATGCTCTACGGCTGCTACGCCCTGTTCGGTGCGGGGCTGCTCGCGGTGTTCGCCCTGCTGCCGGTGGTCATGGCCGCCCTGGTGCACAACAAGCTGCCGGTGCTGCTGCTGACCCCGACGCTCTTCCTGGTGCTCGGGCCGCTCGGCCAGTCCGCCACCGCCGTGAACCAGCTCGCCGACGCGGCCCGCCTCGCCGCCCCCGGGCTCGCTCCCTCGGCGCTGCACCTCGCGGTGCTGTTCGGGTCGATGGTGCTCGGCTTCGCGCTGCTCTGGCTGCCGGTGGCGGTCGCCGCCAATCTGCGGGCCTGGCGGGCCGGAATGCCGTTCGGGATGACCTGGTGGGCCTTCACCTTCCCGCTCGGAACCCTGGTCACCGGCGCCTCGGGGCTGGCCAGGCATACCGGTTTCGGCGGATTCACCGCGCTCGCGGGCGGGTTGTACGTGGTGCTGGTGGCCGTCTGGGCCGTGATCGGTGTACGCACGGTGACCGGCCTCGCGGCCGGACGGCTGTTGTCGGGTTGACCGGGCAGCGGGCGCTGAATCAGGAAATTCACTGCGATCCCGGCGGAATCCGGAACGTCATCCGCCCATTCCGGGTGGGTGTCGACCGGGGTGGTCCGGTGGGCATTTTCGCGATGGAGGGAAGAAGTCGGGGTCGATGCGGCCGGTGGGCGCCTGCCCCCCACCGGTGCGGGGTTTGTCGGGGGCGATTTCCGCCGGTGCGGCAGAACCGTCCGCCGTCTGGCATGGACATATCATCTATGCGAAACCAAACAAGTTCAACCGTAAACAAGCAAGATCGAACATCGCTGTGCCTCGACGGAGCAGGGAAGTCCGATCCCTCCCTGGGGTCTTCTGTTGGAATACGACCACTCCCGGCCGATGCTGAGATACGCGCGTAGACCCGCCTCCTGTCCCGAAAATCCCGCCCGGGGCCGGTGCGCCGGCGGATGGGAACGGCGGGTTCCGCTCCGCCGGACGGGCGGTCGGTCCGACGGAAATGTGTGAGCCGGGTGAAAAACCGGCCCGCCGGAATCCCGCCCTTTGTGGACCGGTCTGCAGGTTTATGCACTTGCGGGAACCTGCAACAGGAGAGCACTTGTTCCCCGCCCGTCACGCTGTGAAAGTGGACTCACGCCGGATCGCCGGGCAGCCGCAGCCCGATGACAGGTGACTTGCTCCTCGCAGGGTGTGACAGGTGTTGCTGCACCTGCCCGTCCACGGGAGGAGCGCCGGCCGGGACGCCATGTGTGGTGATGGCCCCCGTGCCGGAGTCGGTGAGGCGTTGCTGCTCCGCCTCGACCGAAAGCATCGTGGATCCGGTGTGACACCGGCGGGCCTCCCGGGGTTTCAGAGCGCAACTGCGCACTGGCTCCGGGGGGCACGCAGGTACCGCGGCTGCTGCCGTCCGCCCGGACCGGGCCCGCGGGCGTACGACCACGCCCGGGACGAATTCGGCAGGGAGTACGCGACGTGACGGCGCAGACGGGGCACGGCCTTCGCGGCGGCGTGCCGGACGAGCCCGCCCGCCGGCTCTACCTCGCCATCCTGGCCGACGGCGGCCGGATCCCCACCGACCGGATCACCCCCGACCAGCAGCCGAGCCTGGAGCAGCTGGTGCAGATCGGCCTGGTGATGCCGCACCCGATGGACCGCTCCTACGTCGCGGTCAGCCCGCGCCTGGTCGGCGACCGGGTCGGCGCAGACCTCCGCTCGCAGGCCACCGGGCTGCTGCTGGAGGCCGAACGGCTGCCGGACCGCCTCGCCTCGCTGACCCGCGCCTACGACGCGCTGCCGCGCGAGCCCGAGGCCCGCGACCACGTCAGCTACGTCGACGGCCAGGAACGGATCCGCCACCGCATCGCCGAACTCGTCTCCGAGTGCCGGCAGGAACTGCTCACCGTGCAGCCCGGCAGCCGCCAGCCCGACACGATGGAGCTGGCCCGCCGGCAGGACCTCGCCCTGCTGCGGCGCGGCAGCCGGATGCGCACCCTCTACCAGCCGCTGGTGCTGGCCGAGCCCGCCACCATCGCGTACGCGGCCGACCTGACCGGCAACGGTGCCGAGGTCAGGGTGCTGGACGAGAACTTCCAGCGGATGATCGTCGTCGACCGTTCGGTGGCGGTGATCCCGGCGGCCGACGACCACAGCCGGGCCGTCCTGCTCTCCGACCCGGCCACCGTGCACTTCCTGGTGATGCTCTTCGAGCGGGACTGGGGCCGCGCGGACGTCGTCCAGTGGCAGGAGGTCGACCCCCAGCGCGCGGGCCGGCTCACCGCCGACCGGATCGGCCGGCTGCTGGCGAAGGGCCTGACCCAGCGCGCCGTGGCCACCCGGCTGGGACTGAGCGAGCGGACCGTGGCGGGCCAGATCTCCCGGCTGCGGGAGCGCTACGGCGCCCAGACCCTGTTCCAGCTGGGCTGGCTGATGCGCGGCGGCGGCCGCTCCTGACCGGGGTGGCAGTCCGCTGCCACCAAGCTGCGCGGGCTGCCCCGGGCGTCCGGCGGCACCGCCGGGTGGCCCCGGCGTTCGTCCGGCTACGCTGCGAGGGCGGCCGCACGGGACGGCTCCGGGCCCGAGCGTCCGGCGGCCCGGCCGCGCCACGGGCCGCCCCGGCCGGGCGGCGCACGGTGTCCCGGCGCCGGCCGGTGGTACGGCAGCAGGCCCGGCCGATCCGGAGTGGAGCGAAGTGAACGAGTTGGTCGCGGGATCGCTGCCGAGCGCCGCCGAACGGGCCCTGTACCGCGCGGTCCTGGAGCAGGGCGGCCGGGTGCGGTTCCGCGACGTGGCCGAGCAGCACGCGGCGGTGGTGCTGCGGCTGCTGGAGCTCGGGCTGCTGGTCCACCACACCGAGGACGCCTCGCTCACGGCCGTCAACCCGCGGGCGGTCGGCGACCGGATCAGCGCCGAACTGCGCTCGGCGGGCACCAGGATGCTGGTGCAGGCCGAGGAGATGCCGACCCTCCTGGAGGAGCTGACCCGGGCGTACGACGCGACGCCGCGGCGGGTGGACCGCTCCAGCGAGGTGCAGCACGTCGACGACTTCCAGGAGATCCGGCACCGGATCCTGCAGATCGAGGCCGAGTGCCGGGAGGAGACCCTGGCGGCGCAGCCCGGCGGCGCGCGGCCGGCCGAGCACTTCGAGCAGTCGATCGCCCGGACCAGGGACTTCCTGGCGAACGGCGGCTCGATCCGGACGATCTACCAGCCGGGGGCACGGCTGGACGAGCCGACCGTCCGCTATGCCGCGCGGGTGACCGAGCTGGGCGAGCGGATCCGGGTGCTCAGCGAGCCGTTCACCCGGCTGTTCGTGTTCGACCGCCGGGTGGCGGTGATGCCCGCCTCCGCCGACAACAGCAGCGCCGCGTTCATCGAGGATCCGGCGGTGGTCAGCTTCCTGGTCGGGGTCTTCGAGCGCGACTGGGAACGGGCCGAGCGGGTCCAGTGGGGCTCAGCCCACCAGGACGTGGAGGGACTGCCGGTGCACGAGCAGGTCGGGAGGCTGCTCGCACAGGGGTTGACGCAGCGGACGATCGCCGGCCGGATGGGCCTGAGCGAGCGGACCGTGGCCGGGCACATCTCCCGGCTGCGGGAACTGCACGACGCCGAGACGCTCTTCCAACTGGGCTGGCAGATGCGGGGAGCCGAGGCGCCGCCGGCCGGTTGAGCGGGTGGCGGGACGGGTCAGCCGGTGGCGATCTCGGGCGACCAGTAGCCGTGCGGACGGGTGCTCGGGGCGGGCTGGCGGGGGATCGGGAACTGCTCGCCGGGGGCCGTCCAGAAGCCCTCGCGCAGGGACAGCGCCATGCCGGCCCAGTCCAGCGCGGTCTCGACGGTGTGGTGCAGCGCCTCCTGCGACCAGGTGTCGTCGAAGACCAGCGGCAGGACGGGGGAGACCTGCTCGATCGTGGCGATCAGCGGGTTGTGGGTGATCGCCTCGTCGACCAGCAGGACGATCGGCTTGCGCAGCGCGGAGGCCCAGCCCAGTTCCAGGCTGACCCCGGCCGACAGCGGCGCGCCGACGTAGGCGAAGACCAGGTCGGCGGTCTGCATGGCGCGGAAGTCGGAGGGCACCCGGGGCTCCGGCGCGCGGCCGGCCACCGTCCAGGCGTCGCTGTGGTGGCCGCTGTAGACGGCCGCACCGCTGCGCAGGAGCGTGGTCCGCAGGGTGGTGAGCCGGGTGCGGCTGGCCAGGGTCACCACGCTGTCGGCCGGCCCGGTCAGCCGCATCAGCGGCGCGGCCAGGAAGACCCGTGCGCGCCGGCCCTCGGGGGTCTGGGCGGCGCGATGGCGCAGGTAGGGCTCAGTCATGTCGACTCCGGGAGAGGTGGCCGGCCAAGAGAACCGATGGTGCTGGCGGGCGATGTGGTGTTGTGGTGTGTTGCCCGTGAATCGGCATCCGGCTGCTTGATCGGATGTCATAAAGTTGAACTGGCGACATCAAGCTGCGCGTTGGCGCCGGTCCTCCAGCGGGCCAGTTGATCGTCCACCGCTCCTGCCGTGCGAGTCCACCGGGTCGAGGTGGCATCTGTCTGCCTGGCAGAGAGATGCCACGCCTTTACCCTGGGACGCACCGTGACAGTTGATGGCGTTTAAGGCATCATCGGAGCGGTTGTTCGATACTTTGACTTTGTCCAGCGGGGGCACGGCATGAGAAGAGGTGGTCGTATGTCTCGCATGCGCGGTTTTGTCCGGCGCATCGTCGTTCCGCTCGCCATAGGCGCGGCTGCGCTGACCGGCGCGCTGTCGGTGGCGGGGAATTCCCAGCATGTACCCGTCAGTGCCGCCCCGGCGCATATCGCGGCTCCCCTGGCGTCCGCCGCGGATATCTCCTGGACCTGAGTACGTCTGCGCACTAGTGATCCACTCCGGCTGATCCCCGGAGCACCGGTGTCGTAGCGCCGGCCCCGAAGGTGCCCGAATCCCCGGAGACCGCACTCCCGTTCCGGGCCCCTGAGAACGTCGTCGTCCCCCGCGGGCCGTCGAGCCTCCCGGCCGTGTGGCCGCCCTGCCGGGGAGGCTCCGGCCCGGGGGCGTGCCCGGCGGGCGGCGGGGTCACTGGAAGTCGGCGGGCGGCTCCGGCGGGGCCTGGGCGGCCCGGGTGGCCAGCACGTAGCCGAGCTGGAACAGCGACTCGACGTTGTACTCCTCGCGCATCTCGGCCAGGTGCCGGGCGAGGGTGCGTTCGCTGATGCCCAACCGCCGTGCGATCACCCGGTGGTTGGTGCCCTGGAGGAGCAGGTCGATGATGGTCTGCCGCAGCCGTGAGATCACCTGCTGCGGCACGGTCCGGTCGCCGTCGAAATCCAGCCCGCGGTTCCAGTTGCGCTCGAACACCTCCTGCGCCAGGTAGTTGACGATCGCCTCGTCGCGGATGAACGCGGCCAGATTGAGATCGTCCGCCACCGGGAGCACCGCCATCCGGCGGTCGATGATGATCAGCCGGGTGTACGGCTCGTCCAGGGTGCGGAACTGACCGCCGGCCTCGGCGAGGGTCGCCACGTAATCCCGGGTGGGTTGGTGGTAGCGGGTGCTCGGGTGGTAGATCGTCCGGACCTCGGCCCCCCGGCGGAGCGTGTCGAGATCCTGCTGGATGGTCGAGGCCAGTACTTCCGGCGGGCGGGGGCCGCCGGGCTGAGCAGCGAGAATTTCCTCCACGCCATTCGCCACCGACTGCCGCAGGCGCTGGTTGATGAGGACCTTGCCGCGCACGTACTCGATTGTGCCGCCGACCTCTTTCGGGGCGTGGAATTCCTCGGCGAGATCCTGCAGCCCGCCCGGAAGTGCCACCGCCCGGGAAAGCAGTTCGAGCGCCTGGCGTTGCCAGGTACTGCTCAAACTCATCGAGAGCTGCATCGGATCGACGGCTATCAGCACATCGGGGTTGTCCGAGTCCGGTACCAGCAGCCCCAGGTGCAGCAGCTCCGAGAGGTGTTCCTTGGAGTCCGGATGAACGTCGGCCAGGGCCAGCCGGCCGTGTGCGCGGACCACGTGCCGGTAGAGCTGACGTGCTTCGGATGAGACCGGACTCGCCCCTCCCGAGGGGACACGAACGTCGTCCCGCCCGCTCATCTATGGCTCCTCGCCGTCGGCCGAACTGGGGTGCACCGGGTAGGTCGCGCCCACCTCATCGGGAATCCTAGGCGGCGGACGCCCTGGCATCCGTTCGTTCCGTCCACCAACCGGTCCCCGGATCTGCTGGTTGGCACTCTCTCACCAACGCCGAGCCGCCGGCACCCCCCTTCAGGAGGGATGTCGGCGGCTCACGGCCCGTCGGCACCGCGCGTTACCGCTTCGGCCGCCAGACCACCAGGGCGCTGGACTGCTGGACCTGCTGGTACGGCACCAGGTCACGGCGGTAGGAGGCGTGCACCGCCGCCTCGCGCTGCTGGAGCGTGCTGGCGGCGCCGTCCAGCGCGTCGGCCAGCTCGGCGATCCGCGACTGCAGCGCGGTCACCTGGTTCTCCAGCTCGATGATCCGCTTGATGCCGGCCAGGTTGATGCCCTCGTCCTGGGAGAGCCGCTGGACCTCGCGCAGCTGCTGGATGTCCCGGGCCGAGTACCGGCGGCCGCGGCCGGCCGTGCGGTCGGGGCAGACCAGCCCGAGCCGGTCGTACTGGCGCAGGGTCTGCGGGTGCAGCCCGGAGAGCTCGGCGGCCACCGAGATCACGTAGACCGGGGTGTCCTCGGTCAGCACGTAATGGGTGGGGCCGGCGGCGGCCCGCCGGCGGGCGCCGCCGGGCAGGCCCTCGCCCAGGCCGGGCCCGATCGGACCGTCGTGGTTGATCATCTGCTCACGCTCCCTCCGCCGCCCGGAACAGGGCGGCCCGCGGGTCGTCGGAGGCGGTGGCCTCGCGGTACTGCTCCAGTGCGGTCAGCGCGTCGCCGGTGACGAGCTTGGGGACCACGACCTCCACGGTGACCAGGAGGTCGCCGCGGGTGCCGTCCTTGCGGGTGGCGCCCTTGCCACGGGCCCGCAGGGTGAGGCCGTTGGCGCTGCCGGCGGGCAGCTTGAGCTTCACCGACGGGCCGTTGAGTGTCGGAACCTCGATGGTGCCGCCCAACGCCGCTTCGGGGAAGGAGACCGGCACGGTGACCGTCAGATTGTCGCCCTTGCGCCCGAACACCGGGTGCGCGTCGACGTGCACGGTGACGTAGAGGTCACCGGGCTGGCCGCCGCGCTCGCCCTGGGCGCCCTTGCCCTTGAGCCGGATCCGCTGCCCGTCCTGGACCCCGGCCGGGATCCGGACCTGCATGGTGCGGGCCGAACTGGCCCGGCCGCTGCCGTGGCAGACGGTGCACGGGTCGTCCACGATCATGCCCCGGCCCTTGCAGTCCCGGCAGGGCTCGGAGAGCGCGAAGGCGCCCTGGCCCCGGCTGACCGTGCCGGCGCCGACGCAGGTCGGGCAGACCCGGGGCGTGGTGCCGGCCTTGGCGCCGGTGCCGCTGCACGCCCGGCAGGCGGCCTGGCTGGTCATCCGCAGCGGGACGGTGGCGCCGTCGACGGCCTCGTCGAAGCCGAGGGTCACCTCGGTCTCCACGTCGGCGCCCCGGCGCGGCTGCGGCTGGCGGCCGCCGCGGTTGAACAGGCCGCCGAACACGTCGCCCAGCCCGCCGCCGGCGCCGGCCTGGCCGGCGCCGCCGAACAGGTCACCGAAGTCGAAGTTGTGGCTGCCGTTGCCGCCCGGGCCGGGGCGGAAGCCGCCCGATCCGAACAGCGAGCGGGCCTCGTCGTACTCCTTGCGGCGCTTGTCGTCCGAGAGGACGTCGTACGCCTCGGAGATGTCCTTGAAGCGGTCCTCCGCCTTGGTGTCGCCCTTGTTGGCGTCCGGGTGGAACTCCCGGGCGAGCTTGCGGTAGGTCTTCTTGATCTCCGCGGAGGTGGCGTCCTTGGGCACGCCGAGGACCTTGTAGTAGTCCTTCTCCACGTAGTCCTTGGTGCTCATGGCTGCCGCCACCTCCCGAAGTCAGTCCATACGGCGCTGCGGAGCCGTCCGTCGTACTCGACGACGTACGACTCCGCAGCGCACAGATTGTCAGTTGTCGGCCGCACCGTCAGCCTTGTCGGACTCCGACTTCTCGGAATCCGGCGAAGCCGTGGTCTGCGTCCCCGGCTGGGGCTCGGCCACCGCGACCATCGCCGGGCGGATGATCCGCTCGCCGATCCGGTACCCCGGCTGGAGGATCTGGACGCAGGTGTCCTCGGTCACGTCCGAGGAGTAGCTGTGCATCAGCGCCTCGTGCAGGGTCGGGTCGAAGGTCTCGCCCTCCTTGCCGAACTGCTGCAGGCCCAGCTTGGCGACCACCGTCTCCAGGTTGTCGGAGACGGACTTGAAGCCACCGGTGACCTCGCCGTGCTCGCGGGCCCGGCCGATGTCGTCCAGCACCGGGATCAGCGCCTCCAGGATGTTGGAGACGGCGATCTCACGGACCGTCAGCCGGTCGCGCTCGACCCGCTTGCGGTAGTTCTGGTACTCGGCCTGAAGGCGCTGCAGATCGGCGGTGCGCTCGGCCAGCTCGCGCTTGGCCGTCGCGACCTCCTCGGTGGCGCCGCCCGCGGCGGCCTCCTCCGCGGCCTTCAGCACTGCCTCCTCGGCGGCGGAGTCGTCGCCGGGCTGCTCGCCCTGCGGCTTCTCCGTCATGCCGCACCGCCCTTGGGCTTCTCGTCGTCGATGATCTCGGCGTCGACCACGTCGTCCTCGGCCTTGGCGGCGCCCTCGGCGTCACCGGCTGCGGCGCCGCCCGCGGCGTCGGCGTTCGCGTAGAGCGCGGCGCCGAGCTTCTGGGCGGTGGTGGAGACCTTCTCGGTGGCCTCGCGGATCGCGGTGATGTCCTCGCCCTTGAGGGCTTCCTTGAGCTCGCCGATCGCGGTCTCGACCTCGGTCTTGACGTCGGCCGGGAGCTTGTCGGTGTTGTCCGCGATGAACTTCTCGGTCGAGTAGACCAGCTGCTCGCCCTGGTTGCGGGTCTCCACGGCCTCGCGGCGCTTGTGGTCCTCCTCCGCGTACTGCTCGGCCTCGCGCATCATCCGCTCGATGTCGTCCTTCGGCAGCGCGGAGCCGCCGGTGACGGTCATCTTCTGCTCCTTGCCGGTGCCGAGGTCCTTCGCGGCCACGTGCATGATGCCGTTGGCGTCGATGTCGAAGGTGACCTCGATCTGGGGCAGGCCGCGCGGCGCCGGCGGCAGGCCGGTCAGCTCGAACATGCCGAGCTTCTTGTTGTACGCCGCGATCTCGCGCTCGCCCTGGTAGACCTGGATCTGCACGGACGGCTGGTTGTCCTCGGCCGTGGTGAAGATCTCCGAGCGCTTGGTCGGGATCGTGGTGTTGCGCTCGATCAGCTTGGTCATGATGCCGCCCTTGGTCTCGATGCCCAGGGACAGCGGGGTGACGTCGAGCAGCAGGACGTCCTTGACCTCGCCCTTGAGGACACCGGCCTGCAGGGACGCGCCGATCGCGACGACCTCGTCGGGGTTGACGCCCTTGTTGGCGTCCTTGCCGCCGGTGAGCTCGCGGACCAGCTCGGCGACGGCGGGCATCCGGGTGGAGCCGCCGACCAGGACCACGTGGTCGATCTCGGACAGCTGGATGCCGGCGTCCTTGATGACGTTGTGGAACGGGTGCTTGCAGCGCTCCAGCAGGTCGGCCGTCAGCTGCTGGAACTGGGCCCGGGTGAGCTTCTCGTCCAGGTGCAGCGGGCCCTCGGCGGAGGCCGTGATGTAGGGCAGGTTGATCGAGGTCTCGGAGGACGAGGACAGCTCGATCTTGGCCTTCTCGGCGGCCTCGCGCAGGCGCTGGAGGGCCATCTTGTCCTTCGACAGGTCGACGCCGTGGCCGGCCTGGAAGACCTTCACCAGGTGGTCGACGACCTTCTGGTCCCAGTCGTCACCACCGAGGTGGTTGTCACCGTTGGTGGCCTTCACCTCGACGACGCCGTCGCCGATCTCCAGCAGCGACACGTCGAAGGTGCCACCACCGAGGTCGAACACCAGGATGGTCTGGTCGTCCTTGTCGAGGCCGTAGGCCAGCGCGGCCGCGGTCGGCTCGTTGACGATGCGCAGGACGTTGAGGCCCGCGATCTCACCGGCCTCCTTGGTGGCCTGGCGCTCCGAGTCGGAGAAGTACGCCGGGACGGTGATCACCGCGTCGGTGACCGTCTCGCCCAGGTAGGCCTCGGCGTCCCGCTTGAGCTTCTGCAGGATGAAGGCGCTGATCTGCTGGGGGTTGAAGTCCTTGCCGTCCAGGTTGATCTTCCAACCGGTGCCCATGTGGCGCTTCACCGACCGGATGGTGCGGTCCACGTTGGTGACCGCCTGGCGCTTGGCGACCTCGCCGACCAGAACTTCGCCGTTCTTGGCGAAGGCGACGACGGACGGCGTGGTCCGAGCGCCCTCGGCGTTGGTGATGACCGTGGGCTCACCGCCCTCAAGAACGCTGACGACAGAGTTCGTCGTACCGAGGTCGATGCCGACCGCGCGTGCCATCGTAAATACCTCCACGGGAGAAGTTGAGCTGTACGGACTCAAGGATGCCCGATCGCGGGCGAAGCGTCAACAGCTATGAGTCCGCGGCACTCAACTTTACTGAGCGCTTATCTCTCCGCCGCCGCTCGGCGGGTCGCCGGCGGGTTGCTGCGCCGCGCGGGTGAGTCTGGCCTTAGTGACTGCCGCCATACCTTGAGTGGCTTATGGATCAGTGGTAAGGAGCGGTAGTGTCCGGCCCGTTGGGCCAGTAAGTTACCCATCAGTACAATCGGGGTGACCTCTTTACCCGTCCCCCGTACCGCCGTGTGGGACACCAGCCGCTGGAGACGGAGAGCCGATGCAGCTAGCAGCGATCGTCATCTCGCTGGTCACGACTGTGATCGGCACCGCGCTCGCCGCCCGGGCGGCCGCGTACATCTACCAGGTGGTGAAGACCGGCGCGCCGGACTCCACCCGGACCGGGCAGCCCGTGCAGCGGGTGAAGACCGTCGCGGTCGAGTTCCTCGGCCACACCAGGATGAACCGCTGGGGCATCGTCGGCATCGCGCACTGGTTCGTCGCGGTCGGCTTCTTCACCCTGGTCACCACCCTGGTCACCGCCTTCGGCCAGCTCTTCGACGCCGAGTGGGTGCTGCCGATCATCGGCCACTGGCTGCCGTTCGAGATCTTCACCGAGCTGGTCGGCACCCTGACCACCCTGGGCATCGCCACGCTGATGGTGATCCGGCTGCTCAGCCTGCCCGGCCGGGCCGGCCGCAAGTCCCGGTTCGCCGGCTCGATCGCCTGGCAGGCCTTCTACGTCGAGTACACGATCCTCGGCATCGGCCTGTGCATCATGATCCTGCGCGGCCTGGAGGGCGCCCTCGCCGGCGTCGACTCCTACGAGGCGGCCTACCTGGTCAGCTACCCGCTGGTGCTGGCCTTCAAGGGCCTGGCGCACGGCGCCCTCGAGAACCTGATCTACCTGTTCGCGATGCTGAAGATCTGCATCTCCTTCGCGTGGGCGATCACCATCGGCATCAACCCGTCGATGGGCGTGGCCTGGCACCGCTTCCTCGCCTTCTTCAACATCTACTTCAAGCGCGAGGAGGACGGCGGCGTCGCGCTCGGCGCGCTGCGGCCGATGACCAGCGGCGGCGCCCCGATCGACTTCGAGGACCCGGCCGAGGACGCCGTGTTCGGCGTCTCCCAGGTCGAGCACTTCGCCTGGAAGGGCATCCTCGACTTCTCCACCTGCACCGAGTGCGGCCGCTGCCAGTCGCAGTGCCCGGCCTGGAACACCGGCAAGCCGCTCTCGCCCAAGCTGCTGATCATGAGCCTGCGCGAGCACGCCTTCGCCAAGGCGCCGTACCTGCTGGCCGGCGGCGGCAAGGACATGGAGGGCACCGAGCAGGCCACGCCCGAGCAGCTGGCCGGCGTCCCGGCCGCGGCACTGGCCGAGGCCGAGCGTCCGCTGATCGGCACCGCCGAGGAGAACGGGGTCATCGACCCCGACGTGCTGTGGTCCTGCACCACCTGCGGCGCCTGCGTCGAGCAGTGCCCGGTGGACATCGAGCACATCGACCACATCGTCGACATGCGCCGCTACCAGGTCATGATCGAGAGCTCCTTCCCGACCGAGGCCGGGACGATGCTCAAGAACCTGGAGAACAAGGGCAACCCGTGGGGCATGGCCACCAAGGCCCGCCTGGACTGGGTCAAGGAGCTCAAGAAGGAGACCGGCATCGAGGTGCCGGTGATCGGCGAGGACATCGACCCCGCCGAGGTCGAGTACCTCTACTGGGTCGGCTGCGCCGGCGCGCTGGAGGACCGGGCCAAGAAGACCACCAAGGCCTTCGCCGAGCTGCTGCACACCGCCGGGGTGCAGTTCGCGATCCTCGGCAAGGAGGAGTCCTGCACCGGTGACTCCGCCCGCCGCCTGGGCAACGAGTTCCTGTTCCAGATGCTCGGCGCGCAGAACGTCGAGACCCTGAACGCCGCGCTGGAGGACGCCCCGGTCAAGCGGATCGTGGCCACCTGCCCGCACTGCTTCAACACCATCGCCAACGAGTACCCGCAGCTGGGCGGCCACTTCAAGGTCATCCACCACACCCAGCTGCTGCAGCACCTGATCGACGAGGGCAAGCTGATCCCGGTCAACCCGGTCGAGGGCCTGATCACCTACCACGACCCCTGCTACCTGGGCCGGCACAACAAGGTCTACAGCCCGCCGCGCGAGATCATGGACAAGGTCCCCGGTCTGCGCCAGCAGGAGATGCACCGCCACAAGGAGCGCGGCTTCTGCTGCGGCGCCGGCGGCGCACGGATGTGGATGGAGGAGCGGATCGGCAAGCGGATCAACAACGAGCGGGTCGACGAGGCGCTGTCGCTCAACCCCGACATCGTCTCCACCGCCTGCCCGTTCTGCCTGGTGATGCTCTCGGACTCGGTCAACGGCAAGAAGAACGAGGGCGCGGCCAAGGAGCACCTGAAGGTCGTCGACGTCGCGCAGCTGCTGCTCGACTCGGTGAAGGCCCAGCCCGCCGAGGTCGAACCGGAGCCGGTCGAGGCCTGATCCGGCCCCCGGCGGTCACGGGCACCGATCCCCGCCCCGTTCCGCAGCGGTCCGAGTCCCGGTCCGCTCACCGCGGCCCCGTTCGCCCTCACCGGCAGCGGGGCCGCGGTGTGCGTGCACCGCCGCCCGCCCGCCCCACGTTCGTCCCCGGACCCGCGGCCGACCGTCCCAAAGGCCTCCCGATCGCACTTCGATACCCGCCGGCGCGTCTTTCACGGGGTTTTCGTTCCACCGCCCGCGCAAATGCGCCCCGGTGCGCGAGGCGGGGGGTCGGAGTTGTCATTGCCGCGCGGCCGAATCGATGCCCGGCACCCCGCCGACTGCGCTGACATCGGCCGATCGGGCCCGGCGCGCTGCGCCGATCTTCGCCATTTCCCCGCGCCACCACCGTGCTCCGGCCATAACTCGACGCCGCCGGAGCGGCCGGCAATTGCCACCGCGGCACCCGCCCGCCGGCCACCGGAATCCGGCGCGGGACCATTGGTTGGCAGCGCCTATCATGGGCGCATATCTCGGCCGCCGATCGGACGTGGCGCCGTACCGGAGCACGTCGACCCGATGCGTCGACGCCGGCGACGGTGGCACCGCAGATCGGCCGGCCCGGCGGCGGTGACCGACCGCCCCGGTGCCGGGGAGCCAGTTCCACCTAGGGGAGTACTTCGCTGATGACCGAAGCGATCATGCTGGTTGGCGGTAAGGGCACCAGGCTGCGCCCGTTGACGACCCACACCCCCAAGCCGATGCTGCCGGTGGCGGGCGTCCCGTTCATCGCCCACCAGCTGGCCCGGGCGGCCGCGGCCGGCGTCACCCGGGTGGTGCTCGCCACCTCCTACCTCGCCGAGGTCTTCGAGGAGCACTTCAAGGACGGCAGCCCGTACGGCATCGAGCTGGTCTACCTCACCGAGAAGGAGCCGCTCGGCACCGGCGGCGCGATCCGCAACGCGGCCTCGGGCCTGACCTGCGGCCCCGACGAGCCGGTGCTGGTCTTCAACGGCGACATCCTCTCCGGCGTCGACATCGCCGCGCTGCGTGACGGCCACCTGGCCGCCGGCGCGGACGTCACCCTGCACCTGACCCGGGTGGCCGACCCGCGCGCCTTCGGCCTGGTCCCCACCGACGCCTCCGGCCGGGTGCTGGAGTTCCTGGAGAAGCCGGAGACCCCGGAGCAGATCGTCACCGACCAGATCAACGCCGGCTGCTACGTCTTCACCCGTTCGGTCATCGACCGCATCCCGGCCGGCCGGGAGGTCTCCGTCGAGCGCGAGACCTTCCCCGAGCTGCTCGCCACCGGCGCCCTGCTGCGCGGCGTGGTCGACACCTCCTACTGGCTCGACCTCGGCACCCCCGCGGCGTTCGTCCGCGGCTCCGCCGACCTGGTGCTCGGCAAGGTCGACTCCCCGGCCGTCCCCGGTCCGACCGGCGAGGCCCTGCTGCTGCCGGGCGCGGAGGCCGACCTCGGCGCGGTGCTCAGCTCCGGGACCGTGGTCGCCGAGGGCGCGAGCGTCGCGGCGGGCGCCATCATCGAGGGCAGCGTCATCCTGACCGGTGCGGTGATCGGACCGGACGCCTACGTCAAGGACTCCATCGTCGGCGCGTACGCCACCGTCGGCGCCCGGACCTCGCTGGACGGCGCCGTGATCGGCGACGGGGCGATCGTGGAGGCCGACAACGAGCTGCCCAGCGGTCTGCGGGTGGCCTGCGGCACGCTGCTGCCGGTCGGCGCGGTCCGGCTGACCGCGGGCCCCGGCGGCTGCCCGGCGGGCGAGGTGCCGGCCGCCGTGGTGCACGGCGCCGGGCCGGCCAGGTCCGCGGTGGCCGGGCGGTAGCGCCCGTCGCGCCGGGCGGGGTCGGGCGGGTCGGTCGGCGTCCGGTCCGCCGGTAAGGGGCGCCGGGCCCGGTCGTCACAGGACGGACCCAATCCTTCGACGGCTCCATGATCACCCGACGGGCGGTCAGCGCGAGCGGGTACCGTCGATCCGTGGCTGGTAATCGATACGACAGCGGGCAGGGCGGCGACCCCCGACAGGGTTGGCCCGCGCCCGGCTCCCCGGCGTCCCCGCAGCACGGCGGCAGCACCGGGCAGCCGGAGTACTTCACCGCGCCCCACGAGGGCTACCCGCAGGCCTACGCCTCCGCCGACGGCCACCCGGCCGGCCCGGCGGACCCGTTCGCCGCCGACCGGCCCGGACACACCCGGGCCTTCGCGGTCGGGGACGAGCCGTACGGCGCCCACGACCCGTACGGCGACCCCGGTGCGCCGGGCGGCCCCGACACGTACGGGCAGCAGGCGGACGGCTACCCCGGGCAGGACAACGTCGCGGTGTACCGGGCCGGCGGCCGGAGCACCCCGCGGGTGTCCGGGCCCCGGCTGCCGTGGCGGCCGCTGCTCACCGGGATCTACCGCGAGCCCTCCCGCACCTTCACCCGGATGCGCGACCACCAGGTCTGGCTGCCCGCGCTCTGCGTCTCGCTGGTCTACGGCGTGCTCGCGGTGCTGGGGATGGGCTCCACCCACGACGAGGTGGTCAACTCGACCTTCTCGGTCGCGGTGTGGGCCATCGCCGGGGCGGCGATCGGCTTCACCCTGGCCGGGGCGATGCTCGGCGCGGTCACCTACGCGCTCGCCCGGCAGTTCGGCGGGGACGGGCCCTGGCAGTCCACGGTCGGACTCGCCGTGCTGATCGGCTGGACCAGCGACGTGCCGCGGCTGCTGCTCGCGCTGTTCCTGCCCGGCGACAACCTGGTGGTCCAGGTCGTCGGCTGGGCCACCTGGATGCTCTGTGCGGTGCTGCTGACCACCATGGTGCGCCGGGTGCACGACCTGCCGTGGGGCAAGGCGGCGGGGGCGGCCGCGCTGCAGCTGCTGGCGCTGCTGGTGCTGATCAAGCTTCCGACGCTGGGCTGACCGCCCGGTGGCCCGGCCGCCTGTGGTCGGCCGCCGTGGAGGGGTCCCGCCGCCGGGCGGGTACTAGGCTGTTGGCTTTGCCCGCTTCCGTCCCGACCGGAGCCACCGAATGACCCTCCCCACCACTCTCGTCAGCTTCCCGGCCGGTACGGTGCACGGCGAAGCGGCGATCCTCGCCGTGCACCGGCTCGCCGACGGCCGGCCTGCGGTGATCACCGCGGAAACCCCGTTCCACCCGCTCGACCACACCTGGCCCGACCAGCCCGCCGACCACGGCACGCTGACCCTCGACGGCGTCGAGCACCCGGTGGTGGACTGTCTGACCGGCGCGCTCGGCCCGGACGGCGGCGAGGTGCTGGTCGGCGCCGACATCCCGGTGCGCCGCGGCGACGAGGAGTGGTCCTGGCTGGTGCTGCACGTGCTGCCGCTGTCCTCCGCCGCGACGCTCGGCGACGACGACGCGGTCGCCCGGACCGCCGGGCTCCAGGTCGACGCCGGGCGCCGCGGCCTGCTCTCCGCCGCCCACAGCGGCTGCCACCTGCTCGCCCTCGCCCTCAACGAGGCGCTCGCCCCCCGCTGGCGCAAGGACCCGGGGCGCTCCGACGCCTTCGGCAACCCCGACTTCGACAGCCTGGCGATGGCGAGCTCGGTGATGGACACCGAGGCGTCCACCGACACCTACCGGCTCGGCAAGTCGCTGCGCAAGAAGGGCTTCACCGCCGAGGCCACCGAGGACTTCCCGGCCCTCGCCGAGGCCCTGCCGGCCGTCGCCGAGGCCGTCAACCAGCGGCTCGCCGCCTGGGTGGCCGCGGACGCCCCCGTACGGATCGAGGTCCCGGGGCCCGAGCTCACCGCCCGCCGCCGCTGGCAGTGCGAACTCCCGGCCGGCCCCGCGGAGATCTTCTGCGGCGGCACCCACCTGCACCACCTCGGCGAACTGGCCGAGCTGCGGACCGAGTTGACCCTCTCCGAGGACGGCAGCGAGCTGGTCGCGGTGACCCGCCCGAAGCGCGCCTGACTGCGCTCGCGCAGACGGAAGGGGCGGCCGAACCCGTCGGCCGCCCCTTCGTCGTACTCCGCGTGCCGCGCCCGGGTGCTGCGGTCAGATCTCGGTGCGGTGGAAGTTCAGGTGCGAGCGCGAGGCCGTCGGGCCGCGCTGGCCCTGGTAGCGCGAGCCGTACCGCTCCGAGCCGTACGGGAACTCGGCGGGGGAGGACAGCCGGAACAGGCACAGCTGCCCGATCTTCATCCCCGGGTAGAGCTTGATCGGCAGCGTCGCGACGTTCGAGAGCTCCAGGGTCACGTGCCCGTTGAAGCCCGGGTCGATGAAGCCGGCGGTGGAGTGGGTCAGCAGGCCCAGTCGGCCGAGGCTCGACTTGCCCTCCAGCCGCGACGCCACGTCGTCCGGCAGCGTGAGCCGCTCGTAGGTGGCCGCCAGCACGAACTCGCCCGGGTGCAGGATGAACGCCTCGTCGCCCTCCGGCTCGACCAGCCGGGTGAGGTCCGGCTGCTCCTCGGAGGGGTCGATGTGCGGGTAGCGGTGGTTCTCGAACACCCGGAAGTAGCGGTCGAGCCGGACGTCGATACTCGACGGCTGGACCATCGAGGGCTCGAACGGGTCGAGGACGACCCGACCCTTGTCGATCTCGGTACGAATGTCCTTGTCAGAGAGCAGCACGTCACCGAGGTTACGTGCACCTGGGCGCGCCCGCCCAATCGCACCCGGCCGGGTCCCTTCGGGCTCGCGGCCTCAGGCCAGGAACTCGGCCGCCTCCAGCCGCAGCGCCCGGGCCAGCTCCGGAGCGGACAGCGCACCCGGGTCGGCCGGCACCGAACTGCGCAGGCGGCCGCACCGGGGGCACCGGATCAGCCGGCCGGGGCCGAGCCGGCCGGCGCCGAGGTTCTGCATCGGGAACGAGGTGGTGCTGAACAGATGCCCTTCGGCACAACGAACGACGGTGCGCTGATCCATCGGTCCCCTTCCCATGGCTACCCAGGGCTCCCCGTACACCGGCCCCGACGACAGCAGCACATTAGGGGATGTTCCGGACACCACGCACCGCGGCTCGCCGCCCACCACCCGGACCAGCAGGGCCCGCATGCCATGCCTCGGCAACGGCCCGGCGGCGCGTTCACACCGGGCGCCCGGGCGGCTCCGCGGATGGGGTACAGTAGTGATCGATCGAGCGGTCACTGACGGCTCATCACATGCGGGCGTAGTTTAATGGTAGAACATGAGCTTCCCAAGCTTATAGCGCGAGTTCGATTCTCGTCGCCCGCTCAGAGATAAAGCCCCAGGTCAACGGCCTGGGGCCTTCTGGTTGTCTGGACCAATTCGAGGCCGCCGTGCCAGATTCGTGCCAGATGGTCGCTGACGAAGCGTTAGTTTCGTGGGATTTCGGTCGCGATCCGTGTCCGCAAGGTTCGGCAGGCGGCAATAATCTCGAATTATAAGACCAAATGTCTGTGACCTGCATCACGTCTTTGGTGCCTTGGTTGGGTGACCCACGCGGTGGGTGACCGGCCGTCGATCATGGCGAGCTGTCCGCCCTACTTGTAGACGCTCGACAACTCCCGTACTCGGTGGGGCCGTCGAGGTGTCCGACGTCAGCCGGCCATGCCGAGGGCTTCAGCGAGGCGGGCGTCTTGATCAGGTGAGAGCCCGAGACAGGCCGCTCGCGGGCTGTAGCTGCCGCTGGAAGACAGGACCTGGCCAGCGCCGATAGTAGAGCCACCGCTGAGCGGGAGTCGACCCCTTCGAGGTACCAGGTCTCGCCGTCCCAAAAGGGTTGGTCGAGCAGGGCCTCGGCGAGGGGCACCCTGGCCTCTGTTGGGGGCGGCGAGGGCGCTCGCGATAGTCACGGAGGCGTCCGCCGGCAGGTCAGCATCGTCGAGGAGGTGTGGTCACCGGTTCTCGCCGCGCGGCGGCTGGTGATCACATCGGGTCCTCGGGCCGCTGGGTGGCCGGTGGCACGGCATGGTCGTGGCCGCTGCCAGCCCAACGTCCTGTGACCAGCCACAGTTCATAGTGCAGGAGCCATTCCGAAGTCCACGGCAGGATCGTGCGGACAAGGAGCATGCTCTCCTTCCACTCTCCGGGCAGGTGCAGGCACAGGTCACCACCGGGATAGACGTGCGGCAGAGCCGTGGCCCGCGGATGCAGCGTCAGCGGCGGATCGGTGATCGTCACACGCGGCCTGTGCCTGTGCCGGTAGGCGATCCGCGCCATGTAGCGCCTGCTCACGGGAGTGGGTTGCAGGGGGACCGTGCAGACGAGTTCGCCGCCGCGCACGGTTCCCTGCGCGGCGGGAAGGACCGCCTTGATCGCGGCCATCTGCAGCCCGAGGTTAATCGCGCGCGGAGGAGTGCTGGCCATAGAAGGTGTGGCTCGGCTTGCGGGGCCCGGCTGCGGTCGGGGACAGCCGCCCGGTCGCACCCATCCTGTTGTCGGTGGCTGCACCGATACTGGCGGCATAGCGCTTGTAGGAGTGGAGCACAGGGGCGCGATCGAAGGACTTGGCGAGGCGCTCGTAGACGGTGTCCAGCCCCTTGCCCTCCATGTGGGCGAGTTCGCTCATGGTCGTGTCGATATCGGTGAACCAGGCGTTGAACGCTTCCCGCCGCTCGGGGTACTCGTTCCACTTGTCGGTGAAGTTCTCCTCCTCGTGCGCCGGGTTGGCCACCCACCACTTGCCGTTGGTCTTCTTGATGAAGCGCGGCATGTTGTCCAAAACGCTGCGGACGGCCGTGAACAGATCCTCCTCGCCGTTGTAAGCGTGGCCGGCCAGCGTCGTGATGAGGATGGACGGCGGACGGTTGTCAGGGTCATTCGCGAACATGATCATGCAGTGCCACTTGAGGATCTGGACAACGCGCTGGAGCGGGCTGCGGACGTGCCAGATGGGGACGTCCGCGACGTTGGCGTGCCGCTTCTCCAGGATCCTGGTGGACAGTTCTGAGCGCCCCCGGAACCAGTCCGCGTATCCGATGGGGTTGCTGCGCTGCCATTCCCAGAGGTCCTTGTCCGTCAGACGGATACCGGTGGGCAGGTGTTCGTCGTCCGGGATGGCTGGAAGGACGTCAAGGTGGAACCCCGGGTACCCCAGGGTCCAGCAGCGGCGCCGGGCTTCGAGGCTTTCCGGGGCGTCGGTGTGACCCTGATCCTTCTTCCAGCGCCGATAGGCGACCAACTGCTCGCCGACCCGCTGCTTAAGCCGCTCCTGCGTCGTGCTCTCGTGGTGCAGCGGCAGCCGACAGACTAGGTCGATGTCGTACTCGCCGCCGGGGGTCCCGGGGCGGACCACGGTACCCAGGCGGAAGGAGCCCTGAGGATAGATCTGCCACCCGGGGCTGCCGTGCTCGGCGAGCCAGGTGCCGACCTCCTCGTAGCGCTCGACGGCGTCGCCGTACAGATCCGGAGAGATGTCGAGCACCTCCACGGCGCCGTCGAGCAGCATCGACAGCATTTGATCGAGTGAGTCCACGTTATTCCTCCCGAGCGGGGTAGAACGGAACGAACACCGGAGCGAGGTGGTCGCAGAAGGTGCGGTGGACGGCCGGCGAGGCGTCGCGGCTGACGTGGCCGGCCAGCCCGTAGAGGGTCTCGGTGTTGACCTTGTCCAGTGCGACGGCGCCGGTGGGCACCGTCGGATTAAGGCGGAGGACGTTGTCCTTCCCGACGAGGTGCCGCACCTGCTTAGCAGCGCTCTCGCTCTGCGCCCGCATGAGCACCTCCACGGCGTCGCTGGCCCAGGGCAGCAGACCGCCACGGTCGAGACGGCGGTGGCGGCGGCGGACGTCGATCGTGGTACCGAGGCTGAACACGCGGATCGCCTCGAGCGGAACGGAGAGCGGTCCCACTGCCTCTGTCAGCGCGACCATGGTCGGGTTGTTCGCCCACACCCCGCCGTCGATGAGCCGCGCTCCGTCCAACGGCATTCCCGGCAGATAGGTCGGCGCGGCGGAGGTGGCCAGCCCGACGTTCACGGCCTTCTCTCGCCAGTCGCGCTTCAGGGTGGGTAGATGCGGGGTCCGGAAGAGGTAGACGTCATCGGCTGCGATGTTGTACGAGGTGATCACCAGCCGCTTGGTGCTCTCCCCGAAGGTTCGCTCACCGAAGACCTCGGTGAGCGCCGACCGCAGCGGCCCGGAGCCGTACTTAGCCCGAAGCAGGTGCCGGAGGCCGCGCAACCGACTGCGGTCACGGAAGATCCGCGGGCCGTGCACGGTATAGAAGCTGAGGATCTCCCGGGGGGACAGCCCGAGACCGAGGCCCAGCGCGATGATCCCGCCCGTCGAGGTGCCCGCGATCAAGTCGAAGTGATCAGTGATCCGCACGCCGAGATCGTCCTCTAGGCGTGCGAGGACCGCCGCGGAGAACATGCCCCGAAAACCTCCGCCATCCAAGCTCAGAATCTGAAACCGCTCGGTCACCCTCTGTTGCCCCCGTGTCCTCACCCGCGCGGACCGGCCCATCCGGGGTCGGCCTCCACTATCGATTGTACTTAATATCACGGCATGGTTTTCCGCGCATCTTTCTATACTGAGGGTGCAACGCTTTCGCCCGGGGAGCCCACGAGGGCACCTACGGCCTCCACGATCCGCCAAGATGTGGGGAACAAGATCAACCAAGGGGAGAGATGAGTACGCAGGCGTTCGAACGGACACGCCTTCGCGCCGCCCGCGAGCTGGCCGGGCTGAGCCAGGCACAGCTGGCTCGCGAGGCTGGGCTCACACCTGCCGCGATCAGCCAGTTCGAGAGCGCTGCGGCGCGTCCGAGTCCGGAGACGATCGACGACTTGTGTCAGATCCTCGGGGTACCTCCAGGCTTCTTCCGTGAGTCGGCGGCCGAGAGCCATGAGGGCTTCTTCCGGTCGCTGCGCCGGACATCAGTGGTTGACCGCCGCCGCGCCCGAGCGATTGCTCTCGTCGCTCACGACCTCGCCGCCCGCGCGGCCACCGCAGGGCGCTTCGCTACAGCTGACCTGCCAACGATTCCCGTGAGCGGCCTGGATGCTGGTGCAGCTGAGATCGAGCGGGTCGCAGCCCAGGTCCGGTCACTCTGGGGCGTCCCCTCAGGCCCGGTTTCGGATGTCGTCGGGCTGCTGGAGGCGCACGGGGTCGCCGTGATCCGCCTTCCGCTCGGCACCGCAGACGTCGATGCCTTCTCCCTGCCCTTCCCTGACCATCCAGTCATCGTCCTGGGCACTGACAAGAACGACCGCGCCCGGTCCCGGTTCGACGGTGCGCACGAACTCGCCCATCTTGTCCTGCACGGCCAGCAGATCTGGGGCGTCAAGGAGGTTGAGACCCAGGCCCACCAATTCGCAGCGGCCTTCCTCATGCCTGCTGACGAGATCCGCGATCAGTTGCCGACCACGGTTGACTGGCCGGCCCTTTTCGAACTCAAGCGGCTCTGGCAGGTGTCCCTGGCCGCTCTGCTCATGCGTGCTCGGACCTTGGGTCGCATGAGTGAAACGACATACTTGACGGCCATCAAGGCGGCATCCGCCAGAGGGTGGCGTCGCGTCGAACCGGTCCCGCTGGGCCGACCGGAGCGGCCAGCGCGACTCCTGAACTACCTTGCCTCCCCCGATAGTGGCCCCGCCAGAGCCGTCCTGCCACCAGGGATTGTGCAGAGCATCGAGACGGCGTCGGCGGCATAGTCGCTGTCCGCCATATCGGCCCTTACGGACCTTGAATCGTGATGTCGTCGAGTGCCGAAGCCCCCGCGATTCAGCTGACCAGTCCTCCCGACCACACCGAAAGACCCCGGCCAGCGCGATGGCTGGCCGGGTTTCTTCGCGGCTGGGCTTCTACGCCTCGCGGGCCTCCTTGGGAGTGTCAGAGGGAGGGCGTCGGCGGCGGGTGCGGATGTCGACGACGGCGGCGCTGATGCCGTTGGCGATCTTGGTCTGCTGCTCGGCGGTGGCGTGCTGGTAGATCAGTGCGGCGCGGACGGAGGCGTGGCCCATGTGGGTCATGAGGTCCTTGAGGCTGGCGCCGGTGCTGGCGGCGAGGACGTTGCCGGTGTGGCGCAGGTCGTAGAAGTGGAGGTCGTCCATGCCGATCTTCGCGCGGGCCTTGCGCCACTTGCGGCCGAAGGTCGATCGGCGGAACGGGGCTCCGCGCTCGCCGATGAACAGCAGGCCGTCGTCACCGTCCTGCGCGTAGCGGGCCAGGTGGTGCTCGAACTCCGGGACGATCTCGGGCGGGATGCCGACGGCGCGCTTGCCGGCCTTGGACTTCGGATCGCCTACGGCCCGCTCACCGGTGGTCAGTTCGGGGGCCGCGCGGCGCACCCACACGACCTTTTTGGCCAGGTCGACGTCGCTGCGGCGGCTGGCTCCCGGGACTTCATGGACGTGGTGGGCGCGCACTGCGAGACCGTCCCGGCGCAGGCCATGGTGGACATCGCGGGGGAGTGCGGCTTCGGATTCTTCTCCATCGAGCACCGGGTACCGGAGTTCGACCGACGCTATGGCGGCCGTTTCCAGGCCGTACACGCCCTGAGCTTGGGCTTCCCTGCCCTGCTGAGCCCGGTGGCCTGCCATGGCTTCGTCTACGGCCTGTCCCATCCGGCGGTCGGGGTGTCCGCGCGGTTGCTGTACCGGCTCGGCCTCGGCGACGTCACCGTCGTCAACTCCTCACCCGTGCCCGGCAGTCAGGTCGACGAACTCATCCCCGGCGGCACCATCCGCGTCTGCCGCCTGACAGCTGGCCAGGAAGACCCGGAGTTCGGGCGCGCCGTCGCCGAGGCCGCCGGTGCCGTGGCCCCCGTCGTCGACCTCGGATCCCTTGCGCAGCGCACCGATCCGCGCGCCAACGTCGCGGCCGTCGTGCGCCTCCTCGCCAGCCGCGCCCCGGCAGTGGCCCGGCGCACGGTCGCCCTCAACGCGGCTGTACTCATGCTGACCGCCCGCGCAGTCCCCACCCTGCGGGCTGGCCTGGACACCGCGCATGCCGTCCTGGACGACGGTGCCGCCCTGGACACCCTGCGCCGTTTCGTATCCCTCACCGGCGGCGCCCCGCGCACGGTCGATGCCCTTCTGCGACTCCCCGGCGACCACCGGGCCACCTCGACCGTGTCCGCCCCGCGCCGCTCGCCCCAGAACGCCCCCGCCTTCGGACGCCTCGCCGTTCCGTCCTCCGACAGGGAGACGACCGCATGCTGACCCGCGACGAACTCGGCATCGTGCACCTGGTCCTCAACACCGACTGCAACGCCTGGGACCTGCCCAAGACGCCCGAATCTCCAGGGGTATGCCGCTTCTGCTACCGCGAACGCAACCGCGTGCACACCGACGAGGCCACGGTCCGCCGCGTCATCGACCGTGTCCGCGCCGAGTCGGACGCCCACCGAATCGTCTTCACCGGCGGCGACCCGGTCATGCCCTACGACAACCACCTGGAGCCCGCACTCCAGCACGCCCAAGCCGCAGGCTTCGAGACCAACCTGCACACCAACGGTCTCCTGCTCGCCGACCGCTACGCGGCCCTGCGCGACCACGTCACCCTCTACTCCCTGGCCGTCGACGGCCCCGACGAGCACAGCGCCGACTGGTTCCGCGGGAGCGGCTACTTCGCCGCCTTCAAGGCCAACATCGCCCTGCTCGTCTCTGACCGGTGCCGCCTCGCCTTCAACACGTTCACCACAGCCGCTTCCTTGGCCACCCTCCCCAGCCTCGCCGAAACGATCACCGGCCTCGCCGTCCGTACGCCGGTGGAGTACTGGCTGATCTCCCAGTACCGGCCGATCGGCCGCGCCAACTCCCGCAAGGCCGACCTCTACGCCTACGACCGCGAGGCGTTCACCGAGGCCGTCGCCCACGTCCGCGGCCTGCTGTCCGGCACCGGAATCCAGGTGTACGACCAGCCGACCCGCGCTCCCGAGGACCCCTATCCCTTCCGGGTCTGGGTCCTGGCCGACGGCACCGTCACCGCCGATCTCGGCAGCGTCGCCGCGCCCAGCAACACCGTCCTCGGCAACCTCCTCGCCGACGGCTTCGAGCCCCTCGTCCGCCGGGCCTTCGCATCACGTTCCACCACTGGCACCTCCACCACGACCTCCTCGGAGAAGGAAGTGACCGCACCATGAAGTTCGACTCCGCGTACTACGACGACGTCATCGCCAGCCACAACTACGAGCGCATCGCGCCCGAGACCACTCCTGCCGCCAGCGGCAGCGTTATCCCGGAGGCCGACGCCGAACCCGCCCTCGGCGCCATCGACTTCCCGCTCGCTGACCTGAGCCCGGACGACCTGCGCACCAAGTGGATGTGCCACACCGGAGCCCGGGGCTTCGCGACCGCCGTCGCCAGCGGGAAGCCGGCCACCGTGACCACCGGTGTCGGCCTCGGCGGCCCGCCGCACGCCGGCACCGTCTTCCAACTCCTGCGCGCCGTCACGCTCCAGCAGCACGGACTGCACGTCCAGGTCGTGCTCGGCGACCTCGACTCCTACAACGCCCGCCGCACCCCGCTGGCCGAAGTCCGTCGACTGGCGGACCAGTACGAGGAGTTCGTACGCCGTCTCGGCTTCGACGAGCAGCGCGGAGTCCTTCGTCGACAGGAGGGCAACACCGACGTCCTGGCCACCGCATTCCTGCTCTCCCGCCACCTGGACGACGCCGACTTCAGCTGGGCGGAGGAGGACCTCTCCGGCTTCTACCGCAACCACGGGGTCTTCGACCACCTCACCTACGGCATGAAGCAGGCCACCCTCCTCATGGCCGCCGACTTCGTCCACCTGCTCGCCCAGGACCGCCACGTCCTGGTCTCCCTCGGCGTCGACGAGCACAAGTACGTGACACTCGCCCGGCGCGGAGCCGAACGCTGGGGCTTGCCCGCCGACCGCCTCTCCGGCATCTACACCAAGATGATCCCCGGACTCGGCGGCCTGCCGAAGATGAGCAAGAGCATCCCTGGCTCCGGCATCACTGCCGCCCTGCCGCCCGACGACATCCGGGCCCTGCTCGCAGCCGACACCGACTCCGGGCCGGACGACGACACCTCCGCCCTGCTGCAGATGTTCGCCTGCCTGCCCGAGACCGGCGGCCACGCCTACGACCTGGCCACCGAAGCCCGCCGCGCCGGCGGCCACCGCTGGCGCGAGCTCCGCGAGGAACTCACCGAGCGCCTGATCGGCATCTTCTCGCTCTGGCCTCAGCCGTGACGCAACCGAAGGAATCCACCGTGTCCACCACTCCTGCGCTGTCCCCGGCGCCGTACCCCGTCCTCTCCCGTCAGCCCCTCGGCGACGCCACCACCCACCACATCCGGGACGGCTACCGCCACCGGACCACCGTGGAGTACTTCCCCGACACCACCGACGACGACGTCACCTGGCAGCCCGACGTCTATCCGTACGCCGCGACCCTCGCCGAGCACTCCGGTCTCGACACCCTCATCGACCTCGGCTGCGGCCGCGCCGGCAAACTCGCCGCCCTCGCCGCCGAACACCCCGACTGGACGTACATCGGAGTCGACTTCGGCGACAACCTCGCCTGGAGCCGCGACAAACACCCCTTCGGCCAGTGGATCGACGCCGACCTGGAGAAGACCGAACACCTCCACCTCGCGCCCGATCTCCTGCGAGGCTCCATCGTCGTCTGCTCCGACGTCATCGAGCACCTCCTCGACCCGCTCCCGCTCCTCACGCTCACCCGCAACCTCCTGTCCGACGGCTGCTCCGCCGCCGTATTCTCCACCCCCGCCCGCGAGTTCCGCAGCGGCTACGACGCCGCCGGGCCGCCCCGCAACCCCAGCCATGTCCGCGAATGGGCCAGCGACGAGTTCCAGGCCCTCCTGCGCGCCCGCGGCTTCGAGATCCACTACGCCGGCATCACCCGAAGCGACGACGCCTCCCACGGCTTGTCCACCCAGCTCGTCACGGTCGGCCTGCCCGAGGTCCGCCGATGACCGCCACCACCGCTCTCCCTGCCTCCGGCCTTCGGGTCGTCCACCTGCCTGCCCGCACCCCCTACGCCCGCAAGCTCCAGGGCCCCGGCATCCACGCCTTGAACACCACCGCCGAGCCCACCGAGATCCGCCCCGGCCTCGTCGTCCCCGCCGACGTCACCGCTTCCTGGATCCTCGACCACGCCCCGTTGGACTGGCTCGACGTCCTCCACCTCCACCACGTCGACCTCGAAACCCCCGCCGTCCTGGAGCGGCTCCTCGACGCCTGCGCCACCGCCGGCGTCCGCGTGGTCTTCACCGCCCACGACACCCGCCCCATGTTCGGCGCCGCCAGCGACGGGGCCGACGCCTTCATCACTCGCCTGAGCCTGCTCCTCGCCGCCGACGTCCCCTGGATCTGCCTCACTGAAGGCTCCCGCGCTGACCTCGCCGCCCTCCTGGGCGCCGAGCCTCCCGCCACCGTCATTCCGCACGGCTACGTCGTACCGCCCGACACCCTCCGCCACCGCGATCGTCTCCCCGGCGCCGGCGTCCGCACCCTCCTGTACGGGGCCACCCGCGCCAACCGCGACCAGATCTCACCCGTCGTCAACTGGTCTCTCGCCACCAGCGACCCCGCCCACACCCTGCATCTCCTCCTGCGCGCCGCCAGCCCCGCCGACTTCACCCGAACCACCCCCAACCCCCTGCTCGCGCTCCTGGACACCGCCCGCCACGACCCCCGCATCCGGATCACGATGCGCCCGTACCCCACCGACGCCGACGTGCTGGACGCCGCGCTCGCCAGCGACCTCCTGCTGCTCCCCTACCTCTGGGGCACCCACTCCGGCCAACTGGAACTCGCCTTCGACCTTGGCCTCATCCCGGTCTGCGCCCGCGTCGGCCATCTCGCCGAGCAGCACCGCCTCCACCAGCGGCACGGCCAGGCCGTCCCCGAACCCGAATGGTTCGACTGGACCACCGGCCACCCCAACCTCTTCGGCGAACGCTTCCTGACCGCCCTGGAATCCGCGACCGCCCGAGCTGCCGCCACCCCACGCCGCCTCGACCACGACTTTCTCGACTACCGCGCCCAGGAACACAAGGACGTCCTCGCCGCCTACCTCGCGCTCTACGAGGGCGGCCGCCGATGACGAACACCCCGTCGCCGCTGCCCCGGATCTCCTGCGTGATCCTCTGCCACAACTACGGCCGCTACCTCGACCGTGCCATCACCAGCTGCCTGGAGCAGCAGCCCGGCCAGTACACACTCCACGAGATCCTCGTCATCGACGACGGCTCCACCGACGACACCCCCGAGGTCTGCCGCCGCCACCAGGACTACGTCCGCGTCGTGCGCCGCCCCCAGCGAGGGTTCGCCCAGACCCTCAGCGACGCCGTGATCCTCTCCGAGGGCGACTGGATCGCACCCCTCGACGCCGACGACTGGTTCCACCCCGCAAAACTCCGCACCTGCGCCGCCGCCATCACCCCCGGCCGCCTCCTGATCGACCACTGGGAGACCGTCGTCGGCGTCGACGGCCTCCCGCTACTGCCCGAGCCCCACCCCGGCGGTAACACCAGCACCCTCCTCGTCCGCCGCGACGCAGCCCGCACCCTTCTCCCCGTCACCAACGAGATCCACTTCCACGCGCTGCGCGACGCCGGCCACGGCCACACCCTGACCGAGCCCCTCGTGAACTACCGGCTCCACCCGGCGAGCATGACCGACCGAACCCTCAACGGCGCCTCCCAGCACTACCGCGCCGACGTCTGCGCTGACCTCGCCCACCGTCTCGTCGCCCTCACGGCCACCCCGCCAACCTGGGCCACCGCCGCCACTCTGCGCCGTATCGCCCGCCGCTACCGGGCCCGCTCCGCCGGCCACCGCGTGGAAGCCCACCTCCAGCAAGGCCACCGCCTCCACGCTCTTCGCCCTCTCACCGCGATGCTCTACCACTCCCTCCGCGGCCGCGCCCCGTTCACCGCCTGGCTCCGCACCCTCGCCAGCGTTGCCCGCGACCGCCCGCTCGCCCCACCCCCGCCAGCCGTAGCCACCGCCGCGGCGCCGACGATTCCTCTGCCGCTCGGCCAAAGCGGAATGTGATCAAGTAAATGCAGCGCGGTATGCCGCGCTGCTAAAATCACGTGTTCCCCCATACCTGCTGGTCCCGTCAGCCGACAGACCCAGGAGCGTAACGACGCCATGAGCCGTCTCAGCGAATCCGTAGTCCGCGCCATGGAGATCCTCAAGGGATCGGACCTGGCCGCGGACTATACGGTCGCCAGGCTCTTGGAAGAGACCTATCGTCGCCGCTCGCTGGACCTCACTGACCTTTCCCCGGCCGAACAGGCCGCGCTGGTCGAAGGCCGCGCGATCAACGTCATCCCCTCCGCGTCGGCGCTCGCGGCGAAGATCACGGCTGCCCAGACAGAGGGTCGGCCGCTCGTGGTCAAGTACGGCATCGACCCCACGTCCCCGGACGTCCACCTGGGCCACTCGGTGCCGATCATCATCGCGTCCCGGTTCCAGCGCATGGGCCACCACGTCGTCTTCATCATCGGCGACGTCACCGCCAAGATCGGCGACCCGTCCGGCCGCTCCTCCGAGCGCCCGGAGCTCACCGACGCCGACATCGCCCACAACCTCAGTGGCTACCAGCAGCAGGTCACCCCGTTCATCGACTTCGAGCGCGCCGACCTCCGCTTCAACGGTGAGTGGCTGAACAAGGTCAGCCTCCCCGAACTGGTGAGCATCCTGGCCCGTGTCCCGGTCTCGATGACCCTCCAGCGCGAGGACTTCCGCAGCCGTCTAGCCTCCGGCGACGGCCTGTCGGTCGCCGAGTTCGTGTATTCCGTCGTTATGGCCCTTGACTCCGTGGCCATCACTGCGGACGTCGAACTCGGTGGCGTGGACCAGCTGCTGAACCTCCAGATGTGCCGCAAGGTCATGGAGATCCGTGAGCAGGCCCCCGAGGTCATCATCACCACCTCGCTCATCGAGGGCACTGACGGCAACGGCTCCAAGATGAGCAAGTCCAAGGGCAACTACGTCGGACTCTCCTCCGCGGCAGACGAGATCTTCGGCCGCCTGATGTCCATCCCCGACCACCTCGTCGAGCCCTACCTCAGGCAGCTCACCGAGTGGACCGACGAGGAGATCGCCACCGTCACCGCGCGCGTCACCGACGGCACCGCGCACCCCATGGCCGTCAAGCGCATCCTCGCCGGCGAGGTCACCGCCACCCTCCACGGCCTGAAGGCCGCCGAGGCAGCCCGCGCGGAGTTCACCGCCCGCTTCTCCAAGCGGACCTTCGGCGAAGCACAGAACCTCCCGGCCATCTCCCTCAAGGAGCACGCCGAGACCCCTCTGGTCACCCTGCTCACTCAGGTCTTGGACTTCGCCCCCAGCAACTCCGCCGCCCGCCGCGTCGCCGCCCAGAACGACCTCCGCCTCATCGCCGAAACTGCGGACGGCGAACAGCACACCACCCAGCTCGACCAGGACGCCACCCAGCAGCCGCTGTCCGCCCTCGTCAGCGAGGCCGACATCGCTGGGGAAGCGACCTTCTACCTCAAGGCAGGCCGAAAGATCGCCCGCATCGACGCGTGACGAAATGTGGCGTGGTGGTGGGGGCAGGCTTGCCCCACCACTACGCCAGTCTGGGACACCCTGGCGGTGAGCGAACGCGGCCAGCCGTCGTGCTGCTCTCGCTTGGGCCGACTGGACGCTGTTTCCTCAGGACCTGGGGACTCATGTAACATAACTGCCGAGGCAATGGCGAGCTACACAGATTCGTCGGCCAAAACATTTCGGTGGTCACAGCGAGAGGGAAACGCCCGGCTACATTCCGAACCCGGAAGCTAAGCCTTTCAGCGCCGATGGTACTGCAGGGGGGACCCTGTGGGAGAGTAGGACGCCGCCGATTTTCTCTTCGAGCCCCGCTGCATCTCAATTGAGAGATTGCAGCGGGGCTTTTGTTTGCGCCGAAGCGTCCATGACCGGATGAGGCTCGTCGCCCTTCACGGCCTGCCCGCAACCCGCGTGCTGTCGTTGTCTGGTTGATATAGCGACACCGGAATGCTCGCTAGTCGACCCAAGCGCTCGTCCTGGAGCAGGTTGCGCTCAGAGCAGCCCAAACCGTGCGACTGTGTCCAGTATCTGGGACTGCGAGGGCTGCGCTGGGCCGTGACGGACCTAGCTTGCAGGCCGATCGGACTTGCGTCTCGCTGAATGAGACTGCAATATCATGGTATGGACAACTCTAGCGGCGTCGGCGTTCTCGACAAGGCCGCTCTGGTGCTCAGCGCACTGGAGTCGGGCCCCGCCACGTTGGCGGGGCTGGTCGCCGCCACCGGTCTGGCGCGGCCCACGGCCCACCGACTCGCCGTCGCACTCGAACACCACCGCCTGGTCACCAGGGACATGCAGGGCCGATTCATCCTCGGCCCCCGACTCTCCGAACTCTCCGCCGCGGCGGGCGAGGACCGGCTGCTCGCCACCGCGGGCCCAGTCCTGACCCACCTGCGAGACGTCACCGGCGAGAGCGCACAGCTCTACCGCCGGCAGGGCGAGATGCGCATCTGCGTCGCCGCCGCCGAGCGGCTCTCCGGCCTGCGCGACACCGTCCCGGTCGGCAGCACCCTGCCGATGAAGGCCGGCTCCGCCGCCCAGGTCCTGCTCGCCTGGGAGGAGCCCGAACGGCTCCACCGCGGCCTCCAGGGCGCCCGCTTCACCGCCACCGCGCTCAGCGGCGTCCGGCGCCGCGGCTGGGCCCAGTCGATCGGCGAGCGGGAGCCGGGCGTCGCGTCCGTCTCCGCGCCCGTCCGCGGCCCCTCCAACCGCGTGGTGGCCGCCGTCTCCGTCTCCGGCCCCATCGAGCGTCTGACCCGCCACCCGGGCCGTATGCACGCGCAGGCCATCATCGAAGCCGCCAACCGCCTCACCGAAGCACTGCGCCGGGGCTGACTGGCCACAACAACAGTCGGGGCCGCGCTCAGGGGGAGCTGACTTCCTCTGAGCGCGGCCCTGTGCCTTCCGAGAGCACTCGATGTGTGACCTTGGCCTCTGCGCGCCACCGTCGACACACCGCTGGACTGGAGCACACACGGACCCAGCTCGCCGTTTCAGGTAGGTGCTGAAGCCGGAGTCTGCTCGTACGAGTGACGGTTTTCTGGATGGTACCCACCCCCAGTGCGTAGGCTTCACGCATGGCAACACAGGTAGCAGGCGACGTGCACCCCCTCGTTCAGCGGACCGAGGAGCGTCGGCAGTCGGCCTCAGCGGAGCTGGACGCCAAACAGCGCAGTAAGTTGGGCCAGTTCTTCACACCTGCACCGGTTGCTGACTTCATCGCATCCCTGGTTCGCCTTCCCGCTGGGGGTACTGTTCGACTGCTGGACCCGGGTGCTGGCGCCGGCTCGCTCACAGCATCGGTCGTGGCGCGATGCATTAAAGAACGCCCAGACCTGGCATTGTCGCTTGTCGCATGCGAGGTGGACCCTGGGGTGCACAGCGCCCTACGCGCGACGCTCGAAGACTGCGTCAAGGCAGGTGCTGCCACGGGAACCCACGTCGAGTACGAGCTCGTCGGCGGAGACTTCATTGAGTGGGCGACCACCGAGACCACACTCCTTGGGACGCCCTTGGAGAAGTTCGATGTCGTCATCATGAACCCGCCGTATCGAAAGCTGGCGCGCAGCTCGCGCGAGCGCCAGTCGGTAGAGGCGACTGCAACAGAGACATCGAACCTCTACTCGGCGTTCCTGGCGCTTGGGGTGACACTCTTGGCACCTGGTGGCCATCTTGCGGCCATCACCCCAAGAAGCTTTGCAAATGGGGCCTACTTTAGAAATTTCCGCAAATTCTTCCTCGGGAATATGCATCTCGACAGGCTTCATGTCTTTGAGTCAAGGCGAACTGTGTTCGCCGACACTGATGTACTGCAAGAGAATGTCATCTTCACCGCTGCGAGGCAGGTCAGTGGAGACCGTCCGGCCGTCACGGTCTCCACAAGCGCCGGATACACGGACCCGCTGCGAGAGCGTGTAGTGGCGTACGAGGAGATTGTCCACCCCGGGGACGCTGAGTTCTTCATCCACATCAGTGCAGAGGATTCTGACACCGAGCTCGCCGCTGCTCTTGCTGCCTTGCCGGCCAGCCTCTCTGAGACTTCACTGGAGGTCTCAACTGGTCGCGTTGTTGACTTCAGGAGCAAGGAAGCCCTCCGTCAGGACCCGGAGGATGGCGCTGCTCCTTTGATTTATCCGTTGCACATGCGGGACGGTCGCGTCACATGGCCAGTGCAGGGCGCCAAAAAGTGTAACGCCATCATGCTCGATGATTCCACTCGGAAGATGACGTTCCCTCCAGGTTATTATGTAGTGGTGAAGAGGCTCTCCTCAAAGGAGGAGAAGCGAAGAGTTGTCGCCTCGGTCTACGACCCGGCGTGCAGCCCGGATTCTCGAATTGGCTTTGAGAATCATGTAAATGTCTTTCACGAGGGTGGCGATGGTCTGGCGTCAGAGCTCGCCCACGGCCTTTGCTTGTGGCTGAACTCCACCCTCCTGGACCAGCTCGTTCGCCGATTCAATGGGCATACGCAGATCAACGTGACTGACCTACGTAACCTGCGGTATCCGAACCGCGAACAGCTAGTGGCTCTTGGGCGGGAGTGGAATAGTGGACCGCTCCCAGACCAGGAGATGATCGATAAGCTCGTTGAGAAGCACGTACGGAATCCAGTGATCGGAGCTCAGTGAGCCAGCAGCTGTCCGTGGGTATGGACGACTCGCCCATCGCCACAAGGATCGAGGAGGCGCGCGATATTTTGCGCGCCCTGAATTTTGACTCAGAGCGGTGTAATGAACGCTCTGCACTGGTGTTGCTAGCGCTCCTCGATCTGCCTCCGGAGCAGGCATGGGAAGAGGCCCAGAGTCCGATGGTCCGCACCGTCGCCCTGATGCAGTGGCTGCGCGACGAGTACGACAAGGACTACAAGGCCAATAGTCGCGAAACGATTCGGCGATTCACTCTCCACCAGTTCATCGAAGCTGGCCTGGTCGTCGCCAATCCCGACGACCCTAAGCGGGCAGTAAATTCCCCGAAGAACTGCTACCAGATCGAACCGGCCGCGCTTGAGCTGATCTCATCCTACGGAAAAGAGGGATTCCCTGGACGGCTCCAGAAGTACCTGGAAAAGCTCCCAGGGCTGAAGTCTATCTATGCCAGCGCGCGCGAAATGTCACGAATTCCCGTGACGCTTCCGAACGGCGAGCCGATCTTTCTCAGCCCAGGCGGCCAGAACGTCCTCATCAAAGAGATAATTGACGAGTTCTGCTCGCGCTACACGCCGGGCGGGCATGTGCTCTATGTCGGCGATGCTGACGACAAGTGGAGCTACTTTGAGAAGGAAATGCTTGCCGAGCTCGGCGTGACCGTCGACGCGCATGGCAAGATGCCTGATCTTGTGGTTTACCTTCCGGACAGGAAATGGCTGGTCCTTATAGAAGCGGCATCCAGCCACGGGCCGGTTGATTCAAAGCGTCACGCGGAGCTGAAGTCCCTCTTTGCTGGCGCCGAATCAAAGGGAGTGGGCCCAGTCTTTATCTCGGCCTTCCCTACCAAAACTGAACTTCGAAAGTACTTGGGGTCTATCGCCTGGGAAACCGATGTCTGGTGCGCTGATAACCATGACCACTTGATCCACTTCAATGGAGAGCGCTTCCTGGGGCCGTACGGAGTTCCTGGAGCGTCTTAGGTAGAACTCCACACCAGCAAAGCCGTGAGACGGCTGCAGTTTCTCCTTGCTGCTGACGATGAGCTGTTCGTCAGCAGCAAGGAGACGCGCGTGCTCTCAAGCAGAGGCGTTCCAGCCCAGCGAGATCAGCCTCTGGAGTTCCGATGCCGAAAGCCAGTGTGTTCCATCGTCATCCCGAATCGGCACACGAATAGCGTTAGGCGATTTCCTGCTCGAAACTGAGAATAGCTTATCGGAATCCATCTGCTGCGGAACATAGATCGAAATTACACCGAAATCCGTACTGGTTGAAACCCAATCGATCTCAAGTCCGCGAACGTGCGGGACGACCCATTGACGCACTAGCTTTCGATAGCGAGCCAAGTCGACTGCCCCTGCTGCGAGCGGGGCCACCGAAGCGAGCACCTCGGTCTGCCCCTCCATGCGGGTCTCGAATCCCACCAGCACGAGTCCGCCACCCAGGTTTGCAAAGGCTGCAATATCCTTGCATAGCTCCGCATCAGCGGCGGGGTTCCCCAGCTTGTAGCCTTCTTTCTTGGCGTCCAGCCATCTGCATTCGCGCTGGCCGATCAAGTCACCGAGGCGGCCAGAGACCACTGCCCTGTAGGCGTCAGCCAGACCGAACGTGCTACCCACGGCTGGCCGCTCGGCATGATGCGCAACTCGCTGAAGAGGGATCGCAGTCTGGGCGAGCCAATGCTCGATCAAGGACTGGAGAGGCCCGTCTTTGATGGCTGAGTCGAAGAGGGCTGCGAAGTCGGGGTCGAGATAATAGCGCGGCCGTGCTGAATTAGTTGGTGCGTCCGCAACCAGAATCGCCCCGAGGCTTCGCAGAGCTTGCAGTGCGCCGGTGCGCAGCGTTTCTCGGCTATTGGGTTTGTACCATGCGGAGCCCCGGTCGAAGCCCGCGGCCATGCAGATCTGGCCGATTTTCTTGTCCGGGCTCGCCGAAAGGGCTGCATCGTAGTAAGCGCGCCGTTCGCGGACGCCGCGGTGGCTTGCTACTGGATCACTCATGCCAGCCACTAGGGCCAGGCTGAACGGGCGTGAATGACTGACAGAGCCGACGTATAGAGCGGCGAAGACGATGGCGGCCGCAGCCGGGCTGGCGGCGTCTGGGCGGCCGGTGCTCTCCCTTGGGAAGATCAATGCCAAGCGGTCCTGGCAGTCATCGCGGGAAGCGGGCAGGACCGGCAGGTCAACGGTGTCGTTCATCGAGGCCACACGCTAACGGTATCGGTTAGCCAGGCGCGGCTGATGGCGTTTCAGCAGAGGTCAGTTGTCGGCTTGGTAGGTCTTCTTCCACTGGGCGCGATGGCGCGTGTCACCTTGGCCTGCTCCGTTGACGTGGGTCAGCGACTCCAGGGTGGCGCCGTTGTTCCAGACGCCGAAGTGGTCGCGGTGGATGGCGATGATCCCGTTCTCCTGGGCGAAGGTCTCGGCGGGGCGGGTGAAGCGAGTGGTGGCGACGAAGATGGCGATGTCGGCCTTGAAGTGCTGCTTGGCACCCAGGAGGTCGCGCACCTCACGGCTCGCGATGGAGGCGGTAGGCGCGTAGCGCTTGCACTGGATCACCATCTTGCGTCCGTCCGGAAGGCGGCCGAGCACGTCGGCCCCGTTGTCGCCGGCCCCGCCTACACGTTGGACCTCGAAGCACCCGTCCCGGCGGCAGAGGCCGGCGACCAGCTCCTCAAACTCGGTGCCGGTCATCTTGTCCACGTCGGCGAACGTCCGGTGGCCGGCCCGCACTAACTCCTCGGCCCGCCACTTCCGATCGCCGCTGCGAAGGAGGCGGTCAGTGCGCCACAGTCGCCAACCCAGCGCGCCAACACCGCTGATCCCGGCCGCGCCGAGGAGGTACGGCCAGATCAGCGACCAGTAGGCCGCGAGGAGAAGCACCAGAACACCGGCGCCAATGGCGCTTGCCATCCACTGGTTGTTCTGGCGCCTCCGCGCGGATGAGCGACGTCCGCCTCGCTTGGCCATGTAGTTCCCCCTCCGAAGCTCCCGGTCAGCAGTGTCGGGTACGGAAGGGGCCCGCGGGAAGACCGCCTCTACAGCAGGCATCGGGCGCTCGCTCGTGTTTCGCCACCGAACTCGGTTGCGTCATTTTTCTGCCAGCCGCATGGATCGTCACGGTGCCCACCGCCTTGGGCCGCTCCTGGAGGCCGGTGTTCAGCTGGCGCACCAGCCTGGCCTTTGGAGTGCTCGCCTTCGTCCTGCCGAAGGCTGAGCGACGGTGGACCCCACGAAACGTTGATCCTAGGCGAAAATCAGCCAAATTTCCTGCTTAGCACAGGAGTTATCTAGCAGCAGAGTACGCGGCTGTGTGCACATGGTTACGCTGTCGTGCCTCTAGAGAGTCCACGGACGTGGGCGGATCTGACTTGGGGAGGACACTTGAGCACTCATCTGCGCTTTGCACCGGAGATCCTGATCCGCCTGGGCGAGGAGCTGATCCCGCACCCAGACCTTGGAGTGATCGAGCTGGTCCGTAACGCTTACGATGCCGATGCGAAACGGTGCGTTGTCCGGCTCCACAATGCCAGTCAGCCTGGCGGGACTCTCGTCGTTGAGGATGATGGCGATGGAATGACGGCTGAGGATATTCGTGAGGGATTCCTCCTCATTGGGAAGTCGACGAAGTCCGGATCCCCGAACACTCGCTCTAGCCGTCGCAGGATCGGGGAGAAGGGCCTCGGCCGGTTGGCAGCGTTGCGCCTGGGCCGTCGCGTTGAGCTCGTCTCTCGCCCACGCGGCGAGCCTGGCGTGGAGCACACACTAGTCATCGATTGGTCCGACTATGACTCGGTGCGGTCGGTCGAGGAAGTAGAACTCACGGTTGTCAGTGAGCCGACGCGACGATCCCCCGGCACATCGGTGACCGTGCATCGGTTACGACAGGGCTTTGACAACGAGCAGATGGAGCGACTTGCTCGCGCCATGCGACTGCTTACAGGGTTTTTCGATGACGAGGTGACAGATTTCACCGCATCGCTCATAGCTCCACATTTTGATCGAGTTTCCGATGCGGTAAATCGGAGCTTCTTTGATGAATTTGAATATAAGCTGGAAGCTCACATCGATGAGCAGGGATTTGCGAGTACCGTTCTCTATGACTGGAAGGGTCAGGTAATTACGCGGGGGGAGCATATTGATGTGGCGCCCGAAGGTCCGGGAGGCCGGCTTCAGTCACCTTTGCGATACCAGGCCCCGCCGGCCTCTTTTGAGCTATGGATGTTCCTGCTAAATAAGCGTTCATTCGACCTGCGCCACTCGAGCCGCCGGTATACGGATTTGAGGCCTTGGCTTCGTGTGGTGGGGGGTGTCCATCTATTTCATCGCGGACTTCGTGTTCATCCATATGGAGATCCAGGATCCGATTGGCTGGATCTTAATTTGCTTCGGGCGCGCAGCCCGGAATTGCGCCCGTCGACTAATACCAGCGTTGGGCGGGTTTCGGTAGAGGACCCGGATGGCTTGCTCGTTCCCAAGACTGACCGAATGGGCTTTCAAGAGAACGCGGCCTTCATCGAACTTCGCCAGTTTGCTCGAAGTGCAACGGACTGGGCAGCCAGGGAGCGGAAGAGGATTCGGAATAACGAAGAGGCTGGGAGTCATCCCTCAGCTCAACGGCGAGAGCTGAAGCCAGCTCGGGAGCGTAGTGAAGTCCCTAAGAAGCTGGTAGAGACTGAGGACGCGCCGGAGATGTTGCCGCTTGCGGATCTTGCAGTACACGCGCCAAGGCCCATAAATGACCAGGAAGATCTGATCCTGCCGACAGTACCGCGCGAGCGTCTGTTGTATCGCGCACTGGCCACCATAGGGATATTGGCAACCGAGTTTTCGCGCGAGAGGGTCGGATTTCCTAATGAATCTGGCGGCGTTATTGGGTCGGCGGAATTTGGGAGACTCGCTGCGAGTGTTACTCGATCCGATAAGCTCCAGATTGAAGTCATAAACCTTAACGAAGTAACCGCCAGTGCCCTGCGTGTGCTGCGCGCCCCTCTGGATCGGCTTGGTGTTCTCATTGAAGAAGATCTCTGGGATGGGCCACTGTATGTGGCCGGTTCGGTGTCGGATCTTGAGGTGATTCTATTCAGTCTGACCGCAAGCTCTATGTCATTCTTTAGGACTGGAGGTGCGGTGAACGATCAGACTATTTTGGTTCGGACTCATGTCGATGGCATTCATGCCGTGATGGAGCTCTCGAATTCGAATCAAGGGATTGCTGACGTCAACGTTGTAGAAATGCGGCCGGGGTTGGCTACTGATAATTATGAGCCTTTTGGATCTGAATTGATGATCGTTAGGGATGCGGTCGCTGACATGTGCGGCATGAGATCCATGGTTGGGAGTGACGCTCTGATGGCCCGCGCAACTGGGCTGGGAAGTGCGTCTTTTCGTATCCGCTTGCCGGTCCGTAGGGTTTCCGTGTGAGCGATGCGTGACCTGACGGCGAAGCGCCGTGACTCGTCCCGTGCGTGGTAACTGTAGAGTTCCGACGAGAGCTCACATTGGGCCAAGGCCGACGTGCCAACGGTTCTACGAACGAGGCCATCGAGTTGCGGCACCGCGCCACCGGTATAACCGTAGGCGGAGGCAGGGCGGAGAGCTGAATCAGTCTCGTGCCAGATCCGTGCCAGAACGGGCGGTGGAGGACGGTCAGCAGGGGTCGGAAGTGGACGCGCCACGAACCCATCTGATCACGTATCGCCGCAGGCCAGAGGCCGGTTTTGGCCTCGAAGGGCCAAAGATTCCCAAGCTTATAGCGCGAGTTCGATTCTCGTCGCCCGCTCCACGGTAAAGCTCCAGGTCAGCGACCTGGGGCTTTCTGCATTTCCCGGGCCGCGGGCGGTCACGGTGGGGAGTCGCCGCGGTGGGTGGCGAGGGTGAGGAGGTCGGGGAGGTCGGTGAGGCGGTCGAGGCCCTGGACGGCGCGGGTGGTGCGGTGGTTGGCGGCGAGGCGGGTGCGGTGGCGGTGGAGGAAGGCCCAGTAGCCGGTGGTGTAGGGGCAGGCGTGGTCGCCGGTGCGGGCGGTCGGGCGGTAGGCGCAGGGGCCGCAGAAGTCGGTCATCCGGTGCAGGTAGGCGCCGCCGGTGGTGTACGGCTTGGTGGTCATCAGGCCGCCGTCGGCGTACTGGGACATGCCGATGACGTTGGGGAGCATCACCCAGTCGTAGCCGTCGACGAAGCAGCGGTGGAACCAGTCGGTGACCGCCGCCGGGTCCCAGCCGTCCTGGAGGGCGCGGCTGCCGAGCACCATCAGCCGCGGGATGTGGTGCGTCCACCCGGTGTCGCGGACCTGGGCCAGCACCGTGGACAGGCAGTTGGCGGTGACCGCGTCCGCGTCCAGGTCGAGGAACCAGCCGGGCAGCGGGGTGGTGTGGCGCAGTTCGTTGCGGGTCCGGTAGTCCTCGCCGAAGTGCCAGTAGAGCTGCCAGACGTACTCGCGCCAGCCGGCGATCTGCCGGACGAAGCCCTCGACGCTGTTCAGCGGTGCGGCGCCGGAGCGCCAGGCCCGTTCGGCGCGCTCCACGCATTCGGCCGGGTCGAGCAGCCCCAGGTTCAGCGGCACCGAGAGCAGGCTGTGGCTCATCACCGGGTCGGCGGCGAGCACCGCGTCCTCGTAGCGCCCGAAGTCCGGCAGCCGGTGGGTGATGAAGTGCCGTAGGGCGGCGAGTGCTTCGCGCCGGGTGACGGCGAACCGCCGCGGGCCGTCCCGGCCGACGAACTCCACCTCGCCGTCGCGCTCCCAGCGGTCGAGGTCGCGGCGTACCTCCTCGTCGATCTCGTCCTCGACCGGCAGCCACGGCCCCCGGACGTCCAGGGTCGCGCTGCCGCGCGGTGGCGGCTCGCGGTTGTCGTGGTCGAGGTTCCACCGGCCGCCGGCCGGCTCGCCCCCGTCCATCAGGAGGTCGTGCCGCCCGCGCACCCAGCGGTAGAAGGACTCCAGCCGCAGGCCGTGCCCACTGCCCCGGCCGGCCCACTGCGCGAAGTCGGACCGGTCGACCAGGAACCCCTTCGGCGGCAGGACCTCCACCCCGTCCAGCCCGCTGACGAACTCCAGCGCCCGGCGCGAGGTGGGATGGCGGACGGTCAGCCGGACGTCGCCGCCGCTCCGGGTGCCCAGCGCCCGGGCCAGGCCGTCCGCGTAGGTCTCGGCGCGCACGTAGGAGACCCGGTCGCCGAGTTCGGCGGCGCGGTGCCGCATTGCCGACAGCACCAGGTGGGCCTTGGCCCGGTGGAAGCGCCGGCGGCGCAGTACGGAGCGGGCCTCGATCATCACCACCGGCGCGTCGGCGTCCGGCCCGCCGTGCCGGGGGTCGAGGAAGTGCGGCCCGAGCTGGTCACCGAAGAGCCAGTGGGGCCGTGCCGCCGTCCGCCCCGCCGGCCGCCCCGCGGAACGCCCCGCCGTTCGCTCTGCCATCCGGTCCGCCTCCCGCAGTGCTCGTCCTGCGCGGGGACAGCGCCGGCATGGTCGCCCGGGGCCCCGCCCCGAACGATGCTGGCAGCCGCCGCACCCGCCCGGCCCGCGACACTCCGGCCCGCCGGACGGCCGCGCCGCCGCCCCGCGCCGCCGCCCCGGACCGGCGCCCCGCGGCGTAGGGTCCCGGTACCGGGGTGCCCCGGCCGGACGGCGGACAGGAGCGGTGGCGTGGAGCAGGAGCCCGAGCAGCAGGCGCTGTTCGGCTGGGAGGACCTGCCGGGCGCTGCGGGGCCGCCCGACGGCGGATTCCGGGACGACCCGCGGGCGAAGCGGATGCTGGACGTGCGGGAGGTGTACGCCGAGCCCGCCGCGCTGGCCTCGCCGCGCGGGCGCCGGATCATGGCGCGGCTGCCCGGCGTGCCGGTGACGGAGGTGCCGAGCCACTGGCGGATCCCCGCGCTGCACGGCAACGAGGGCAACGTGGCCCGCTGGACCAGGATCAAGACCGAGGTCCTGGTGCTCGGCGTGCGGCAGACCCTCACCACCCGCCCCAACGGCCGGTCCGCTGACTGGATCGCGCCCGGCGCCTCCAACGGCTGCGCCATGGCCTGCGCCTACTGCTACGTCCCGCGCCGCAAGGGGTACGCCAACCCGATCACGCTGTTCACCAACATCGAGGCGATCACCGGCCACATCCGGCGGCACGTGCAGGCGCAGGGGCCGAAGCGGGAGCCCACCCAGTGCGACCCGCAGGCGTGGGTGTACGACATCGGCGAGAACGGCGACTGCTCGGTCGACGCCCTGGTCTGCGACAACACGGCCGACCTGATCGCCGCGTTCCGGCAACTGCCCACCGCCAAGGCCTCGTTCGCCACCAAGTTCGTCAACCCGGACCTGCTCGGGCTCGATCCGCAGGGCCGTACCCGAGTGCGCTTCTCGGTGATGCCCGCGGTCGACTCCCGGCTGCTGGACCTGCGCACCAGCCCGGTCGCCGAACGCATCGCCGCCGCCGCGGACTTCCTCGACGCCGGGTACGAGGTGCACTTCAACCTCTCGCCGGTGGTGCTGCGCCCGGACTGGGAGCGGGACTGGGCCGAGCTGCTGGTCCACCTCGACGACGTCCTGCCCGGCCGGGTGAAGGAGCAGGCGGCCGCCGAGATCATCATGCTGACCCACAACCGGCCGCTGCACGAGGTCAATCTCGGCTGGCACCCGCGCGCCGAGGACCTGCTGTGGCGGCCCGCCGTCCAGGAGGCCAAGCGCTCGGAGAACGGTGCGGTCAACGTCCGCTACGCCCGCGAGGTCAAGCGGGACGCGCTGGCCCGCCTGAGCGGCTTGATCACTGCGTACGCACCGTGGTTGCGGGTGCGGTACGCCTTCTGACCGGACGAGGCCGGAAGGCGTACCGCACCCGGGCGCGGGCTACCAGCGGGCGGGCGCCGGCGGGACGGTGACCGGGGGCCGGTCGTCGCAGGTGAGGGTGTTGGGCAGTTCCCAGGGGGCGAGCCAGGGTCCGGTGGTGCCGCCGCCCTCGTTGCCGCCGAGGTCGGTCAGGGTGAACTCCGAGCCGGCCGGGGTGAAGTGGAAGGTGCCGCAGTTGTTGACGCCGACCGCGCCGACGTTGCGGGCGTCGACGTTCTCGAAGGTGGCCGAGCCGGCTGCGCGGGCGCTGAGCACGGAGGTGCCGGTGCCGTCGACCCGGATGTCCTTGAAGTGCAGGCCGGTGATCGAGTAGCGGTCCTTCACCGGCCAGTCGGCGACCAGCATGATCGCGTTGTAGCCGTTGTCGAGGAAGTGGTCGCCGGTGACCTGGATGTCGGCGGCGATGTCCCGGTCCAGTGCGTAGAACCAGAGCGCGCCGAGGCCGATGTTCCAGTTCAGCTCGTAGGTGCCGGCGCGGACGGTGGTGTTGTCGGTGATCCGCAGCTGCCCGGTGAACGGCTCGGCGCCGAACCGGGAGCCGACCTGGATGGCGCTGCCCTCACGCACCGGGTCCGCCACCAGGTTGCGGGAGACGGTGTTGTCGCTGCCGCCGTACAGCGCGATGCCGTTGGCGAGCACGGGCGACTGGACGGTGTTGCGGTCGACGGTGTTGCCCGCGTCCTCGATCCGCTCGGACCACAGGGCGATCCCGTCGTCGCCGGTGTTGCGGACGAAGTTGTTCACGACCGCCGAACTCCGCACGCCGGTGTGGAAGTTGAGGCCGTCGGCGATCTGGTCGGCGATCACGTTGTCGCGGACGGTCAGGTTCGCCATCGGGCCGTCGAACCACATCCCGACCTTGGTGTGGTGGACGTAGAGCCCCTCGATCGTCGAGTCGCTCAGGGCGCCGCCGACGCCGTTCACCTGGTCGGTGTCGATCCGCTCGCGGACGTCGCCCTCGATCGCGAAGCCGGACAGGTGGACGTGCGAACTCCCGCCCGCGGCGGCGTCCTTGCCGTAGAAGCCGACACCGGTGTGCACCGACCCGTCGGGGGCCGGGGCGGGCAGGTCGACCTGGTGGCCCTTGATGATCGTGTACCAGCTGCCGGCGCCCTCGATCGTCACGTCGTCGACCACGATGTGCCGGTTCACCTGGTAGGTGCCGGGCGGCAGGTAGACCTTGAGGTGGCTGCGCCGGGCGAAGGCGACGGCCCGGTCGATCGCGTCGGCGGAGTCCCGGCGGCCGGTCGGGTCGGCCCCGAAGGCCAGCACGTTCGCGGCCACGAGCGCCACCTTCGGGGCGCCGACCAGCTGGGAGTCGAGCACGTCGATCACCGTCCAGGCGGCGGTGCTGCCGGGCGGGACGGTGAGCCGGACCCGGTCGCCGGCCCGGTAGCTGCGGCCGAGCAGCAGGCGCTGCTCGTCGTAGGCGTGGCCGGGGCGGAACGGCTTGGCGACCACGGGGGCCGGGGTGGTGGCGGCGGGCACGCACGAGCACTCGGTGATCCACCAGTCCGGGTGCAGCAGGTCGGCGCCGGGATCGTCGGAGAACGGGTACTGGTTGTACAGCCACGAGTAGCGCGAGGTGAGCGTCATCGTGGTCCGGGCCCCGCCGTTGACGGTGAGGTCGAGCGGTGCGGTGATGCCGCCGCCGCCCGGCGCGTCCGGGATGCTGTACCGCACGGTGACGGCGTCGGCCGCGGCCGGCAGCGTGAACTCGACGTACTGGCCGGGGGCCAGCCGCACCGCCCGCCGGCCGGAGGCCTCCGCGGTCAGCGTGTACGCGGTGCGGTCCGGGCCGATCACCGTGCCGTCGGTGGCGGCGTTCTCCGCCTCCTGCTCGGCGAACGGGACGTCCGCGCCGCGCCCGGCCACCAGCGCCGGGTCCAGTGCGGCCCGGGTGACGACGGGTGCGTGGCCGGGCCCCGGCCGGGCACCGCCGGCTGTGGCGAAGGCGGTGTCGGCGAAGGCGGTGCCGCCGAGCGCGCCACCGAGTCCGAGGGCGGCCGCCGTCAGGGCGGCGAGCGCCGCCGCGGCCCTGCGGGGCGGGCGGCCCGACCGTCGCCGCCCGGCTCCCGTGCTGCTGCGTGACATCGAATGCTCGCCTCTCTGGGGGTGTGGGCGCCCGGGCGACCCGCCGGGGCGGGCGCCGGGGAGGTGAGGCGACAGTAGGGCGCCCCACCCGGGCCCACAAGGTCCCTGGCGGACATTTTCCGATGGATGTTCAGTTATTGCAGCATGAGCATGAATCGTTGCGGAATCAGGCGGCCCGCTGGGAGCCCGCCCGCTGCTCGGCGATCGCCAGCCAGACCTTGTCGCGCAGCAGCGGCACCTCGGTGAAGCGGATCCCGGTCGCGTCCCGCAGCGCGTTCGCGAAGGCGGGCGCGACCGGATTGAACGGGCTCTCGCTCATCGACTTGGCGCCCAGCGGCCCGATCGCGTCGGAGGTCTCCATGAAGTGCACCTCGGTCCGCGGCACGTCCGCGTACGCCGGCAGCCGGTAGCGGCGGAACGCGGCGGTGGTGACCTGGCCCTCCTCGTCCACCAGCACCTGCTCGAACAGGGTGGCGCCGAGCGCCTGGGCCACCCCGCCCTCGACCTGGCCGCGGCACTGCATCGGGTTCATCACCCGGCCCGCGTCGGCGGCGTGCACGCTGCGCAGGATCCGGATCTCGCCGGTGTCCGGGTCGACCGCCAGGCGGAACCACTGCGCGTTGAACGCCACCGAGCGGGGCGAGCCGCCCCAGTGGCCGTCCGCCGACAGCTCCTGCCCGCGCTCCCGGGCGGCCTCGAAGAGCTCCTTCAACGAGACCGGCCGGCCGTCGCAGTCCACCGCGTCCGCCGTCAGCCGGCACAGGCTACGAGGGGCCCGGGCGTACTCCGCGGCGAACGAGAGCACCTGCTCGGCGAGCGCGTTGGCGGCCTTCATCACCGCCTTGCCCGCGACCACCGTGCCGGCCGAGCCGAACGCCCCGGTGTCGTGCTTGACCACGTCGGTGTCGGACTGCCGGATCGCGATCCGGTCGACCGTGGTGCCGAGCGCGCCCGCCGTGATCTGCTGGTGCACGGTGGTGGTGCCGTTGCCGAACTCCGCGGTCCCGACGGCGATGTCGTAGCTGCCGTCCTCCAGCAGCTTGACCGTGGCGTCGGCGAAGTGGCCGCCGGGCGGACCGGTGGCGATCATCGACATCGCGGTGCCCTGGCCGACCAGCCAGCCCGCCGGCGCGTCCTCGGCGCTGCGGTCCTCGGCGATCGCGTCGCGCACCACCTGCAGGCACTGGTCCAGGCCGTAGCTGGCGATGTGCAGGTCCTCCTCCTCGCCACCCGGGCTGATCATGTGCTCGCCCGGGCCGATGATGTTGCGCTCGCGGAAGACCAGCGGGTCGATGCCCAGGCGCCGCGCCATCTCGTCCATCGCCGACTCCACGGCGAAGGTCACCTGCCCCAGCCCGTAGCCGCGGAACGCCCCGGCCGGCACGCAATTGGTGTACACCGAGAAGGCGTTGACCTTCTTGTGCGGCGCCCGGTAGACCGCCATCGACTCGCCCACGCTGTGGAACATCACCGCCGGCCCGTGGTTGCCGTACGCGCCGGTGTTGGAGACCACGCGCAGCTGGAGCGCGGTGAGCGTGCCGTCCGCCCGCGCGCCGGCCTTCACCCGGATCGTGAACGGGTGCCGGGTGGTGGCCCCGTAGAACTGCTCGGGGCGGGTGAACTCCAGCTTCACCGGCCGCTTCAGGCGCATCGCCGCGAGCACCACGATGTCCTCGACCAGCATCTCCTGCTTGCCGCCGAACCCGCCGCCGACCCGGCCCGCGACCACCCGGACGTAGTCCTGCGGCAGGTCGTACAGCGCGCACAGGGCCCGCCGGGTGAGGAACGGGACCTGGGTGCTGGACCGGACCACGATCCGCTCCGCGCCGCCCTCGCCCTCCTCGAAGTAGGCCAGCGCGCCGTGCGTCTCCAGGCTGGCGTGCTGGACCCGCTGGGTGCGGAAGGTCTCCTCGTACACCAGGGCGGCCTCGGCGAACCCGTCCGCCACGCTGCCGATCTCGCCGTGCACCTCGCCGCAGACGTTGTTCTGCGGCCGGGCGATCCGCGACTCGGGCCCCTTCGGATGGATCACCGGCGCGCCGGGCGCCATCGCCAGCTCCGGGTCGATCACGAACGGCAGCACCTCGTACTCCACCGCGATCCGGCGGCAGGCCTCCTCCGCGGCGCCCTCGCTGTCCGCGACCACCGCGGCCACCCGCTGCCCGGCGAACCGCACCACGTCGTCCAGCACCCGGGTGTCGTCCGGGTCCTCGGTCGGGTGCTCGTGCCGGGCCGAGGAGAACAGCCGCTCGGGGGCGTCGTGGTGGGTGAGCACCAGGTGCACGCCGGGGACCCGCAGCGCGCGCGAGGTGTCGATCGAGACGATCCGGGCGTGCGGGTGCGGGGAGCGCAGCAGCTTCATGTGCAGCAGCCCCTCCACCTCGACGTCGAAGGTGTACCGGGCGGTGCCGGTGACCACCAGCGGCCCGGCCGGCGCCCCGAGGCTGCGGCCCACCGCCTGCCCCGCGCACGGCTCCTCGGCGTGCCGCACCCCGCGCACCGCGTCCTCGATCGCCCGGTAGCCGGTGCACCGGCACAGGTTGCCCTTCAACGCCCGGGGCAGATCGGTGAGTTGCTCCTCGTCCAGGGCCGAGGTGGTCATCAGGAAGCCGGCGGTGCAGAAGCCGCACTGGAAGCCCTGCGCGTCCAGGAAACACTGCTGCATCGGGTGCAGCTCACCGTCCTTGGCCAGGCCCTCGACGGTGGTCACCGAGCGGCCCTCGGCCCGGACGGCCGGGTAGAGGCAGCTGTGCACCGGCTCGCCGTCCACCTGCACCGTGCAGGCACCGCAGTCCCCGGCGTCGCAGCCCTTCTTCACCCCGAACCAGCCCCGGTCGCGCAGGTAGGTGCGCAGGCACTGGCCCGGCCGGGGCTCGGCGTCGAAGGACCTGTCGTTCACGCGGATCTCGAAGCTCATCGCCCGGCCTCCTCGACCAGTTCGCGCCGGATCTCCTCGGCGAACCGGAACGTCATGTGCCGGCGCCAGGCCGGCAGCCCGTGGATGTCGTCGAAGTACTCGTCCGGCGCCACGGCGTGGACGAGCGCCTCGCGCAGCGCCGCCGCGTTCGGTGGCAGCGGGAACCACAGCCGCACCGGCCGGACCGTCGACGCCGTCACCGTGATGGTCAGCGCCCCGTCCACCGGGTCCAGCGCGCCGACCAGCAGCGCGCCCGAGCGGCCCAGCCCGTACAGCGACGCCTGCCGGAACGCGGTCCGCGCGCCCAGCGCCCGGGCCGGCAGGGTCACCGAACGCAGCAGCTCACCGCGGTCCAGCAGGTTGCGCCCCGCCCCGGTGACGAACTCCGCCACCGGCACCCGCCGCACACCCCCGGTCTGCGCCCACAGCTCGGCCACCCCGTCGAGCGCGGCGGTCAGCGAGATCATCGGCCCGGCCGGCAGCGAGTTGCACAGGTTGCCGCCGACGGTGGCCATGTTCCAGATCTTCCAGGAGGCCAGGAACGCCCGGCAGCACTGCTCGAACAGTGGCTGCGCCGGCCACGGGGCGGTGGCCGCGTACCGGGAGAGCTGGGCGATGGTGCAGGTGGCCGCGATCTCCAGCCCGCCGTCGGCGGTCGCCCGCAGCGGCTCCCAGCCGGTCCGGCTCAGGTCGATCAGCCGGCGGATGTGCGGCTGCGGCTCGGAGAACAGGTAGGTGCCCCCGCCCAGCCAGGCGTCGCCCGGCTGCCACCCGCCGCGCCGCCGGGCGTCGCGCACCTCCAGCACCGTGTTCAGATCCACGTCGTCCACCGTCCTCGACCGCTCGATACGGCGATTGAAGCAACGTGCGACCTGCGCGGACGAGTGTCACCGCACACCGGCTCCACCGCCCCGCGCTGGAGGATCGACCAGCGCCGGCGGTGCCGGCCAGGCGCCCGCCGGGGCGGCCCGGCAGGGTCAGGCGGCGGTGCCCGGCACCCTCGCGAGCACCTGCTCCGGACCGCCGGCCGGCCCTCGGCCGGCCCGGTCGTCGATGCGGGCCGGTCGCGGTGCCACCAGCCGGCGGGCCAGCGCGGCGCGCTGCTCGCGCGGGGTCCCGGTGGCGGCGAGCGCGGCGGCGACCGTGACGGCGGCGTCGGTCGGCAGGGCGGTCGCGCGCAGCGCGGGCAGCAGGAGCAGCAGCCGGAGGTGCCGGGCGGTGACGCCCGCCCGGGCGCCGGGGTGGCGGGCCGCGTGCAGCAGCTCGGACCAACCGAGGCCCGGCCCGCCCGGCCGGTCACCGGTGCGGGCGAGCAGCCGGGTGCGGGCCCGGTGCGGGTGGCCGATCAGCAGCTCCAGCCCGCCGCCGCGGGGGACGGCCAGCACGGTGCGGTCGTACTCCAGCGGGATCAGGGCGATCGGCCGGCCGGTGGCGCCGGCGAGGGCGGCCGAGGCGGTGGCGGCGGCCGCGGGGGCGACGCCGAACTCCGGGCCGAGCGGCGCGGGGCCGGCGGCGGCCCCGGCCGGTGCCGGCAGGTACCGGTGCAGGTAGGCGGCCCAGAAGCCGGGCAGCGCCAGCGGCCCCTCGTCCGGCTCGGGCAGCCCGTCGACCTCTCCAGGGATCAGCACGGGCCCATCCTGGCATCCGGCACCGACACGCGGGAGAGGGCCTCGCCCCGGACCTCTCCCGCGCCGGGTGTCAGGACGGTCGCGGGCCGGCCCACGCGTACGTCTCGCCGGGGCGGCGCGGGCCGTGGACGGTGCGCTCGGCCTCGGTGATGGCCAGGTCGTTGATCGAGGCCTCCCGGCGGCTCATCAGGCCCTGCGGGTCGAACTCCCACAGCTCGTTCCCGTGGCTGCGCCACCACCGGCCGGCGTCGTCGCGCCACTCGTACACGAAGCGCACGGCGATCCGGTCGCCGGAGTAGGACCACAGGTCCTTGCGGAGCGCGTAGTCGAGCTCGCGCTCCCACTTGGCGGTCAGGAAGGCCTCGATCTCGGCGCGGCCGGTGACGAAGGTGTCCCGGTTGCGCCAGCGGGAGTCGGGTGTGTACGCCTGCGCGACCCGGTGCGGGTCGCGGGAGTTCCAGGCGTCCTCGGCGGCCTGGACCTTGGCGCGGGCGCTCTCCTCGGTGAACGGTGGCAGGGGCGGCCGGGCGGCTTCGGACATGGGGTGCTCCTGGTTTTCGCGGGTTCCCGCATGCTCTCGCGCGCTCTCGCATGCGGCGGTCGTCTAACCCTTAAATCATCTAGTAATGGTTAGAAATTGGCAAGAAGGCTGCCCGCCCCGGCGGTGCTCCGCGAGCGCGGCTGGCCTTGACGCCGGGGGCAAGGTCTACCGTCGGTGCCATGCGGATCGGCGAGCTGGCGGCGCGGGCGGGAACCACCACCCGCACCCTGCGGTACTACGAGTCGCGCGGGCTGCTGCCCGCGCGGCGCTCCGGCAACGGCTACCGGGCCTACGACGAGGAGGACCTGCAGCTGCTGCGGCAGATCCGCACCCTCCAGGACTTCGGCTTCGGACTGGAGGAGACCCGGCCCTTCGTCGAGTGCCTGCGGGCGGGCCACCCGGCGGGTGACTCCTGCCCGGCCTCGCTGGAGGTCTACCGGAGCAAGCTGGCGGAGCTGGACGCCTGCCTGGCCCAGCTGCAGTCGGTCCGCGACCAGGTGGCGGCCCAGCTGGCCAGGGCCGAGCTGGAGCGCGCCGAACTGGCCCGCGCGGCCGACCGGCCGGGCGGCCCGGAGCCGAGCTGCGAACTGTCCACGGGGCGTGGGCGGTGGACGAGTTGAGGGGATGAGCAGATGACGGCGGAACTGCGCACGGTCACCGACCGGAGCTTCGAGCAGGAGGTCCTGACGGCCGAGCAGCCGGTGCTGGTGGAGTTCACCGCCGACTGGTGCCCGCCCTGCCGGATGCTCGCACCGGTGCTGGCCGAGATCGCCCGCGAGGAGTCCGACCGGTTCCGGGTCGTCCAGCTGGACGTCGACGCCAACCCGGAGACCCAGGCCGCGTACGGCGTGCTGTCGATGCCGACGCTGATGCTCTTCCGGGGCGGCGAGCCGGTCCGTACGCTGGTCGGCGCGCGGGCCAAGGCCCGGCTGCTGCGCGAGCTCTCCGACCTGGTCTGACCTCCGAGGTCGGCCGGCGCCGCGGATCCGCGGCCTGCCCCTACCGTGGGGGGCAGCAACCGGATCCGAAGGAGCAACCCCCATGCCCGACCGCGACGCCGCGCTGGAGACGATCCAGCGGGAGCTCACCGCGTTCGCCCGCCGGGCCCGCCACAAGGCCGCCCAGCTGCACCCGGACCTCTCGCTGGTCACCTACAGCATGCTCGACCTGGTGAACGAGCGCGGCACCTGCCGGGGCGCCGACCTGGCCTCGCACTTCATGCTCGACAAGTCGACGGTCAGCCGCCAGGTGACCGCACTGGAGCGGCTCGGCCTGCTGGTCCGGGAGGCGGATCCGGAGGACCAGCGCGGCCAGCTGCTCCGGCTGACCGACGCCGGCACCGAGCTGCTGGCCGAGGCCTACCAGCAGCGGCGGCTCTCCTTCACCAAGCGCTTCGAGACCTGGTCCGACGAGGACATGGCGGCCTTCGCCCGCTACCTGGTCCGCTACGGCGAGGCGGACTGACACCGGCCGGGCCGCCCGCCACCGGTCGAGCCGCCTGGCCCCGGCCGGGCGGCTCGGCCAGGATGGGGCGCATGACCCGGATGACCGAACCCCAGTGGCGCGCGTTCCTCACCCACGGCACCCGTACCGGCAAGCTCGCCACCACCCGCGCCGACGGCAGCCCGCACCTGGCCCCGATCTGGTTCCTGCTGGACGGCGACGAGCTGGTGTTCAACACCGGCAGCACCACCGTCAAGGGCCGCAACCTGGCCCGCGACGGCCGGGTGATGCTCTGCGTGGACGACGACCGCCCGCCGTTCGCCTACGTGGTGGTCCGCGGCACCGCGACGATCAGCGAGGAGCTGCCCGAGGTCCGCGCCTGGGCCGGCCGGATCGCCGCCCGCTACATGGGCGAGGACCGTGCCGAGGAGTACGCGGCCCGCAACGGCGTCCCCGGCGAGCTGCTGGTGCGGGTGGCGATCGAGAAGGTCACCGGTGAGCTGGGCGTGGCCGACTGACTCCGCGGCACCCGACCCGCCCCCGGCGGGCCGTCCGCGGTACCCGGCTCAGGCCTGCGCGAGCAGTTCCCGGGCGTCGTCCGGCGCCCGGTCGCGCCCGCGGCCGAACAGCACCGGCACCAGGCCCAGACCCACCACCGCCCCGGCCGCCTGGGCCAGGACGAAGGCCGGCACCGAGACCGGCGCGATCCCGGTGGCGCTGTCGCTGAGCGCCCGGCCGAGGGTCAGCGCCGGGTTGGCGAAGCTCCCCGACGAGGTGCCCCAGCAGGCCGCCCCGATCCACGCCGCCACCGCCACCGGCAGCAGCGGCGCCCGGCCGCTCCGCACCAGCCCGACCACCAGCAGGATCAGCACCCCGGTCGCCACCCCCTCGGCGAGCCACAGGTGCCCGGCCGCCCGCTGCTGCCCCGAGAGCTGCACCAGCGGCCGCCGGAACATCGCGTTCGCCAGCCCCGTGCCGGCCACCGCGCCCGCCGTCTGGGCCAGCACGTACCCGCCGAGCTCGCGCAGGGTCAGGCCGAGGCCGCCGCGCCGCCCGGTCCACCAGTCGGCGGCCGACACCAGCGGGTTGAAGTGCCCGCCGGAGACGGGTGCGAACAGCGCGATCAGCAGCGCCAGTGCCAGGGCCGAGGCGAGGACGTTGGCGAGCAGCTGCACCCCGCCGTCCCCGCTCAGGCCGGCGGCCCGGATGCCGGAGCCGACCAGGACGGTGGCCAGCACCGCGGTGCCGAACGCCTCGGCGGCCAGGCGCCGGGACAGCGGAGTCGTCATCATGGCGTTCATCCTGGTCACCGCCGGGCTGGCCGGACAATTGGCCGGTGTGCCGAAGCAGCGGGCACCCGCCGCCCGTCCCGCTCGGAGACTCGTACGGCGCACGCCCCCGGCGCCCGCGGCGGGCCGGCCGCCGCGACAAGAGCGGGCTTGACCCTCACGCGACGTGAGGACCGAGGCTGGAGCCAACGAGGAAGGAGGACCCGATGCCCCCGCAGGACAGCTACACCGTGGGACAGCTCGCCAAGCTCGCCAAGGTGACCGTGCGCACCCTGCACCACTACGACGAGATCGGCCTGCTGTCGCCCGGCGGCCGCACCCCGGCCGGGTACCGCCGCTACGCGGAGGCGGACCTGGACCGGCTGCAGCAGATCCTGTTCTACCGCGAGCTCGGGTTCCCCCTGGAACAGATCGCCGCCATCCTGGACGACCGCTCGGTCGGCCCGTCCGAGCACCTGCGCCGGCAGCACCGGCTGATCGGTGAACGGATCGGGCACCTCCAGGAGCTGGCCGCGGCGGTCGAACGCGCGATGGAGGCGAGGACGATGGGCATGCAACTGACACCGGAGGAGAAGTTCGAGGTGTTCGGCCCCGACTACGACGAGAACTGGGAGGCCGAGGCCGAGCAGAAGTACGGCGGCTCGCAGCCCTGGGAGCAGTCCCGGCGGCGTACGGCCGGGTACTCCAAGGCGGACTGGGAGGAGATCAAGGCGGAGGGCGAGGAGCTCAACGCCCGGCTGGCGGCGGCGTTCACGGCGGGGGTGGCGGCCGACTCGGCGCGGGCGGCCGACCTCGCCGAGGAGCACCGGCAGCAGATCACCGCCCGGTACTACGACTGCGGCTACGAGATCCACCGCGGGCTGGCCGCGATGTACCTCGCGGACCCGCGGTTCACCGCCGTCTACGAGCAGCTGGCGGTCGGTCTGGCGCAGTGGTTCCACGACGCGATCATCGCCAACGCGGACCGCCACAGCGCTGGTTGAGCCCGCGTCGGGTGCGGGCGGCGCTCAGGCCGCGCCGCGCCCGAAGGTGCGCCGGTAGGCGGTGGGGGAGGTGTGCATGGTGCGGCCGAAGTGGTGCCGGAAGGTCGCGGCGCTCTCGAAGCCGACCGCGCCGGCGATCTCCTCCACCGTGCCCTCCGGCGCCTCCAGCAGCGGCAGGCTGGCCGCGATCCGCTGGGTGATCACCCAGCGCATCGGGCTGGTGCCGTTGCGGGCGGTGAAGTGCCGCAGGTAGGACCGGTCGGACATGCGGGCGGCCCGGGCCAGCAGCGGCACGGTGACCGGCGCGGTGAGGTGGTCCAGCGCCCACCGCATGGAGCGGGCGATGCCGTCGTCCTCCTCCTCGACCGGCCGCACCGCCGCCTCGATGAACTGCGCCTGGCCGCCGTCACGGTGCGGTGGTACGACGAACCGGCGGGCCACCGTGTTGGCCACCCGCGCGCCGTGGTCGCGCCGCACCAGGTGCAGGCACAGGTCGATGCCGGCCGCGCTGCCCGCGCTGGTCAGGATGGACCCGTTGTCCACGTAGAGCACGTCCGGGTCGACCCGTACCGCGGGGTGGCGCTGCTGGAGCAGCTCGGCGTACCGCCAGTGCGTGGTGGCGTCCAGGCCGTCCAGCAGGCCGGCGGCGGCCAGCCCGAAGGCGCCGGAGCAGATCGAGACGATCCGGGCGCCGCGCTCGTGCGCCGTGCGCAGCGCGGTGACCAGGCCGGGCGAGACCTCGCCGGCGAACGGGTTGGGCACGCCCGGCACGATCACGGTGTCGGCCGCGGCCAGTTCGTCCAGGCCGTGCGGGGCGCTCAGCGAGAAGCCGCCGACGGCGTTCAGCGGCGCGCCCGGACGGTCCGCGCAGACCTTGACGTCGTACCAGGGGGTGGCCAGGAGCCCGGTCAGCTCCGGCCGCGCCAGACCGAACACCTCGACCACCACGCCGAGTTCGAACGGGGCCAGGCCGTCGAAGACGTACACGGCGACGGTGTGCACGGGCTCGGGACGCCGTCCGATGCTGACGGCCACCGGGCCGCAGGTCCGCTGCTCGGTCACTGTTCTCCCCAATTGCGCAGCCTGGCGGGATCTTGGCGAGTGTAGTCGTGGACGCCACTGTCGGGGGCGGGTGTCCGGATCGGAGGATCGAGCTGTCCGGAACGCAGCCGGCACCGACCGTCAGGAGTCCGCAGATGACCGCCACCACGTCCCCCGTGACCGCGATCCCCGCCCTCGCCCCCGAGCGGGCCTTCGCCTTCTTCGCCGAGCGCCTCGGCTGCCAGGCCGACCCGGCCGACGTCTGGTACGCGCTGCGCGACGGGCAGCGGGACTTCACCCTGGTCGACGTCCGGCCCGAGGGCGCCCACCGCAAGGCCCACCTGCCGGGCGCGGTCAGCCTCCCGCTCGACGGGATCACCGCCGAGCGGCTCGCCGACCTGCCGCCCGGGCTGCTGGTGGTCTACTGCTGGGGCCCGGCCTGCAACGGCTCCACCAAGGGCGCGATGCGGCTGGCCGCGCTCGGCCGCGAGGTCAAGGAGATGATCGGCGGCCTGGAGTACTGGGTCCGCGAGGGCTGGCCGACCGAGGGCCGGCGCCCGATCGACCCGGCCACGGCCACCCCCGCGGACCTCGGCCTGGTCCGCTGACCCGGCCCGACCGCGACGGGCGCCGACCCGACGCGACGGGGCGGGCCCGGACCGGTCACCGGTCGGGCCCGCCCCGTCGTGGGCGGCCGGCTCAGCGGGCCAGGCCGGCCATCCAGGCCTCGACCTCCTCGGCGCGGCGCGGCAGCCCGGCCGAGAGGTTCTCGTTGCCGTCGGCGGTGACCAGGATGTCGTCCTCGATCCGGACGCCGATGCCCCGGTACTCCTCGGGCACCGTCAGGTCGTCCAGCTGGAAGTACAGGCCGGGCTCGACGGTCAGCACCATGCCGGACACCAGCTCGGCGTCCACGTACGACTCGCGACGGGCGTGCGCGCAGTCGTGCACGTCCAGGCCGAGCATGTGGCCGGTGCCGTGCAGCGTCCAGCGGCGCTGCAGGCCCAGCTCCAGGACCTTCTCCAGGTCGTACACCGAGGAGTCGATCAGGCCCCAGGCCAGCAGGCGCTCGGCGAGCACCCGCTGCGCGGCATCGTGGAAGTCGCGGAACCGGCCGCCGGGGCGGACCGCCGCGATGCCGGCCTCCTGGGCGTCGAACACCGCGTCGTAGATCCGGCGCTGGAGCTCGTCGAACCGGCCGTTGATCGGCAGCGTCCGGGTGACGTCCGCGGTGTACAGGTTGGCGGTCTCCACGCCGGCGTCCAGCAGCAGCAGCTCGCCGGGGCGGACGTCACCGTCGTTGCGCACCCAGTGCAGGGTGGTGGCGTGCGGGCCGGCGGCGGCGATCGAGCCGTAGCCGACGTCGTTGCCCTCGACCCGGGCCCGGCGCCAGAAGGTGCCCTCGATCCAGCGCTCCGAGGTGGCCACGGCCTGGTCCAGCTCGCGGACCACGTCGGTGAAGCCCTTCACCGTGGCGGTGCAGGCGGCGCGCAGCTCGGCGACCTCCCACGCGTCCTTGACCAGGCGCAGCCCGCTCAGGAAGACCTTGAACTCCTCGTCCTTGCCGGCGTCCAGCTGCTCGCCGAGGGCGCTCTCCAGCTCCTCGTCGTACCCGCGCACGATCCGGGTCGGGCCCGGCGCGGCGGCCAGCTCCTCGGCGGCCGTGCGGACGTCCTTGCAGGGCAGCCCGTAGCGCAGCTCCGCCTCGGCCAGGCTGTACCGGCGGCCCACCCACAGCTCGCCGTAGCCGTCCAGCCAGAACTCGCCGTTCTCGCGGTCGGAGCGCGGGCGAAGGTAGAGGGAGAACGCGTGGCCCTCGGCGGCCGGCTCGCCGACCAGCACGGCGTCCTCGCTCTGGTCACCGCTGAGGTGGACGTACTCGCTGGCCGCGCGGAACGCGTAGTCGGTGTCGTTGGCCCGCACCCGCAGGTGGCCGGCCGGCACGACCAGGCGCTCGCCCGGGAAGCGGGCGGACAGCGCGGCCCGCCGCGCCGCCGTGTACGGCGCCTGCTCGACCGGCTCCAGGCCGCGCAGCTCGGTGTCGGCCCAGCCGGTCTTCATCGAGGCCGCGAGCTCGTCGGAGACCTCCGAGTAGAGCCCGTTCTTGCGGCCCTTGATCTCCTCCTCCGCCGCCAGGCCCTCAGGGTTGTCGGACACCGCCGGGGTACGGTCCTCGGTCACGTACGTCGCCTCCTTGCGCGCGTGGCGCCGCCCCGGCACCCCGGATCGCGGGGCGGTGGGCGGCCTCGGCTCCCATGGTACGGATGCCGGCCCGATCATCCGTTCGGAGGTTCGGGCCGGTCACTCGAAGCGGACCGCCAGCAGCACCAGGTCGTCCCTCGCCCCGTCCTGCGGTTCGTCACCGAGCAGCGTCTCCAGCAGGTGCGCGCACAGTCGGTCCGGGTCGAGCCGCACGTCCCGCGGCGCGTCCGCGGCCGCCCGCCGCAGCGCGGCCTGCCCGGCGTGCAGGGTCGGGCCGAGGCGCCGTGCCAGGCCCTCGGTGCACAGCACCAGCACGTCGCCGCGCTCGGCGGTGAACTCCACCCCCGGCGCCTCCCAGCAGCTGAGCATGCCGAGCGGCGCGGAGAGCGAGGTCTCCACGAAGTCGGCGCCGTGCCGGCCGACCAGCACGGGCGGGCAGTGGCCGGCGCCGGCCAGCGTCACCCGGCGCTCCTGCGGCTGGACGCAGGCGTAGACGGCGGTCGCGGACCGGTTCGGTTCGGTGGTCTTGAGCAGCAGCTCCAGGTCGCCGAGCACCGACACCGGGTCCTCGCCCTCCAGCACCGCGTACGCGCGCAGCGCCGCCCGTACCCGGCCCATCGCCGCCGCCGCCCCCGCGGCGGCGCCCGGACCGGCGCCCGGCCGGTCCGCCGAGACGCTGCCGACGGTGAGCCCGAGCGAGCCGTCGGGCAGGGCCACGGCGTCGTACCAGTCGCTGCCGCAGGAGTGCTCCAGGGCGGCCGGCCGGTAGCGGACCGCCAGCCGGACCCCGGGCAGCACCGGCAGGTGGTCGGGCAGCAGGCTGCGCCGCAGCGCCCCGGTGGCGCGCACCGCGGTGTCCGCCTCCAGCTGCCGGGACAGCAGCGGCGCCGCGAACTCGCAGTACCGCTCGACCAGCTGCCGGCGGCGCTCGTCCGGGCGGGCCGGCTCGTCGTAGAACCAGACCGCGGCCGCCAGCGGGCCGTCCTGCTCGGTGGCCAGGGTCAGTGCGTAGCAGGCGCCGAGGCCGAGCTGGGCGGCCACCTCGCGGAACCGGTGGCCGACACCCGGGTCCTCGGCCAGGTCGGTGATCATCAGCCGGCCGGTCTCCGACGGGCGGCTGAGCAGGCCGGCGAACGGGCCGTGCTCGGCCGGCACCGTCTCCAGCGCGCCGATCCCGGCCCGGTCCAGGCCGAGCCCGACCGGTCGGCCGGAGCCCCGGGCGGTGGTGGTCACCAGCCCGCGCGGCGCCCCGAGCAGGGCCGCGCCGGAGGCGAGCACGGTCTCCAGCGCGGCCGGCAGGCCCCGGGTGCGGGCCAGCAGCTCGGTGTGCTCGTGCAGGCTGGTGAAATCGGACAGCCATCCGGCCAAACGGTCCTGCACCCCGTCCGGCGACACGGCCGGGAAGCCGGCCACCAGATCGTCCGCCGCCGGCTCCGGCAGCGTGGCGGAGGTGCTCGGCCCGGCCACCGGGCCGGACGGAGCGGACTCGGTCGGCACCAGGTGGAGCGGCCGGGCATCGGTCATCTCGGAACTCCCCGCAAAGTGGTACGTGTCACGCAGGACCCCCGGCACCGCCCAAAACGACTGCTACCTCTACTACTCGGCAACAATCCACCACTTGTACACAGGCCGATCGGGGCATGTCCAGAATTCTGACAAGGCCCGCCGAGCCGGCCCGGGAGCCCGGAAGGGCCGCTCCGGCACCCCGGCCCGGCCGCCCGGGAGGCGCCGGCGGTGGCACCGCCCGGCCGACGCGTCGTCAAGTGGCGGTCCGGATCGTATGCTTCGCATCCGCGCCGGTCGCCCACCCGGGTTTGGACTCACTCGTACGGTGGAACCAGGAGCTCCCGGCAGGCGTCCATCCGGACGTATGAGGGATTCTCGTTCCAGCGGGCCGGTCCACCCGGCCCCGCCCCTCAGCCACCCCTGGGTCACCTCGGCCGGGCCGTGCGGCAGCCGCCGGCCGACGCGTTGATCGACGGTCCCGTGCTCCATGGTCGCGGAAAGGAACGAGTGCCCATGCGTCGGACACGTCGTCGACTGGAGCCGCTGCGGCGGGCCGTGACCCGGTGGCGGCCGGACTCCTGGCGGGAGCTGCGCCCCCGGCGGCCCGGGGCCCGGCGCCGCGCACTGGCGGCCGCCCTCGCGGCGGCCGAGCTCGGCTGGCCGGTCCTGCCGGGCGCCCGCACCGTCCGCGGCCCCGCCGGCCCGTGCTCCTGCGGCGACGTCTGCTGCCCGGTGCCCGGCGGCCATCCGCACGAGCCCTCGTTGCTCGCCGCCACCACCGACGCCCGGATGGTGCGCTGGTGGTGGGAGCGGTGCTCGCCCGGTGCCCCGGTGCTGGTGGCCACCGGCCGGACGGTCTGCGCGGTCAGCGTCCCGGCGGCGGCGGGGGCCCGGCTGCTGGCCTGGTTCGACGGGATCGGCGTGCCGCTCGGCCCGGTGCTGGCCACCCCGAACAGGTACCTGCTGCTGGTGGCGCCGTACACGCTGGAGGAGTTGGGCGAGCTGCTGGCCGAGCGGGCCTGGGTGCCCGGTTCGCTGCGCTACCACGGCCCCGGCGGCTACCTGCCGCTGCCGCCGTCACGGACCGGGAGCGGCACCGTGCAGTGGGTGCGCCCGCCACGCCCGGACGGTCCCTGGCTGCCGCAGATCGGCGCGCTGCTGGCCGGGCTGATCGCGCTGGCCGCGGCGCCCGACGGCACCCGGATGCCGTTCTGACCGGCGGGTGTTGGACCGCAGGCGTACTGTTCCGCGCGGTGGCCGGAAAAAGGAAAGGCCCGGCCGCTGGCGACGGGGGATGCACCAGCGACCGGACTGTTTAAAACAGTAACAAAGATCCGCGTGCGCGCCAATTTGTCCGCGCGGCCCGGGTCTTGGAATCCTCCGCGACCAGGACCGATGCGGGCGAATTGTGACACCCGTCACCATTCGTCAGTTCAGCGTGACCTGACGGTTCACCAGATTGGCGCGGGAGCGGCGCTCTTCGGCGGTGAGCGGGGCACTCTCCTTCAGCGCCGCGGCCAGCTTCTCGGCGAAGGCGGCGGCGGGCTGCTCGCAGTCGGCCGCGGTCATCTCCAGCGGCAGGTCCCAGACCGGCACGATCAGGCCGTGCGCGCGGAACGAGCCGACCAGCCGGGTGTCCTCGCCGAGCGAGGCCTCGCCGGCGGTGGAGAGCCGGGCCAGCGCGTCCAGCAGCTGCTCCTCGGGCACCGTCATGACCCAGCGCAGGTGGTTCTTGTCCGGGGTGCCGCACCAGTACGCCGCGTCCACGCCGGCCAGCTTCTCGGTCGGGATGGCGGAGGCGTTGGCCCGCTCCAGCGAGGCCGCCACCTCGCCCTCGGCGCCCTCCGAGTCCTCCAGCCAGAACTCGAAGCCGGTGTGCACGTCCGGGACGAACGCGGCCTCGGTGTCCAGCAGTTCCTGCAGCCGGCGGCCGCCGGGCACGGTCCGGCGGGACGGCACGGGGCTGCCCGGCGCGGTGGTCAGCGCCAGCTCCAGGGCGTCCGCGAGGTCGCGGCTCAGGTCGCCGGAGGAGGACTGGGTCTGCAGCCCCAGCAGGATCGAGCCGTCCGGACGGCGCAGCGCCGGCCAGGCCAGCGGGAGCACGGTGGCCAGCGTCACCGACGGCACCTCGCCCTCGGCCTGCTCGGCCACCCCGGCGGCCAGCGTCAGCGGCACGGTGGCGGCGGGCACCAGCTCGCGCAGGGCCACCCAGTCGGCCTCGCCCGGCAGCCCCTCGAACGGACGGTGCACCAGCTCCTGCACGGCGTGCGCGGCCTCCCGCCCGTGGCACGCCTTGTACCGGCGGCCCGAGCCGCACGGGCACATCTCGCGGGCGCCGACGACCGGGACCTCGCCCGCGGTCACGGTGCTGGACTGGCTGCGCTGCGGCGACTTCTTGGCGGCCTTCTTGGCCATGGTGCGGCTCTCCCGGTGACGGCGACGTCTTGCTCCGGGCAGCCTACTGAGATTTCCGGGGCTTCCCCGCGCACGGCGCCCTGGTACGCCGTTCGGGTGGCGTGGCCGGCCTTCCGAAGGAGCGGGCCTACGCGCTGCGGGCGTGCGGGCCGGCGCTGTCGGGCAGCGTCGTCGGAGCGGTCGCCGGGCGCCCGTCGGCCGGCAGCTCGGCCCAGACCGTCACCCGGCCGGGTGCGTGCCGCACCCCCCAGTCGCTGGCCAGCTCGCCGACGATGTTCAGTCCGCGGCCGCCGCGGGCGGTCACCGAGGGCCGGGCGGGCAGCGGTCTGGTCACCGCGCCGCCGTCCGTGACCTCCAGGGTGAGCAGGCCGTCGACGTGGGTCTGCCAGTGCACCAGCACCCCGCCGGGCTCGCCGTCCTGGTCCCCGTCCGGGCCCCGGTCGCCGGCGGGCTCGGCCACGCCGAGCCGGACCGTCCCGCCCGCGGTCACCAGGTGACCGGCCGGCAGTTCCACGTCCCGGTCGAGCTCGGCCAGCAGGGCCAGCGGCCGGGCGTAACGACAGGAATTGCTGAGCAGTTCGGAGAGGATCAGAACCGCGTCGTCAATCACCGAATCCGGAATCTTCCGATCGCCCAGATCGCGCCGCAACTGCCGTCGCGCCACACCCACGCTCGCCGGACCGTGCGGCACCGCCAGGGTCGATGAAGCCGGCCCGGCCTTCTCAGGCACAGAACGCGCCACCATCAACGCCACCCCCGGACCTCCTTCAGCTTCTGCCGAGGGATGGATGCCCCTTGGGATTGCGTCGGAAACGAGCGTTCACAGATCCCTGACGGCCATTTCGGGCACCGCAACGCACGGTGCCCAAAAGACGATTAGATGCTCACGTTCTGTGGTGAAACAGGTCGGAATTACCCCGGCGCGTACGTTGCGCCCCCTTCCGCGCCCCTTCACCCCCGCGCGCCCGAATACGCGCACCAGCGGGGCCCGATCGGCGCCCCGGCCGGCCGCGACCGGCACCGCACGGTGGCCGGCGGGCTCAGCGGCCGAGCTGGTCCAGCACCTGGCGCGGCCGGTTGGTGATCAGCGCCTCCACGCCCAGCTCCAGGCACAGTTCCACGTCGGCCGGCTCGTCCACGGTCCACACGTGCACCTGGTGCCCGGCCTTGCGCAGCGCCGGCACCAGGCCGGGGTTGCGCCGCACCAGCTCGATCCCCGGCCCCGCGATCCGGGCCCCGCCGGGGAGCGCGGCCGTGCGGCCCAGCAGCGGGAGCCGGCGCTCCAGCAGGTACACGGTCGGCACGGCCGGCGCCGCCCGGCGGATCCGGTGCAGGGCCAGCTCCGAGAAGCTCATGATCCGAACGGTCGACCCGTCGGGACCGGTCGCCGCGCCGGGCAGCAGGCCGAACCGGTCCAGCATCTTCAGCAGCTCGGCCTCCACCCGTCCCGCGTACCGGGTCGGGTGCTTGGTCTCGATGGCCAGCTCGATCCGGCGGCCGCTGTCCGCCACCAGCTCCAGCAGCTGGGCCAGGGTCAGCACGGGGGCCGGGCTCGGGTCCTGCGGCGACTTCCAGGACCCGAAGTCCAGCTCGCCGAGCTGGGCCAGCGTCATCGCGGACACCGTGCCGCGGCCGTCCGAGGTGCGGGCCACCGTCCGGTCGTGCACGCAGACCAGCTCGCCGTCGGCGGTCAGCCGGACGTCGCACTCCAGCCCGTCCGCGCCCTCCTCGATCGCCAGCCGGTAGGCCTCCAAGGTGTGCTCGGGCAGGGCGGCCGAGGAGCCGCGGTGCGCGATGACCTTGACCGACCTGCGGTCCGGGGAGCCGGCCGAGGCGGCGGCGGGGTCGAGGCTCTGGGTGTCCACGACGATCACCCTACGCGGGCCCGGATGGCCGAAAGCCGCCGGCACCGGGAACGTGCGGTGAACAGCTCCCCGGTGACGGCGGCTCCGGACGGCGCAGCGGCGCGGTCGGCCTGACACCGTACGGGCGGTCCGTACGGTGTCAGGCCGACCGACGGACCAGCGTGGTCGCCCAGGTGGCGAGCGCCGCGGTCAGGAAGGCGAACAGCGAGGCCGAGGTCCACGCCTGCGGGACGAAGCCCACCGCCGACTGCAGGTCCTGCCAGAAGCCGGTCCACCAGCCGGCGACCGCGGTCGGCGCGATGAACTGGTAGGTGGCGAAGCCGATCGCCCAGGGCAGCAGCATCAGCCAGCGGGCCGGGGCGTCCTGCTCCAGGTTCCAGCCGGTGCGGCCGGCGCCGAAGAAGTAGTCGACCGCGAGCACCGCGAACAGCGGCACGAACACCGCGCCGATCAGGTACAGGAAGTTGGTGTAGCCGGCGCTGAGCTCGTGGATCCACAGCGCCAGGCCGGTGACCAGCGTGCCGATGCCGACGGTCAGCACCCGGCGGTCGACCCGGGGGAAGAGGTTCTGCACCGACATCGCCGTCGAGTACACGTTGGCGAACGACTGGTCGGTCTCCCGCACCACCAGGACCAGCAGGAACAGCCAGCCCGCCGTCACCCCGGTGAAGGAGTCGAAGATCTTGGTGCTGTCGCCGTGTTGCTGGAGCAGGGCGATCAGGCCCAGCACGTAGCACCAGACCTGGGCCACCGTGTAGCCGGAGAAGGTGCCCCAGAACGAGGTGCCGGGGGTGCGCGAGTGCCGGGTGTAGTCCGCGGCCAGCGGGACGAAGGAGATCGACACCGCGATCACCGCGTCGGTGGCGGTCAGGAAGCCGTCCCAGTTGCCCGCCCCCGGGTCGGGGAAGCCCTGCCGGCCGAGCTGGACGGTGAAGTAGACCATCGCGACGCCCACCGCGACCGCCACGTACTTGCGCAGCACCGCGATCGCGCCGAGCGGCCAGATCGTCAGCACCGTGGTCAGCCCGCCCGCCAGCAGCACGAACAGCCAGCGCCAGCCCTGGGTGCCGACCACGTTCTGGGCCCCGCCCGCGATCACGATCAGCTCGAACAGCCCCCAGCCGATGCACTGCGCGATGTTCAGCACGGTCGGCAGGTACGAGAGCCTGGTCCCGAACAGCCCGCGCAGCACCGCCATCGCCGGGGCGCCGGTCCGGGCGCCGATCAGCGCGGCCACCCCGAGCATCGCGGTACCGATCACGGTGCCGACCACGATCGCCGTCACGGCCGCGACGAAGGACAGCTCCGCCCCCGCCGTCCCCAGCACGGTGGCGGCGCTGGAGAAGCCGATCAGGCTGACGCCCAGATTGGCCCAGAGCGCGAACTGCGCGCGGAAGTCGAGCGTTCTGGGGGGCTCGGTGTCGAGCACCAGAGGCGCCTCGGGGCGCTCGGCCACGGCGGTGGCGGAGCTGGAGGCAGGGGAAGACGAAACAGCCGTCATGGCCGATACTCCCTACGCCGGCATTACCCGGACAGGTTCCGGCGGTCTGCGCTCCCTCGACCACTCCCGCCGTGATACCCATGGCGTACGGTCGAACAGCGCACTCTCAGCCTGGTGGGTCCAAGCTCCCGCGTCGTTTCAGTTTGGAGCGCCAGGCTAACGGTCGGCGGCTCGAACGCCAAGGCCAGGGAGATGCCGTCCGCATCGCGGAACCGCCGGCCGGGCGGCGCGGCCGCGGGTTGTCGGGAGCACCTAAGCATTCTCATGACTTCTTCAGGGGGCTGCTTACGGCAACCGAATCGGCTATGCGAAAAACTATGGCCAAGGTCCTGTCAGCTATGGAGGTCGTCCGTGAGCACCGAGCACGAGAGTGGGTCCACCGGGCCGCAGGAGGGTCGGACCTCCGGCGTCCCAGAGGCGGGTGCTCCGGGTACTGACACCACGTCGGCCGCCACGCCGCCGGCGGGTGGCGAACCCGCAGACACGCTCGCCCTGTCGAAGCCGGTCGCCCCGCCGGCGCCCGAGTACATCGACGCGCCCCCGCCGGTGGCGCCCGCCGCGCCCGGCTACGCCAGCGCCCCGCCGCCGGCCGCCCCCGCGCCCGAGCCCGCCCCGGCCCCGATGGCGCCGCCGGTGCCGGCCGCCCCGGTGTTCGCCGAGGGCACGCCGCCGCGCGACCCGTACGCCGCGCCGGGCACCCCGGCCGCGCACCCGCAGCCCGGCCACCAGCCGCCCGCCGGCGACCCGGCCCACCACCCGTTCGGCGCCGGCCACCCGCTCGGCGGCTGGGGCACCCCGCCCGGCGGCACCGGCGGCCCGGGCCAGCCCGGCGAGTGGGGCACCCAGGGCACCCCGCCCGGCCCGCGCCGCAAGCGCGGCAGCCTGATCGCCCTGGTCGCGGCCGTCGCCCTGGTGGCGGGCCTGGCCGGCGGCGCGATCGGCGTCTCGCTCACCGACGGCAAGGACGGCGGCGTCAGCTCCTCCAGCCGCACCAGCACCACCGTGACGGTCGGCGACAACAAGAAGGCGCTCGACCGCGCCCCGGAGTCGGTCGCCGGCATCGCGGCCGCCGCCCTGCCCAGCACCGTCACCATCAAGGCCCAGGGCTCCAGCGAGTCGGGCACCGGCACCGGGTTCGTCTTCGACACCGAGGGCCACATCCTCACCAACAACCACGTGGTCGCCCCGGCGGCCAGCGGCGGCAAGCTGACGGTGAAGTTCTCCGACGGCTCCTCCTACCCGGCATCCGTGGTCGGCCGGGCCCAGGGCTACGACGTCGCCGTGGTCAAGCTCGACAACCCGCCCAAGGACAAGCTGGTCCCGCTCGCGCTCGGCGACTCCGACAAGGTCGCCATCGGTGACGCCACCATCGCGATCGGCGCCCCGTACGGTCTCGAGGGCACCGTCACCACCGGCATCGTCAGCGCCAAGGACCGCCCGGTGGCCTCCGGCGACGAGACCGGCTCGCAGGCTTCGTACATGAACGCGCTGCAGACCGACGCCTCGATCAACCCCGGCAACTCCGGCGGCCCGCTGCTGAACGCCTCCGGCCAGGTCATCGGCATCAACTCGGCGATCCAGTCCAACACCAGCGGCTCCAGCGGCAGCCGGGCGGGCTCGATCGGCCTCGGCTTCGCGATCCCGATCAACCAGGCCAAGTGGGTCGCCGAGACGCTGATCAAGGACGGCACGCCGGTCTACGCGATCCTCGGCGTGCTGCGCAACGACGACTACAAGGGCGACGGCGCGCAGATCCAGACCAAGGACGTCCAGGGCACCCCGGCCGTCACCCCGGGCGGCCCCGCCGACCAGGCCGGCCTCAAGCCGGGCGACGTCATCACCAAGCTCGGCGGCATCGCGATCGACAGCGGACCGACCCTGGTCAGCGAGATCTGGACGCACAAGCCGGGCGAGAAGGTCGACGTCGAGTACACCCGCGACGGCAAGACCGCCAAGACCACCGTCACCCTCGGCGAACGCAAGGGCGACAACTGACCCACCCCCCGGAAACGGTGTGCACCGAACCCCGCCGGACCCGTTAGGCTGGCCTCCGCCTGGAGAGCTGCCCGAGCGGCCTAAGGGAACAGTCTTGAAAACTGTCGTGCGGTGACCCCGTACCGTGGGTTCGAATCCCACGCTCTCCGCTGGTGGTGAAAGCCTCGATCAGGGCGGGTACCGACATCGGTCGGTACCCGCCCTGACGGCGTTCCGGGGCGCCGGGGCGTCAGCGGTCCAGCGCGGACAGGTCGAGGGCGGCGAGGCGCTCGGGGTCGGCCAGCACGTCGATGGCGACGATCCGCCCGGCCGTGACGGTGAACGCCATCACGGAGAGCCGGCGGCCCTGCGCCGCGACCACCACGCCGGCCGTCCCGTTGATCAGCGCCGGCCGCACGAACGGGGCCAGCCCGCCGAAGGTGACCGCCTGCCCCGCCACCGTCCGCGCGCCCCGCAGCACCACGGTGCGGCGGGCCCGCACGACGCCGCCGTCCGAGCGCAGCACCACGTCCGGGTCGAGCACCGCGACCAGCGCGTCGAGGTCCCCGTCGCGGGCGGCCGCGAAGAACGCGCCGACCACCTCGCGCTGGCGCCCGAGGTCGGGGTCGGGCACCGGCGCCTGCCCCTGCACCCGGCGGCGCGCGCGGCTGGCGAGCTGCCGGGCCGCGGCCGGGGTGCGCTCGATCAGCGGCGCGATCTCGTCGAAGGGCACCGCGAACATGTCGTGCAGCACGAACGCCAGCCGCTCCGCCGGGCCCAGCGTGTCCAGCACCACCAGCAGCGCCAGCCCGACCGAGTCGGCCAGCAGCGCCTGGTGCTCGGGGTGGCCACCGTCCTCGCGGTCGATCAGCGGGTCCGGGATCCGGGCCTCGAGCGGCTCCTCGCCCCGGCGTTCGTGCGAGCGCAGCACGTTCAGGCACAGCCGCGCGACCACCGTGGTCAGCCAGGCGTCCAGGTTCTCGATGTCCTCGCCGCCGGTCCGCGCCAGCCGCAGCCAGGCCTCCTGCACGGCGTCCTCGGCCTCGCTCAGCGATCCGAGCATCCGGTAGGCCACCGCGCGCAGTCGCGGCCGGTTCGCCTCGAAACGCTCCGTCAGCCGAAGGATCTCGTCCACCGTGTCACATCCCGTCCGGGCGTGGGGTCGTAGCAGCAGGTGCACGAAAACCTAGCTGATCGTCCCGGGGGCCGGACCCCCGGACGGAGGATTCTGGAGGAGCCATGACGTCACCCATCCTGGTCACCGGCGGCACGGGCACGCTGGGACGCCTGGTGGTCCCCCGCCTCCTGGCGGCCGGCCGCCCGGTCCGGGTGCTCAGCCGCCGCGGCGGCGATCACGCCGAGGCGGCACCGGGCGCCGGTACGGCGGCCACCGTCGAGTACGTGGCCGGCGACCTGCTCGCGGACCAGGGCATCGACGCCGCGCTGGCCGGCGTGCAGACCGTCCTGCACCTCGCCGGCGGCCCCAAGGGGGACGACGAGGCGACCCGCCACCTGGTGCGGGCCGCCGTCGGCACCGGGCAGGTGCGGCACCTGGTGTACGTCTCGGTGATCGGGGCGGACAAGGTCCCGCTCGGCTGGTTCCGCGCCAAGCGGGACGCCGAACGCGCGGTGGCCGGCTCCGGCCTGCCGTGGACGACGCTGCGGGCCGCCCAGTTCCACGACCTGGCCCTGACCGTGGTGGAGAAGATGGCCAAGCTGCCGATGATCCCCGTCCCGGGCAGCCTGCGGTTCCAGCCGGTGGACGCCCGCGAGGTGGCCGACCGGCTGGTCGAACTCGCCCTCGGCGAGCCGGCCGGCCTGGTACCGGACCTGGCCGGACCCACCGTGTACGGGCTCGACGAGCTCAGCCGCGGCTACCTGCGGGCCCGCGGACGGCGCCGGCCGATGCTGCCGGTCCGGATGCCGGGGGCGGCCGGCCGGGCGTACCGGTCCGGCGACAACCTCAGCCTCGCCGGGGCCACCGTCGGCCGGCGCAGCTGGGAGGAGTTCCTGGCGGAGCGGGTGACCCGGTAGCGGTCCGCCCGGCCCGCACCGCCCGGCCCGCACCGCCGGGCCCCGCCCGGCCCGTACCGCCCCGCCCCGTACCCCCGCCCGGGTGGAACCCGCGCCGCACCGGCCCGCCGCCCCGCACCGGGCCGGCCCGTCCCGCAGAATCGCGCCGGGCCGGCCCGCGAGCCGCCGCGCCCCGCCCGGGCCGCCGGCCCGGACGCACCGCGCCCGCGGCGGAGCAGGGACGGGACGGATGACCACGAGCACGGTGTACCGCCCCGACTCCCGGCCGGACCCGCCGCCCGCGTCCCCCGCTCCCGACGACCGGATCTGGTACGCCGCCTACGCCTCGAACATGCTGCTCGCCCGGCTGACCTGCTACCTCGCCGGCGGCCGCCTCGCCGAGGGCGACCGCGACCACCCGGGCAGCCGGGACCGCCGCCCGCCTGAGCGGTCGGTGCCGCTGCTGCTGCCCGGCCGCCTGCACTTCGCCCTGGAGTCGCTGGTCTGGGGCGGCGGCATGGGCTTCTACGACCCCCTGGACGAAGGCGAGTTGCCGGCCCGCGGCTACCTGCTGCGGGCCGGCCAGTTCGCCGACATCGCCGCCCAGGAGGTCCGCCGGGCACCCGGGACCGACCTCGACCTCAGCACCGTCCTGGCCGACGGGCGGGCCGAGTTGGGCGCCGGGCGGTACCAGACCCTGCTGTGCGTGGGCGCCGTCGCCGGTCTCCCGGTGCTCACCTTCACCGCACCCTGGCGCACCGCCGAGGCGGAGCTGAACCCGCCGTCCGCGCGCTACCTGCGGGTGCTCGCCGCCGGGCTGCGCGAGGCGCACGGCTGGGACGCCGACCGCTGCGCCCGCTACCTGAGCAGCCGCCCGGGGGCGAGCGGGGCCTGGTCCGCCGCCGGTGTCCGGCGCGCGCTCGGCGCGACGGCGGACTGAACGGTCGCCTCGCCCGACGGCGGACTGAACGGTCGCCTCGCCCGACGGCGGACTGAAGGGTCGCCCCGCCCCACGGCCGGGCCGCGCCGCCCGCCGACGCAGCCTTGCGGCCGCCCCGGCCGGGCGGAAGAGTGCGGAGCGGGACAGGTGCACGAGGAGCGGAGGCATGCCGTGAGTGATCTGGTCGACCGGTTGGTGCAGGGGCTGCCCGAGGACGCCGTGGTGGTGGACCCGGACGTGACGGCCGCCTACGCCCGGGACATGGCGGGCTTCTGCGCCGCCGGGGCGCCGGCCGTGCTGGTCTTCCCGCGGGACGTCGAGCAGGTGCGGCACGTGCTCCGGACGGCGACCGCGCTGCGGGTGCCGGTGGTGCCGCAGGGCGCCCGCACCGGCCTGTCCGGCGGCGCCAACGCGGTGGACGGCTGCATCGTGCTCTCGCTGGTGAAGATGGACCAGATCCTGGAGATCGACCCGGTCGACCGGCTGGCCGTGGTCGAGCCGGGCGTGGTGAACGCGGTGCTGTCCCGGGCGGCCGGCGAGTACGGGCTGGCCTACCCGCCGGACCCGTCCAGCTGGGAGTCCTGCACCATCGGCGGCAACATCGCCACCGGCGCGGGCGGCCTGTGCTGCGTCAAGTACGGGGTGACCGGCGAGTACGTGCTCGGCCTCGACGTGGTGCTGGCGGACGGGCGGCTGCTGCGCACCGGGCGCCGGACGGCCAAGGGCGTGGCCGGCTACGACCTGACCCGGTTGCTGGTGGGCTCCGAGGGCACCTTGGGGGTGGTGGTGCAGGCGACGCTGGCGCTCCGCCCGGAACCGGCGCCGCCGCTGGTGCTGGCCGCCGAGTTCGCGGGGACGGACGCGGCCTGCGCGGCGGTCTGCGAGGTGATGGCCCGGGGCTTCACGCCCTCGCTGATGGAGCTGATGGACGCCACCACCGTGCGGGCGGTGAACGAGATGGCCGCGATGGGGCTGCCGGCGAGCACCCAGGCGCTCCTGCTGGTGGCCTTCGACGGGCCGGCGCAGGAGGCCGAACTCGCCGCGGTGGCCGAGATCTGCCGGACGGCGGGGGCCACCGAGGTGGTGCCGGCCGAGGACCGGGCGGAGTCCGATCTGCTGCTCCAGGCCAGGAGGCTGGCGCTGCCGGCGCTGGACCGGCTGGGCACCACGATGATCGACGACGTGGCGGTGCCGCGCTCCCGGCTGGCGCAGATGCTCCGCGGGGTGGCCGAGATCGCCGAACGCGGCGGCCTGACCATCGGGGTGGTCTCGCACGCGGGCGACGGCAACACCCACCCGGTGGTGGTGTTCGACGCGACCGATCCGCAGGAGACCGCCCGGGCCGAGCAGTCCTTCGAGGAGATCATGGCGCTGGGGCTGGAGCTGGGCGGCACGGTCACCGGGGAGCACGGCATCGGTCTGCTCAAGCGCGACTGGCTGGCCAGGGAACTGGGCCCGGTGGGCCTGGCGGTCCAGCGGCAGATCAAGTCGGTCTTCGACCCGCTGGGAATCATGAATCCGGGTAAGACCCTCTGACGTTCATTCAAATGACCATCCGGCCACCGCGGTTAAGTCGACAATGGATGGCCGAAAGCACCCTGCGGTATGGCCGGCTTCCCTATCAAGGCGGCGTGCGACCGGATTTGTGCGCCGAGGTGGTGCGGTCGGTGTGCGACCGGTCGGGTGCGCGCCCGGCGTGAATCCGGCTGGTGAGCCGGCCGTTCGTGCCAATCTCCTTGCCCCTGGCGGAGTGTCTGTCGACGAACCTTCTCCGGTGGGGCTATGCGTGCTGCGCCCGAGATCACGCTAACGGGCGAAAAGCCGTTCCGGTGCTGGCGCTTTGTCGATTTGTTGCGGAAGGCTGTCTCTCGGCGTCGCAGCCCTGCGGGGGTTCGTCTGGCCGCGAACTCCCTTATATGTCAATAAAATTGCAGCCCTTTCCGGGCTGAAGGCTTCTTGGAGGACTCATGGCGCGCTTCCGTAACCGCACCACCCGCCGGTTCGCCGGTCTGCTGGTCGCCGCACCGCTCGCGGCCGGTCTGCTGATCGCCGGCGCCGGCTCGGCGGTCGCCGACAACGGTGCGCTGGCCGGCGACGGTTCCAACAGCAGCGTGGTGTCCAACTTCGGCAGCGGGAACATCTTCGGCTCGGTCGACGGCAACTACAACGCAACCCAGCAGACCGCCACGGGCTCGGGCGCCTCGAACCAGAACAGCAATGTGGGGGTCAAGGACAACTCGGGCTTCGTCTTCACCGATCAGTCCAACAAGAACTTCAGCTTCGTCTTCGCCCCGGTCTTCGGCGGCTGACGCCGAGGTCGGAGCGACACCCAGGGCCCCGATCCCGAATCACCCGTACCACCACTGACGGCGGGGGCGCCGGCAGTCCGGGACGCGGTGCGGGCCGGCCGGTCGAGGTTCGACCGGTGGGCCGGGAGGGGCCGGGTACGACATCCGGGAGCGGAAAGGGTCACCGCACTCCGGCGATGACGGGCGGCACCGGCAACGGCGCCGCCCGTCGGCGTTCCCCCGCACCACCCCGGCGGGCGCCCCGCTCCCGGCGAAGCGGGGCCCCGCCGGGGAAGCCGCCCTCAGCGCCGCGAGGTCAATGTGGCCCCGACGCTGGCCACCACCACGCAGGCGATCCCCGCCACCTGCACCCACCCCAGCAGCTGGTGCAGCACCACCAGCCCGACCAGCGCGCTGACCGCCGGGTCCAGGCTGACGATCACGCTGAACACCCGCTGCGGCATCCGGCGCAGCGCGGCCATCTCCAGCGCGTACGGGATGACCGGGATGAGCAGCGCCACCCCGGCGACCGCGAGCAGCAGCAGCGCAGGGGCGCCGGCGTCCGCCAGCCCGTGCCAGGCCTCGGCCGCACCGAACGGGGCCAGGGCCAGGGCGCCGATGGTGAACGACACCGCCAGCCCCTCGAAGCCCTTGAAGACGGCCCCGACCTTGTCCGTGAACAGGATGTACCCGGCGTAGCAGGCCGCGGCCCCGAAGGCGTACGCCAGGCCGACCGGATCCAGCCCGCCGCCGTCCGTGCCCTCGCCCAGCAGGGTGAGCAGCACCACCCCGCCGCCGGCCAGCAGGGCCCAGAGCAGGTGGGAGACCCGGCGGGCCAGCGCCAGCGCGACCGCGAGCGGCCCGAGGAACTCGATGGTCGAGGCGGTGCCCATCGGCAGCCGGTCGACCGCCCCGGCGAACAGCGAGGTCATCCCGGCCGAGGCGACGCCGAGCAGCACCGCCAGGCCCAGGTCCCGGCGGCTGCGGCCGCGCAGCCGGGGGCGGGTCACCGCGAGCAGCAGCACGGCGGCGAAGGCGAGCCGCAGGAAGGTGGCGCCGCCGACCCCGAGCGCGCCGAACAGCGGCTTGGAGGCGGCGATGCCCAGCTGAACGGCGAACATCGACACCACGCACAACAGCGGCGCCGGGATGTTCCCCAGGCGCCGCTGTGTCTCCGCGATCCGCGAGCCGGCCGTCGGCCGGCCCGTCGGGGCCTTACCGCCCGGGGGCGGATCGGCGGCGACGGTGGGCGCCGCGCCGCGTCGTCGCCAACCACCACGCTCGCCGGCGGGCTCTCCCTTGGGGGAGGGCGGCATGGCAAGGGCATCGGCGAGAGCCGGCTCGCAGGTGTTGGCGCTGGGCATGGAGACGAGTGTGGCGTAAGGAGTGCAGAACCTCCAAACTCATTACCACTTGCTGAGACGGTGCCCCCGACCAGGTGAAACGGGTCCGCTCCGCTGCGCGGCACGGGATCACCCTGATGACGGATCAGTAGGACTGGAGGGTGCGCTACCTAGGTCCCGCAGCCCTGACCGCCGCCTCCCTCGTCCTGCTCCTCGCCACCGACGGCACCGTCCTCGACGGCGGCCGGGGCCTCGGCGGGACGCTGCACGCGGGCCTCGCGGCGGCGCCCGCCCCCACGCCCCCGCAGCCACCGCCCCGGCGGCGGGTGCTGAGCGACCCCCGCGCGAAGCGGGAGGCCCTGCCGAGCGAGGTGTTCACCGGTGCCGGCTTCGACGCCTGCACCGCACCCCCGCCGGAGACCATGCGCGCCTGGCGTGCCGCCTCCCCCTACGGCGCGATCGGCATCTACAGCAGCGGCGACCAGCGCGCCTGCGACCAGCCCCGGCTGACCGCGGCCTGGGTGCGCGAGGTCCGCGCCATGGGCTGGCAGCTGATCCCCACCCACGTCGGCCTGCAGGCGCCGTGCCGGGCGTCCGCGGGCAAGCCGAAGCGGATCGATCCCGACCGGGCCGTGCAGCAGGGCCGGGACGAGGCCGCGCTCGCGGTCCGTGGCCTGCGGTCGCTCCAACTGGCCACGGGCAGCCCGGTCTACCTGGACATCGAGTCCTACCCGCGCGGGGACGCCGCCTGCAGCCAGGCCGTCATCGACTTCACCCTGGGCTGGACCCAGGCCCTGCACGCCGCCGGCTTCCACTCCGGCTTCTACTCCAGCACCGACTCCGGCATCGCCGACCTGGCCGCCGCCGCCCGGGTCGGCAGCTCCCCGCTGCCGGACGCGGTCTGGTACGCCCGCTGGGACGACCGGGCCGACACGGTGGACGGCAGTGGCCCGCTCGGCGCCGACCTGTGGGCCGGCCACCAGCGGATCCACCAGCACCACGGCAACGTGGCGGAGACCTACGGCGGTGTCACCCTCACCGTCGACCGCGACCAGCTGGACACCCTGGTCGCCCTGGTCGCCCCCTGATCCGCGCGGCCGTCCGCCGGGCCCCGCCGGCCCCCGCCCCGCCGTCCGCGTGACCGGGACAACGGGGAACGGGTGCTGACAGCAAGGCCCGCGACCGGCAAAATCGGGGCGCGACCGCCCTCCCCTACCGGCGGGTAGTCGCCCCCAGGTGCCGCCAGGTCAAGGAGGACCCGTGTTCAGCACGATGCAGGACGTCCCGCTCACCGTCGCCAGGATCCTCACCCACGGCTCGACGGTCCACGGCAGCGCCACCGTCACCACCTGGACCGGGGCCGATCCGGTCACCCGGACCTACGCCGAGGTCGGGGCCCGGGCCGCGCAGCTCGCGCACGCCCTGCGCGACGAGCTCGGGGTCACCGACGGGAGCGTGGTCGGCACCCTGATGTGGAACAACGGCGAACACCTGGAGGTCTACCTCGCGGTGCCGTCCACGGGCGCCGTGCTGCACACCCTCAACCTGCGGCTGCCCGCCGCCCAGCTCTCCTACATCGTCAACCACGCCGCCGACCGGGCGATCATCGTCGACGGCAGCCTGCTGCCCCTGCTCGCCGGGATCCTGCCGCAGCTGAACCCGACGCTCCGGCACATCGTGGTCAACGGCGAGGGCGACCGCTCGCTGCTGGACGGCTTCGCCGGCACCGTGCACGGCTACGAGGAGCTGATCGCCGGCCGCCCGCAGGAGTACCCCTGGCAGACCGACCTGGACGAGCGCCGGGCCGCCGCCCTCTGCTACACCTCGGGCACCACCGGGGACCCCAAGGGCGTGGTCTACAGCCACCGTTCGGTGTACCTGCACTGCCTCCAGGTCAACGCGGCGGACAGCTTCGGCCTCACCTCCCGGGACCTCGCGCTCCCGGTCGTCCCGATGTTCCACGTCAACGCCTGGGGCCTGCCGCACGCCGCGTTCATGACCGGCGCGAGCCTGCTGATGCCCGACCGCCACCTCCAGCCCCGGCCGCTCGCCGAGATGATCGACCGCTTCCGGCCGACCGTCAGCGCCGCCGTCCCCACCATCTGGAACGGGCTGCTGGACGAGCTGGACGCAGGCAGCTACGACACCTCCTCGCTGCGGATGGTGGTCATCGGCGGCTCGGCCTGCCCGCCCGCCCTGATGAAGGGCTTCGAGGAGCGCCACGGCATCCAGGTGGTGCACGCCTGGGGGATGACCGAGACCTCCCCGCTGGGCACCTTCGCCCTCCCGCCCGGCGGCCTGACCCCCGAGCAGGAGTGGCCGTACCGGGTCACCCAGGGGCTGTTCCCGGCCTCGGTCGAGGCCCGGTTGGTCGGCCCCTCCGGCGAGCGGATGCCGCACGACGGCCACGCCCAGGGCGAGCTGGAGGTCCGCGGCCCGTGGATCGCCGGCGCCTACTTCGCCGGGGCCGGCCAGGACCCGGAGCGGCCCGCGGACAAGTTCAGCGAGGACGGCTGGCTCCGCACCGGGGACGTCGGCACCATCACCGCCGACGGCTACCTGACGCTGACCGACCGGGCCAAGGACGTGATCAAGTCCGGCGGCGAGTGGATCTCCTCGGTCGAGCTGGAGAACCACCTGATGGCCCACCCCCAGGTCGCCGAGGCGGCCGTGGTCGCCGTCCCGGACGAGAAGTGGGGCGAACGCCCGCTGGCCACCGTCGTGCTGCGGCCCGGGGCCGAGGTCGGCCTGCCCGAGCTGCGGGAGTTCCTGGCCGGGCGGATCGCCTCCTGGCAGCTGCCGGAGCGCTGGTCGATCGTGGCGGCGGTGCCGAAGACCAGCGTCGGCAAGTTCGACAAGAAGGTGATCCGGGCCGAGTACGCGGCCGACCGGCTCCAGGTCACCGTCCTCGGCAAGGCGTAACCGCGGGGAATACCCCCGGGGGGTATCCGGGTTCTCCTGATCGGACCGCAGGTCGAACAGGAGGCTCCGCCATGGACCACCGACACCACCAGCACCACCGGCACGCTGCGCCGGCCCCGACCGACCGGGGCTGGCGCACCGCCGCCCAGGCCACCCTGCACTGCCTCACCGGCTGCGCCGCCGGCGAGATCCTCGGCCTGGTCATCGGCACCGCCCTCGGCCTGCACAACGGCGCCACCGTGGCGCTCTCGATCGCGCTCGCCTTCGCCTTCGGCTACGCGCTCACCATGCGCGGGGTGCTGCGCGCCGGGCTCGACCTCGGCCACGCCTTCAAGGTCGCGCTGGCCGCCGACACCGTCTCGATCGCCGTCATGGAACTGATCGACACCGGCACCGTGCTCGCCGTCCCCGGCGCCATGGACGCCGGCCTGGGCGACGCGCTGTTCTGGACCTCGCTCGCCGCCGCGCTGCTGCTGGCCTTCCTGCTCACCGTCCCGGTCAACCGCTGGCTGATCGGGCGCGGCCGGGGCCACGCGGTCGTCCACGCCCACCACTGAGCTGCCGCGCCCGCCGCGTTCCCGAAGCCGGCGGCCGCGGCGGGCCTCAGCCGACCTGGCTGACCTCGCCCATCGCGCCGATCCGCCCCAGCAGGTCGACGATCCGCGACTGCACGTCCTCGCTGGTCGACCGCTCGGCCAGGAACAGCACCGTCTCCCCGGTCCGCAGCCGCGGCAGCTCCTGCGGGTCGAGGTCGACCGAGGTGTACACCACCAGCGGCGTGCGGTGCAGCCGGTCGTTGGCGCGCAGCCAGTCCAGCAGCCCCACCCGGCGGCGGCGGACCTGGAGCAGGTCCATCACCACCAGGTTGGGCTGCACGCTGCTGGCCCGGGAGACCGCGTCGTTCTCGTCCAGCGCGTGCTCGACGTGCATCCCGCGCCGCTCCAGGCTGCTGATCAGGGCGGCCGCGATGTCCGGGTCCGACTCCACCAGCAGCACCCGGGCCGCGTGGTTCTCGCCGTCCCGCGGCGCCAGCGCCCGCAGCAGCACCGCCGGGTCCGCGCCGTACGCGGCGTCCCGGGTGGCCTGGCCCAGACCGGCGGTGACCAGCACCGGCACCCGGCTGTTCAGCGCGGCCGTCCGCAGCGACTGCAGCGCCGTCCGGGTGATCGGGCCGGTCAGCGGGTCGACGAACAGGGCCGCCGGGAAGCCCGACACCTGCGCGTCGACCTCCTCCCGCGAGCGGACGATCACCGGCCGGTACCCGCGGTCCTGCAACGCCTGCCGGGTCGACGGATCCGGCTCCGGCCACACCAGCAGCCGGCGGGCACCGTCCACCGCGGGGGTCACCATGGTCGGCGGGTCCGCCGCGGCCGCCCCGGGGGGCAGCTCCTCCGGACGCCCCGCGCCCGACATCGGCAGCTCCGAGACCGGCCGCGGCGGCGTCCGGCCGCCCGCCGGCGCCGGCTCGGTCTGTCCGCCCTCGCCGCTCTCGGCCGCCGGCAGCGCGGCCCGCTCGACCGCCTGGCCGGTCCGGGCCACCGCCACCGCCTGCACCGGCGCGTCCGCGAACGCGCTCGGGAAGGCACTCGCGAACCCGCCGCCCAGCGGCCGCGGCGGCGCCAGCTCGCCCAGCCCGCTGCCGACCGGCCGGGGCGCCTGCCCCGCACCGTCACCGACCGGCGCGGCCGCCGGCAGCTCCGCCCGGGCCGGCCTGGCCAGCTCCAGTTCACCGGCCGGCTCGGGCGCCTGCACGGGCAGCGGTGCCTGAACGGGCTGCGCGCCCTCCGCGCCGCCGCTCACCGGCACGCTCTCGCCGGACTCGGCCGGGGCACCGGGCACCGCCAGCCTGCGCCGCCGCCCGGTCGGCCGGACGGCCGGCGGCTCCGCCGGCGCCTCGCCCTGACCGGGCACCGCGACCGCGGCCGGCAGCGACTGCTCCAGACCCGGGTACAGGGCCGCGCCCGGCTCCGGGATCCCGGGGATCGACAGGCCGCCCGACGACTCGTCACCCGCGGGCAGCCCGCGCCGCCGCCGCGACGGGCGGGCCGGCTCGGCCGGGGCCTCCACCGGCTCCGCCACCGGTTCGCCCGGTTCGGCCGCCGGCCCCAGCGCGATCGCGCTCCGCCCCGGCGCCGGGGTCGACCCGTGCTCGGCCGCCTGGCCGGTGGGCACCCCGCGCCCGTCCGAGCCGGCCCGCTCCGTCCGGCCGTCCCGCGCCGCCGCTCCCTCGCCCTCCGCGCGCTCCGGGCCAGCCTGCTCGCCGCCCGGCTCGCCCGCGGCCGCCGCCACCTGCGGCAGGTCCGGCAGCATCGCCGTGTCCGTCTCCTTGGGCACGCTGCTCGACCGGCCGGTGCGCGGCGCCGACGGGTCGAGCGGCAGCTCCACCACGTACGTCGTCCCGGCCCGGTTCGGCAGCTCGTGCCGCTGCAGCACGCCGCCGTGCAGCTCCACGGTGGCGCGCGCGATCGGCAGGTGGACCGGGCTCGGGCGGCGGGACGGCCCGCGCACCTCGATCCGGGCCACCTCGCCGCGCTGCGCGGCCGCCAGCACCACCATCGGCAGTTCGGTGCCGTTCGCGGGCAGCGCCGGCACCCCGAGCCCGGGTGCGTCGGAACGGATCCCGGCGACCTCCAGCGACGGTGTGACACCACTCACATCGGCGACCAGGTGCGCCAGCGCCCGGGCCAGCCGGTCCCGGTCGACCGAGAGCTCGACCGGCGCCGCGTGCACCGAGTAGCGCACCCGGCCCGGCCCGACCAGCTCGCCCGCCCGCTCCACGGCCCGCTTGACCACCGAGTCCAGGCCGACCTCGGCCCGCTCCAGCTCCTCCTTGCCGGCCTCCACCGCCTGCTCGAAGTCCTGGTGCGCGAGCACCCCGTCGATCAGCGCGGAGAACCGCCGGCACTCGTCGGCCAGCCGCCGCAGGGTCCAGTTCGCCTCCGGCCAGAGCTGCCCGGCCGGATCCCCGGCCAGTGCGTCTATCCGCCGGTGCAACGCGCCCAGCGCGTCGCCGAGCTCGTGCTCCAGCACGGCGGTCAGGTGCTCGTTGCGGGCGACCAGCGCCAGTTCCTTGGTCCGGTCGGTGAACGTCATCACCGCGCCGACCAGCTGGTCGCCGTCGCGCACCGGCGCCGTGGTGAGGTCCACCGTCACCGGGGTGCCGTCCTTGCGCCACAGCACGGTGCCGCGCACCCGGTGCTTGCGGCCCGAGGTGAGGGTGTCCAGCAGCGCCGAGCCCTCCAGCGCCAGTGGCGTGCCGTCCGCCTGGGAGTGCTGGATCAGCGGGTGCAGCTCCCGACCGCCGAGCTCGCTGGCCCGGTAGTCGAGGATGTGCGCGGCGGCCGGATTGACCAGCACCACCCGGCCGTCCAGGTCGACCCCGAGCACGCCCTCGGCGGCGGCCCGCAGGATCATCTCGGTCTGCTTGTGCTGCCGGCGCAGCTCCGCCTCGACGCCGGTCCGGCCGGTGAGGTCGCGGACCAGGAGCAGCAGCAGCCCCTGGCCGCCCGTCCCGCCGGACTCCCGGTACGGGTCGTAGGACAGGTACCCGGGGCTGTCGCCCCCGGTCCGGTCGTCCTCGAAGTCGTTGCCGGCCACCTCGACCGGGAAGCTGGAGCCGTCGGTGCGCCGGGCGGTCATCCGCACCGGGGCGTCAAGTCGTTCGGGCTCGCTCGCCTTGGGCCGCATCGAGCCGGGGATCCGGCTGGGATCGAACTCGGGCAGCAGGTCCAGCACGCCCATGCCCACCAGCGAGGTGCCGGGGGCCTGGAGGCTCTGGACGGCGGCCTTGTTGGCCTCCACGACGGTGCCGTTGCTGTTCACCAGCAGCAGCGCGTCGGGCAGGGCGTCGAGTATCGCGGCGAGGCGAGCAGCGCCTCGGGTCGGCCTGCTGCTCACGTCGACAGGTCTCCTCACGGCTGGGGGCCGCCGCTGCGACTCGCGGCACGCGCTCTCCTCGGGAGACTGGAGTATCTCATTCTTCTTTGCGCCGTGGACGACCCGGCTAGTAACGTTGTCGGTGGTTGGTGCCGGAGCCTCAGGCTGTGGCATCATCGCTTTCGCGCGGAGTGCGTCGCAGCAGCGACGTGGTCCGAGTGGAGGAGGCGTCGCCTAGTCCGGTCTATGGCGCCGCACTGCTAATGCGGTTTGGGTCTTAAAGCCCATCGAGGGTTCAAATCCCTCCGCCTCCGCCTCCATGGGGAGCCCCGTCGGTCACACCGGCGGGGCTCCTTGCGTTGTGCCCCCGACCGGGCGCGGAGCAATGGATTTCACCCCAGGTCGAGGGTCATGTAATGTTGTCCCCGCACCGCCCGCCCGGCCAGTTCGACCGGGCGAGCGCTCATAGCTCAACGGATAGAGCACTTGACTACGGATCAAGAGGTTGCAGGTTCGAATCCTGCTGAGCGCACCACAACCCACGCTCGTGGCCCCTCGGGGCCGCCCGAGCGCTCATAGCTCAACGGATAGAGCACTTGACTACGGATCAAGAGGTTGCAGGTTCGAATCCTGCTGAGCGCACCAGCCGAAGGCCCCGGACGGATCGTCCGGGGCCTTCGTCGTGCCCGCGCCCGGTCAGCCCAGCTCGGTGCGGTTGATCCAGGCCACGTCCCGCAGGTCGAGGAACCACTCGGACGAGGTCAGCGGGCGGGCCCGGTTGAAGGTGACCGGCCCGGGGTCGTGCCGGATCAGCTCGGGGCGGGCGCCCTGCCCGATCAGCTGGAGCGCCAGTTCCGGGGCGAGCCCGGGCGGCCCGCTGAGGTGGACGTCGTGCTCCGAGCAGTCCCGGTGCCGCGCGAGCTGTTCGCGCAGCAGCGCGACCGCCTCCTCGTGCGGCCCGCCGTCGGCGGGGGCGGCCGGCAGCAGTTCCAGCCAGCGGTGCCGGTCGGCCAGCTGCCGGGCGGCCGGCAGCCCGTACTGGCCCGCACCCGCGCGGGCCGCCAGGTGCAGCGTGGTGGGGCGCCCGCCCTCCAGGGCGACCTGCTCCAGCAGCGACTTGATCTGCGCCCAGCCGGTGCCGCCGGCCACGGCCAGCAGCGGGCGGGCCGAGCCGGGCGCGAGCACCGCGCTGCCGCGCGGCGGGCCGAGCCGGACCGTCTCGCCGAGCAGCACGTCGTTCACCAGCACGGAGCTCAGCACGCCCGCGGACACCCGGCGGACGTGCAGTTCGAGGGTGCCCTCGGCCCGCGGCGCGCAGGCGATCGAGTACGGGCGCCAGACCTCCGGCAGCCGGGGCGAGCAGAGCGCCAGGTACTGCCCGGCGGTGAACGGGTAGGGGAGGTCGGGGGCGAGGGTGAACACGACCAGATCGGGGGCGGCCCGGACCCGCCCCACCACCTCGGCCTGCCACCAGCGCGGGCCGGCGGCCGGCCCACCACCAGCGGCCTGGATCATCGCCTGCGAGATCACCGCGTACGCCTCGGTCCAGGCTTTCTCGATCTCCGCCGTCCAGGAGTGCCCGGAGAAGTGCCTCAGCGCGGCGACCAGGCTGGCCCCGACGGCCGGGTAGTGCTCGGGCAGGACCCGGAACTTGCGGTGGTCACGGCCGAGCGCCGCCAGGTAGTCGGCCAGCCGGTCGGTGTCCGTCAGCCGCAGCACCAGCCGGGTGAGCGCCCCGAACAGCCGGTCGCGCTGCTCGTCCATCCGCTCCGGGAAGAGCGCCCGGATCCCGGGGTTGTGCGTGAACAGGTGGGCGTAGAAGTACTTGGTGAGCTGATCGGCGCGGCGTTCGACCACGGCGAAGCTGGCGCGCAGGACGGCGGAGTCGGAAGACACGGGCGCTGACTCTACTGAGCGTTTCGCCAAATCGAACAGGGATGGCTGATGAATGCTCAGGAATTGGTCGGCAAAGCGTCCTTGCGGGCGGCCGGCGCGATGGCTTGAATCCGACCGTTCCGGGTAGGTCCCACCCCGCCGGCCAGCTGACGACCAATCGGGTGTCACCGGGGCAGATCCCTCGGTGTCGCGGTATGACCGACTCCAGATCGTGATTCCCTTTTGTCGGATGTTATGGCTGTGTCGAAATCCAGGCCTGACCCGCGACTTGGCGGACGTCATCGAGAGGAGGGCCGGATGGGCGGACAGTCCCCGTACCGTGCCCCGGCAACCCCGGTCCGCCCCAGCGGACGCTCCCGCGTCGGGCTCCCGGTGCGCCGGGCCGCGGCCGCGGCGGTGCTCGCCGGCCTGCTGATCGGCTGGAATTCGCCCCCCGCTCCGGCGCAGCAGTCCCCGGACTCCTGGTCGGCCGAGCGGCGCGCGGTCCTGCCGTCCGGGCTGCGCGTCCAGCTGGATTTCGCCCCCCTCCCCGGAGTGGACGTCACGGCGGCCCCGGGAAAGCTCGCGGAACGCCCCGGTGCAACTCCTCCCTACACGGACGGGCTGCGCGCCGGTGACCCGGCCCAGACCTTTCTGGTGGCCGAGAAACGCCCCCGGGCGGACGGTTCCTGGCGAACCCTCGGCACGCTCCAGATCTCCTTCTCCCGCGCCGTCCGCAATCCGCGGCTGCACGTCGGCGGACTGGCCGGGCTGGCCACCGGAACCGGCGGCGCCACCGGCACGGCCACCCGGCTCACCGTCACCGGTGGCTCCCCGGCCGCACCCACCCTGGTCGGCCGGACCGGCTGGTCCGGCTGGACGGTGCGGGCCGGGGAGCTCGCCCCGGCCGGCGAGGGCGCCACGGACGGTTCGGCGGACGGCTCCGGCACGCTCGAACTGACCGGCAGCGTCGGCACCGTCACCCTGCGGGTGGAGCAGCGCAGCACCGCCCGATCCGGCTCCACCACCGCGCCCACCACCCTGCGCCAGGCCTACAGCATCACCGTGGACGAGGGCCTGGGCACCGCACCGCAGAGCTACGGCAACGCCTCGCACGTCATCACCGACCTCTTCCTCGGCCAGGACGCCGCCACCTCCAGCAGCCGCGCCCGCCCCGGCCTGACCCAGACCGTCGCCCAGCCGCTGGTCCCCGGCGAGCAGCCACCCCCGCCGATGCCGTACGAGAGCGCGCCGGACGACGGCCCGGTGGTCGAGCTCGACCACGGCGCCGGCCGGCGCAGCCCGTGGACCAGCACCTCGCGCAGCAGCAGCCCGCTGCCGCCGCAGCTCCAGCCGGGCCGCGGCGAGTACCTCGGCGCCGACCCCACCCTGGAGTTCCCCAACGAGGCGGCCGCCGGCCGCTACTACGACCTCACGGTGCCGGTCGGCCCCGGCGTCGGTCCGGCCACCCTGGCGGGGTGGATCGACTTCGACCACAACGGCCGGTTCGACCCGCTGGAGCGGGTGCAGGCCGAGGTGCCCGCCGGGGCCGACAGCTCGGTGCTGGAGTGGACGGTGCCGGACAAGGCGGCCGGCGGCGAGACCTGGGCCCGGCTGCGGATCGCCCGCAACGGCGCGCAGCTGGTCACCCCCGGCGGGTTCGCCGACTCCGGGGAGGTGGTCGACCAGCGGGTGAAGATCGCGGTCGGCGCCGCCCGGCCGGAGATCTCCTGGCCGGTGCCGGGCACCGTCACCGCCGACCCGAAGCCGGAGATCCGCGGCGAGGGCGCCGTCCAGGGCGCGACCGTGGCGGTGCTGGACGGCGAGCGCGAGCTCTGCCGCGGCACGGCCGGCGCCGACGGCGCCTGGTCCTGCCGGCCGGCCGGCGCGCTCGCGGCGGGGGCCCACGCGCTGACCCCGGTGGAGACCACCAAGGGCGGCCTGGTGCTGCGCGGCACGCCGGTCCGGATCACGGTCAAGACCGCTCCGCCGGCGCCGCCCGCGCTCACCCTGCCGGAGTTCACCAACGATCCCGGGCTGCTGATCACCGGCACCGGCGAGGCCGGCAGCACGGTCTCGGTGGCGCTGACCGACCTCCCCGGCGGGGTCCGGGCCGGCAGCGAGCTGTGCAGCACCGAGGTGGGGGACGGCGGCGCCTGGTCCTGCCTGCCGGTGGAGAACCTGGCGGACGGCCCGCACCGGCTCACCGCCAGCGCCGTAGACCAGGCCGGCAACCGCACGGACGGCAAGCCGGTCGCGCTCACGGTGGACACCGTCGCGCCCGACCGTCCGCAGCTCGGCGCGCCCGCGCCCGGCGAGACGCTCGGTACGGCCCGTCCCCGGCTGTCCGGCCGGGCCGAGCCCGGTGCGATGGTCACGGTCACCACCCAGGCCGCGGGCGGCGAACGGGCCACCGTGTGCGGCGCGGTGGCCGCGGCGGACTCCTCCTGGAGCTGCACCGCCACCCGCGACCTGCCGGCCGGCGAGCAGACCCTGCTCGCCACCGCCACCGACCGGGCCGGGAACGGCACGGCGGGGGAGCCGGTCCGCGTCGTCGCCCCGGCGGCGGGCACCCCGGAGGCCTCGCCGTCCGCGTCGGCGTCGGCTTCGCCCTCGCCCTCGGCTTCGGCGTCGGCTTCGGTCACCGCGTCGCCGTCCGGGTCCGCGTCGCCGAGCGCACCGGTGGCCGAGCCGACGGGGGCTCCGTCATCCGGCGCGCCGTCGGCCCCGTCCGATGCGTCACCGGCGGCCTCGCAGCCTGCGGGCGCGAGCGTCCCCGGCGGGTCCGCAGCGCCGAGCGCCCCGGTCGAGCTGACCCCGGCGCCGGCCGGCCTGCTGCCGATCGTGGTGCCGCCGGTACCCCCGGTCGCCCCGGCGCCGCCGGCCGTCCCCGTCCCGTCCGCGGTGGCGGCGCCGCCGGCCGGTACCTCGCCCTCGCCCTCGCCGGCTGGCACCTCGCCCTTGCTCTCGCCGTCGGCATCCGCGTCCGCGTCCGCGTCCGGGTCGCCCTCGCCCTCGGCATCCGCGTCCCCGGCCGAGTCGCCCCCAGGCTCCCCGGCCGCCGTGCCCGACACCCCGATCCGGCCGGAGCCGGACGGGGCCGAGCCGCTGATCGCTCCGCTGGTACGGGACGACGCGCCCGGCAGCGCGGACCAGGTGCTGGCCGCACCGCCCGCCGAGGCGCCCGGAGCGGCCTCCGCCACCGCCAACGGTGCCCCGGCGAGGGGCTGGCGCAAGGGTGCGATCGGCATCCTGATGATCCTCGTCGGACTGGGCCTGGTGACCAGGCGGGTGTTCGGCCGCGGTAGCGGGACCCGCCGCCGCTGAGCGGACGGCGGACCGTCGGGCGTGACCTGACGGGCCGTCGAAACACCGGACACGCCAGCGCGTTATGTCTCATTTGATGAGTTATCAACCTAATCTGGGCCCGTTGCGCGACCCACCGACCCCGAGGACCCGTGCATGGACGTCACCCGCGACCCGTCACCCGGCGACACCCCTTCCGAGCGTCCCGCGCTCCCCGGCGGGGCCACCCAGCTGGGCCGCGCGATGGCCCGCGCGGCAGCCAAACCACTGATCAAGGCCGCCCCGCTGATCAAGGTGGCCCTGTTCGACGACGACGGGCCGGACGGCCCGCCGACCCGCCCGATCCGTCCCGTCCGCGAGCTCGGCCGGCACGCCGCCCACACGCCCACCGCGCCGCCGGCCCCCGCACCCGCGCCCGAGCTCGACCGGGCCCACGGGCCCCACAGCCACGGCACCCACCCCCAGGACACCCACGACACCCCCGCGGCCCGGCGGCCGCCCCGGGTCGACCCCGGCATGCGCGAGTGGACCGCCCGCACCACCCCCGGCTGGCTCGCCGTCCTGGTGGTGCTGGCCGCCCTCGCCGCGATGGCCCTCGGCCTGGCCAGGGCCGGCGTCGTCCCGCACCTGGGCAACCTGCCCGAGCTCCGCAGCGCCGCCGCCGTGGCCGCCGGGGTCCCGGTGGTGACCGAGCTGGAGATCGCGGTCGTGGCCGGCTCCGCGGTGCTGGTGATGCTCGCGGTGGCCGGGCTGCTGGCCAACGCGGGCGGCGAGACCCGGGTGCTCACCCGCTGGGGGAGGTACCGGGGCACCGTCCGCCGGGCCGGCCTGGTCTGGGTGAACCCGATGCTGCGCCGGCACCGGGTCGACGTCCGGCTGCGCCACTGGCGCAGCGACCCGGTCCAGGTCACCGACCGCACCGGGACGCCGATCGTGGTCCGGCTGCTCGTCGTCTGGCGGGTCAAGGACACCGCGCGGGCCCTGCTGGGCGTCGCCGAGCACGAGACCTACCTGCGCGAGCAGGTCCAGGCGGTGCTGACCCGGACGGCCACCGCGCTGCCCTGCGACTCCAACGCGGCCCCCGGGCCGGCGCTGCGGGACGGGCAGTGGTTCTCCGACGAGCTCACCAGGGCGCTCGCCGCCGAGGCGGCCCCGGCCGGCCTGGAGGTCTACTCGGTGCAGCCGCTCGCCCTGGACTACGCCCCCGAGGTCGCCGACTCCATGCGCCGCCGCCGGCTGGCCGAGCTCGACGCGGGGCTGCGCACGGTGCTGGTGGACGACGCCGTCGAGGCGGCCGCGCTGGCCGTACGGAGGCTGGAGCGCGCCACCGCCCAGGAGCTGGACCAGGCGGCCCGCAGCGCGCTGATGGAACACCTGCTGGTCGCCTTCGTGGCCCCGGCCGGCGTGGTCGCGCCGGTGCCCGCCCCGGCCGTCCGCGCCGCCCGCAAGGACGGACCGGTGCGCAAGGCCTGACGGCGGCGCGACCCGCGCAGGAACGTGAGGGGTGGCAGCGGACCAGCTGCCACCCCTCCTGCCCGTCCCGGCCCGGCCGCTCAGGCGGAGGCCGCGTCCAGCTCCGTCAGGTCCTGCTCGGTCAGCACCAGGCCGGCCGCCGCCACCAGCGGCGCCAGCTGCGCCACCGTCCGGGCGCTGGCGATCGGCGCCGCCACCGTCGGGCGGGAGGCCAGCCAGGCCAGCGCCACCGTGGCCGGCTCCACCCCGTGCGCCCCGGCGACCCGCTCGACCGCCGCCAGCACCCGCGGCCCGCGCGGATCCTCCAGGTAGCGGGCGGCGCCCACCGCCCGGGCGCTGTCCACCGGTCCGCCGCCCGGCCGGTACTTGCCGGTCAGGAAGCCCGAGGCCAGCGCGGAGTACGGCGCCGCGGCCAGGCCGTACCGCGCCACCACCGGCGCCAGCTCGTCCTCGTAGTCCCGCGCCAGCAGGTGGTAGCGCGGCTGGACGGCCACGTACCCCGCCAGGCCCTCCCGGGCGGCGAGCTCCAGCGACGCGGCCAGCCGGTCGGGCCCGATGTTGGACGCGCCCAGTGCCCGGACCTTCCCTTCCCGGACCAGCTCGTCCAGCGCCGTCACGATCTCCTCGACCGGCGTGTCGAGGTCGTCCCGGTGGGTGTAGAAGAGGTCGATCCGCTCGACGCCGAGCCGGCGCAGCGACTCCTCCGCGCCACGCTTGATCGTGCTCGCCCGCAGTCCGCTGAGCTCGGGGTGCGAGCCGACCTTGGTGGCGACCACGATCCCGTCCCGGTTCCCGCGGCTGCGCAGCCACGCGCCGAGCACGGTCTCCGACTCGCCGCCGGTGTTGCCCGGGACCCAGGCGGAGTAGACGTCGGCGGTGTCGACGAAGTTGCCGCCCGCGGCCGCGTAGGCGTCCAGCACGGCGAAGGACCCGGCCTCGTCCGCCGTCCAGCCGAAGACGTTGCCGCCCAGCGAGAGCTGCGAGACCTCCAGGTCGGAGGAGCCCAGGGTCACACGAGGGATGTCACTTCGGGATTCGGTCATACCTCGGGTCAACCGTGCGCCTCCCGAGCGGGATTCCCCGGCGGGGGAGGAGTTCACGCGCCCGTCGTACGGCCGTTGCGGGAGGTGAGAGGTCCGTGGAGATGGCCACGTCCGGGCAGGTCCGGGGTGTCGGGCGGGTGCCCGAATTGGCTAGAGTCCGTGCCATGGCTGACAACGACTACGACCCCGCCGGCAGCACCCAGATGTTCCGGGCGTTCGTCGACGAGACCCCGGCCCCCCAGGCCCCGGGTTCGGTGACCACCTACGGCAACTCCAGCGGCGGCTCCAACAGGACCGGAATGATCGTCATCGGTGCCGTGCTGGCGCTCGTGGTGATCGCCGGCGTCATCTGGCTCGCCGTCAAGTAACGCGCCCCTCCGGGCCGCCGGTGCGGCGGCCCGGCCGGGAGCCCGGCCCGGCTCCCACCGGGGTGGTGGCGACCTCGATGTCCCTAGACTGGACACGGCCCGCGACCTGCGCGGGCCCGTGCCTCCGGAGGACGTCCCGTGACCCAGCAGCCCACCGAGACCGCCCGCAGCCTCGGCCTGAACGGCGCGGTCAACGCCCGCGACCTCGGGGGTTACCCGACCGCGGACGGACGGGTGCTGCGGCACGGCGTGGCGCTGCGCGCCGACGCGCTCAACCGGCTCACCGACGAGGACCTCACGGTGCTGGCCGAGCACGGCCTGCGCCGGGTGGTCGACCTGCGCAGCCTCGACGAGGTCCGCGAGGCCGGCCCCGACCGGGTCCCCGGGCTGCCCGCGGCCGCCGTGGTGGCGGCCGAGCTCTCCGGCGTGCCGGTGACCGTCGAGCCCGCCGACCCGTCCGGCATCGCGCTGCACCACCTGCCGGTCTTCGCCGCCGACTTCGACATCTACGTCGCCCTGCGCAACGCGCTGGCGGACCGGGACGCCGCCAAGCAGCGCGCCCTGCTCGGGGACGGCAAGGCCGCCGCGATGATGGTCGGCCTCTACCGCTGGTTCGTCACCGACCCGGTCGCCCGCGACCGCTTCGCCACCGTGATCCGGCTGCTGGCCGCACCCGACGGGCCGCCGCTGATCTTCCACTGCTCGGCCGGCAAGGACCGCACCGGCTGGGCGGCCGCGCTGGTGCTCACCGCGCTCGGCGTCGACCGCGAGACGGTGTTCCAGGACTACCTGCTCACCAACCAGCGCTCCGCCGCACTGATCGAGCAGATCGTGGACAGCTTCGGCACCCGCGGCCTGATGAAGGAGCCGGCCCTGCTGCTCCCGGTGTTCCGCGCCGAGCGGGCCTACCTGGAGACCTCCTTCGCCGAGGTCGCGGCCGGCTGGCCGTCCTTCGAGGCGTTCTGGCAGGACGGCCTCGGCCTGGACGACGAGGTGCTCGAAGGACTCCGCACCAACCTCCTGGTCTGACCGCCCGGGTCCGGCCCCGGCCCGGACTCAGGGCCGGAGCCGTCCCGGGGCCTCAAGCCTCGGCGATCAGGCCGTCGCGGAGCTGGGCCAGCGTCCTGGTCAGCAGCCGGGAGACGTGCATCTGCGAGATGCCGATCTCCTCGCCGATCTGGGACTGGGTGAGGTTGCCGAAGAAGCGCAGCATGATGATCCGGCGCTCCCGCGGCGGCAGCTTGGCCAGCAGCGGCTTCAGCGACTCCCGGTACTCGACGCCCTCCAGCGCCAGGTCCTCGTAGCCGAGCCGGTCGGCCAGCGGGCCTTCGCCGCTGTCGTCCTCGCCGGGGGTGGAGTCCAGCGAGCTGGCGGTGTAGGCGTTGCCCACCGCCAGCCCCTCCACCACGTCGTCGTCGCTGACGCCGAGGAAGGCGGCCAGCTCCGGCACGGTGGGGGAGCGGTCGAGCTTCTGGGAGAGTTCGTCGCCCGCCTTGGTGAGGGCCAGGCGCAGCTCCTGGAGCCGCCGGGGCACCCGGACCGACCAGCTGGTGTCCCGGAAGAAGCGCTTGATCTCGCCGACCACGGTGGGCATGGCGAAGGTCGGGAACTCCACCCCGCGGTCCGGGTCGAACCGGTCGATCGCCTTGATCAGCCCGATGGTGCCGACCTGGACGATGTCCTCCATCGGCTCGTTGCGGCTGCGGAAGCGCGCGGAGGCGTACCGGACCAGCGGCAGGTTCAGCTCGATCAGGGTGTCGCGGACGTAGGTGTGCTCCGCGCTGCCGACCTCCAGCGCCGCGAGCCGGCGGAACAGCGAGCGCGACAGCGTACGGGTGTCCAGCGTCCGGTCGGCGAGCTCGATCGGGCCGTCCGGCGCGACCGGCTGGGCGGGCACGGCGACCGCTCCCGGCCCCGTGGGCCCGGCGACGACCGCCCCCGGCCCGGGGACCTCCACCACGACCGCCTCGACGACTGCACTGGCCGGCTCTGCGGACACGCACCCACCCCCTCGTGACTGACTGTTCAACGGACCCCACCGGACGGTGGTTCCCGGCTGAGTTCGCCCCCCACCTCAATACCGGCACACTGTCCCCGGCAAACCCGAATGTCGCAAGATGTCACTCCGCGGTAACACCGTGCGATCCCCGGGGGTGGTCGGCCGGGGTCACTCCTCCCAGGAGTTCCCGGTCCGCAGCCGGGTCAGGATCCGCGCCAGCAGGCGTGAGACGTGCATCTGGGACATCCCCAGCTCGGTGGAGATCTGGGACTGCGTCAGGTTGGCGAAGAACCGCAGCATGATGATCCGGCGCTCCCGCTCGGGCAGCTGCACCAGCAGGTGGCGGACCATGTCCCGGTGCTCGACGTCGGCCAGCGCGGAGTCCTCGTAGCCGAGCCGGTCCAGCAGCGCGAGGCCGCCCTCGTGCTCCTGGGCCGCCTCCAGCGAGGCCGCGTTGTAGGCCCGTCCGGCGTCCAGGCAGGCCCGGACGTCCTCCTCCGGGATCCGCAGGTTGGCGGCGATCTCCGGCACCTTGGGGGCCCGCCCGTGCACCACGGTGAGCTCCTCCATCGCGCCGCTCACCTGCACCCACAGCTCCTGGAGCCGGCGGGGCACGTGCATGGTGCGGACGTTGTCGCGGAAGTAGCGCTTGATCTCGCCCAGGATGGTCGGCAGCGCGTAGGTGGGGAACTGCACCCCGCGGTCCGGGTCGAACCGGTCGATCGCGTTGATCAGCCCGATGGTGCCGACCTGGACGATGTCCTCCATCGGCTCGTTGCGGCTGCGGAACCGGGTCGCCGCGTAGCGCACCAGCGGGATGTTGACCTCGATCAGCGCCGCCCGGACCCGCGCCCGCTCGGGGGCGCCGGCCGGCAGCTCCGCCATCCGTTCGAAGAGCACCCGGGTCAGCGTGCGGACGTCCACCGCGCTCCCGCGCACGCCGGCGCGGTGGTCCGCCGGCTCCTCCGTGGGGGCTCCGGGCCCGGCGGCGGCCACGGCCTGCGAGGGGCCCTCCTGGCCGGCCTCCGGCGATCCGCCCTGTGTCCGAACGGACACCTGAACCCCTCCCAATGTCGACACCGCATGATCCGGGCTGCCTGCCTGCCGCCCGGTGCTGACCGGGCGCCGTGGTAGTGCCCGGGAGCTCACTCACCACCTCGCCATATCCGGCAAAACCGGTCATAGCATCACAAGTCGTTCGCGGTGCGGGCAAGTACCGGGTACGGGCGTGTTGGTCCGGGGTGCGGCGAACGGCCGTACGTGCTGCGGCCCCCCGCCCGGGGTGGGGGCGGGGGGCCGCAAGGGTTCTCCGTGTGCGACGGCGGCCGGTCGGGCCGCCCGGCCGCTCAGACCTCGAGGTCGGCGATCACCCAGGTGGCGAACTCGCGCCACTGCGCGGCCGCGGCCTGGTGGGCCGGGTGGCCCAGGTAGGCCTGCAGCGCCGGGCCGTCCTCGACCAGGCTGTTGATCGCGAAGTCGTGGGCGATGTCGCGGTCGGTGATGTTCCAGCCGCACTCCCACTCGCGCAGCTCGGGGACGAGCGCGCCGAGCTCCGCGAAGGCCGCGGCGCCGGCGACCGCGCGCGGGTCGTCCTTGGTGACGCCGTCGTCGAGCTTGAACAGGACCAGGTGCCGGATCACGATGCCGCTCCTAGCAGTGAGGGTGAACGAACCCCGTCACCGTAGCCGCCGCGGCGGCGGGTCATTTCACCAACCCGGTCATGAACGTCCCGACCGCCTTGGCCGCGTCCGAGATGCCGACGAAGCCCGACTGGACCAGCTCGGCGGCCCGGGTGGGGGAGGTGATGATCGTGTAGATCACGAAGATCAGGAGGAGGTACATGCCGACCTTCTTCGCCTGAGCCATCGAACGGGCCTGCCTCCCTGGTGCCGGGCACCCCCCTGGCCCCGGGCGCCCACTCTCCTGGCCGCAGCTTATCCATCGGACGGGCTATCGAGTGAGTGCCGCGTTCACCCGTCGGGACGAAGGTCCTCCGGACTGGGGGCTTTCTCCGGATGCCCGGGCCGCGGCCGGGCGGCAGGATGGGTGATGTACCGAGGATCTGGCAGGAATCCGCGGTGCATGGAACCGGAGTTCCCCGCTGTGGGACCGGGCGCCGCGGTTTCCCCCCGACGCGGCATCGGTTGTGGGAGCTCCGCAGGGGGAGCGGTCCGTCCCCCCGGGACCGCTCCCCCCTTTCCGAAACGGCGAAGGGCCCCGACCGTGAGGTCGGGGCCCTTCGTTCGTCCTGCTCAGAGCGGTAGCGGTGGGATTCGAACCCACGGTGAAGTTGCCCCCACACACGCTTTCGAGGCGTGCTCCTTTGGCCGCTCGGACACGCTACCGAGGGAGACTCTACCGGACGGTCCGGCCGGGAACGAAATCCGTTCCGGTGCGGGCCCCGGGGCACCTGGGCGGGGGCTCAGCGCTGGGTGTCGAAGAAGGTGCGGAGCTGGGCGCCGCACTCCTCGGCCAGGACGCCGGCGATCACCTCGGGGCGGTGGTTGAGCCGGCGGTCACGCATCACGTCGAACAGCGAGCCGGCCGCGCCGGCCTTCTCGTCGAGGGCGCCGTACACCACCCGGTCGATCCGGGACAGCACGATGGCGCCGGCGCACATGGTGCACGGCTCCAGGGTGACGACCAGCGTGCAGCCGGAGAGCCGCCACTCGCCGACCGCGGCGGCGGCCTGCCGGATCGCGACCACCTCGGCGTGGGCGGTCGGGTCGCCGACCGCCTCGCGCTCGTTGTGCCCGCGCCCGAGGACGGCGCCGTCCGGCCCCAGCACGAGCGCCCCGACCGGGACGTCGCCGGTGGCGGTGGCCAGCGCCGCCTCGGCGATGGCGAGGCGCATCCGGTCCGTCCAGCGGTCGCGAACCGGGTCGGGGCGGACGGGGGCCGGGAGCGGGGCGAGTCGGGGGAGCGGTGCGGACTGCATGGACCCAGTGTCGGTCACCGGGCCCCGGTGGGGGGCCACCGGGCCGCCGCTAGCGCACGGCCTCCAGGATCTCGCCGCAGCCGATCGCCTCGGCGATCTCCGCGAGCGCCTCGCCCGGGACGGCGCCCTCGCCGGCCAGGTCGGTGAGCTCGGTGGCGCCCAGTCCGTACTCGGCCAGCAGCTCGGCGTCGCCGAGCGGGCCGACCGGGACGCCGCCCGGCCCCACCGCGCCGGCCGACTCCTCGTCGCCGTCCTGCTCGTCCCCGGCCGTGTCCTCGTCGTCCAGCTCGGCGACCAGGTCGTCGAGGTCGTCGAAGTCGTCGCCGGAGTGCTCGACCAGCTCGTCGGTCAGGATCGCGCCGTAGGAGCTGCGGGCCGCCGCCGCGCCGTCGGAGACGAAGATCCGGGGGTCCTCCTCCCCGTCCACCCGAAGGACGGCGAACCAGGCGTCCTCCTGCTCGATGAAGACCAGCACGGTGTCGTCGTCCTCGGCGGCCTCCCGGGCGAGGTCGACCAGGTCGGTCAGGGCTTCTACGTTGTCGAGTTCGGTCTCGCTCACATCCCACCCGGCACCGGTGCGAGCAAGCACTGCAGCGAAGTACGCCACCAGGGACACTCCCAAGATTGGTCTCGGCTGTCGGCGATCTCGGGCGAACGCGGTCTGGCCGCCCCCGCGCCAGAGGCGGTCCGCTGTTCGGACCGTCCCACCGCATCGTGACAGAAAGCCCGCCGCTGCGGGGGGTGTTCGGCAGCGCGTCTTTGCAGGTCGTGTCGGAAAGCGCGGTCCGCGACCGGTCCGTCACAGCCGCGCACCCGGCGCGGCGGCCGGCGACCCGTCAGATCCGGAAGGTGCGCATCCGCATCGCCTCGCGCAGCCGGCGCTCCTTGGTGCGGCGCGGCTGCACCCGGGCCCGCAGCTCGCGCGCCTCCGCGAGCTCGCGCAGGAACACGGCCCGCCGTTTTCGGCGGTCCGCGGCGGTCTCGGACACGGGCTTGGACTCGTCTGTCGAGCCGGCCCCGGCACGCGGGTTGCTCTTCATACGCTCCGACGTTCCCAGAAATGTCCGGTTGATACCACGGGAAAGGTCTCGGTTCGGTGAGGTACCCCGATCGGTGGCGCGCCGCAGCCCTCGCAGCCGCCCCACCGGCCCCGCGTGCCGCGCCCGTTTCGCGGCGAGTCGTACCCATGTGCTGCCGGACGTTACGGTTGGCACATGCGTCTCCATGTCGTCGACCACCCGCTGGTGGCCCACAAACTCTCCACCCTGCGCGACGAGCGCACCGACTCGCCGACCTTCCGCAGGCTGACCGACGAGCTGGTGACCCTGCTCGCCTACGAGGCCACCCGGGACGTCCGGACCGACCAGGTGGAGATCACCACCCCGGTGGCGGTCACCACCGGCACCCGGCTGAGCTACCCCCGCCCGCTGGTGGTGCCGATCCTGCGGGCCGGCCTCGGCATGCTGGACGGCATGACCCGGCTGCTGCCGACCGCCGAGGTCGGCTTCCTCGGCATGGTGCGCAACGAGGAGACCCTGGAGGCCTCCACCTACGCGACCCGGATGCCGGACGACCTCTCCGGCCGTCAGGTCTACGTGCTGGACCCGATGCTGGCCACCGGCGGCACGCTGGTCGCCGCGATCCGGATGCTGCTGGCGCGCGGGGCCACCGACGTGACCGCCGTGGTGCTGCTGGCCGCGCCCGAGGGCGTGGCGCTGATGGAGCGGGAGCTCGAGGGCACGCCGGTCCGGGTGGTCACCGCCGCCCTGGACGAGCGGCTCAACGAGCACGGCTACATCGTCCCGGGTCTGGGCGACGCGGGCGACCGCCTCTACGGCACGGCCGGCTGAGCCGGTCGCACCGGAGCCGGTCACGCCGGACCGTACGACAGTGGGCGCCTCCCCGGCCGGGGAGGCGCCCACTGCGCCGTTCGGGTGAAGCGGTGGAAGGAGCGCTCGGGCCCCGGTCAGCAGCTGCCGGGTTCGGCGGCGGCCGAGGGCTTGATCGCGGCGGCCAGTGCGGCGGCGGCCTGGGTCGGGTCGAGCATGGCGGTGTAGGCGTCGCCGATCACCAGGTCCACGGTGGCGTCGGCCCGGGTGTCGGCGGTGGTGGTGGCCCCGGCGACCTGGGAGCCGACCAGGGTGGCGGCGCCGATGCCGCCGGGCCCGCTGATCACCTGCACGGTGCCGGGCACCTTCTTGTCGAGCGCGGAGGGCGCGTTGCCGACCTTGCCGACGGTGAACCCGCGCTGCTTCAGCTCCTCCGCCGTCCGCGCGGCGAGGCCGCTCTTCCCGGTGGCGTTGTACACGTTCACCGTGACGGCCTGGGGCTGCGGGACGGCGGTGCTGGTGGCGGCGGGGGCCGCCGGGGCGCCCGCCGGGTCGGTGGCGGCGCCGCTCCCGGGTTCGGGGGCGGCCAGGGGCGTCCCGGACGCGGCCGGGGAGGCGCACGCCTGGGCGCTGGCCTGCCTGCCGTGGCCGGTGAAGATCTGCACCAGCTGGACGCCGCCGAGGGCGATCAGGGCCAGGGCGAGCAGCGAGCCGATCAGCGCCAGGACGCGGCGGCTCCTGCGGGGCGGGCGGCCAAGTCGAGGGTAGGAGTTACCGGTGACCCGGTACTGCTTCCCCTTCAGACCTTGGGGAGTCAACATGCTCACGGTTCGTCTCCCCCTCGTGCCGGGGCGGGGCTCGGTGACGGTGCGGCCGTCCGGTTCGGGTGCGGTGTGCGGCGAAAACGCCGACTGGTGCGCGGCCGTATCAGCAGACTAGTGCCGGACCGGTCGCATATGTACTAAATGATCATCATCTGGAGTATCGCGACACTCGAAAGGATGTACCGACGGTACGGGAGGCCGTCCCTGGCGGGTGACGGCGGATCGATGGGTTTGGCAGCCGGCGACGGCGCTCAGTCCATCTCCAGCACACGGGCGTGCAGCACCTGACGCTGCTGCAGGGCGGCCCGGACGGCCCGGTGCAGGCCGTCCTCCAGGTACAGGTCGCCGCGCCACTTCACCACGTGGGCGAAGAGGTCCCCGTAGAACGTCGAATCCTCGGCCAGGAGCGTTTCCAGGTCGAGCTGGCCCTTGGTGGTCACCAGCTGGTCCAGCCGCACCGGACGCGGCGCGACGTCCGCCCACTGGCGGGTGCTGGTCCGGCCGTGATCCGGGTACGGCCGTCCGTTGCCGATGCGCTTGAAGATCACACGGAAAGCCTACCGTCCGGGGCGCCGGGGGCGCAGCAGGCGTGACCTGACCTGCGGGGCCAACCGTCCGGCGTTTTGATGGGGAATGCCGTGAAAGCCCGTCTTGTGACACCTCGCCCGCGTTGGGAGCCAGCCCCATGACCTCCGCCCAGAGCCCGTCCGATCCCGCCGCCGGGCAGCCGGACCCCGCCCGGCCGGACGCCGCTGCGCTCCCCGACGCGGTGCGCCCGATCGCCGCCGGCTACGCCTTCACCGGCCCGGCGCTGGAGCTCGGCGCCGTGCTGCTGGGCACCGAGGCGTACCCGGCGGCCCAGGTCCGGATCCCGCTCGCGGTGCTGAACCGGCACGGCCTGGTGGCGGGAGCGACCGGCACCGGCAAGACCAAGACCCTGCAGCTGATCGCCGAACAGCTGTCGGCGCAGGGGGTGCCGGTCTTCCTGGCCGACATCAAGGGGGACGTCTCCGGGATCGGCGCGCCGGGCGTGTCCGGCGACCGGATCACCGCGCGGGCGGCCGAGCTCGGGCAGGACTGGACGCCGCAGGGCTGCCCGGCGGAGTACTACGCCCTCGGCGGCCAGGGCACCGGGATCCCGATCCGGGCCACCGTGACCAGTTTCGGTCCGCTGCTGCTGGCCAAGGTGCTGGAGCTGAACGAGACCCAGGAGTCCTCGCTCGGTCTGGTCTTCCACTACGCCGACCGGCACGGCCTGGAGCTGTACGACCTGAAGGACCTGACGGCGGTGATCACCTTCCTCACCTCGCCCGAGGGCAAGGCGGAGCTGAAGGCGATCGGCGGGCTGTCGGCGGCCACCGCTGGGGTGATCCTGCGTTCGCTGACCGTGCTGGAGAACGAGGGCGCGGGCGCGTTCTTCGGGGAGCCGGAGTTCGACACGGCGGACCTGCTGCGGACGGCCGAGGGCCGGGGGGTGGTCTCGGTGCTGGAGCTGCCGGCCGTGCAGGACCGGCCGCGGCTGTTCTCCACCTTCCTGATGTGGCTGCTGGCCGACCTCTACCAGGAGCTGCCGGAGGTCGGCGACCTGGAGCGGCCGAAGCTGGTGTTCTTCTTCGACGAGGCGCACCTGCTCTTCAAGGGCGCCTCCAAGGCGTTCCTGGAGGCGATCACGCAGACGGTCCGGCTGATCCGCTCGAAGGGGGTCGGGATCTTCTTCGTCACCCAGACCCCCAAGGACGTGCCCGGGGACGTGCTGGCGCAGCTCGGCAACCGGGTGCAGCACGCCCTGCGGGCCTTCACCCCGGACGACGCCAAGGCGCTGAAGGCGACCGTCTCGACCTTCCCGCGGTCCGGCTACGACCTCACCGAGGTGCTCACCGGGCTGGGCACCGGCGAGGCCGTGGTGACGGTGCTGTCGGAGCAGGGGTCCCCGACCCCGGTGGCCGCGACCCGGCTGCGCGCGCCGCGGTCGCTGATGGGGCCGCTGGAAGCGGGGGCGCTCGGCGCGGCGGTGGCCGCCTCGCCGCTCGCGGCGCGCTACCGGGACGCGATCGACCGGGAGTCGGCGTACGAGAAGCTGGCCGCCCGCGCGGCGGACCCCGTGCAGGCGCCGCCGACCCCCGGGCCGGCGAAGGCGCCGGAGAAAGGGCCGGAGCGTCCGGCGGACCGCGGCGCCGTGGAGGGCGCCGGCGGGCTGATCGGCTCGCTGCTGGGCAGCCCGGCGCTGAAGTCCTTCGCCCGCTCGGCGGGCAGCCAGCTCGGCCGGGAGATCACCCGGAGCCTGTTCGGCACCTCGAAGCGCCGCCGCTGAGCGGGCCCGGCCCGGCCCCCGGGCGGGGTCAGCGCAGCGCGGCGCCGATCCGGTCCAGCGAGGACAGCCGCATCAGGCCGTAGTGGTAGAACTCGACCTCGGGCACGCCGAGCTTGCGCAGCACCTCGATCTTGGCGGCCAGGTTGGCCGGACCGTCGCAGTCCGAGGCCATCGGGCGCAGGATGACGGCCATCTCCTCGGGCCGCACGCCGTGCAGGGCGAAGGCGGCGACCTTCTCGCGGACGGCCTCCGGGGTCGTCGCGTAGCCGAGGGTCTCGATCTGGTGCGCGGCCTTGGCCAGCGTGGGCAGGTCGATGCCGGAGAGCCAGCCCTTGCCGGGGCCGGCGCCGTCCATGAAGGTGAGCCGCATGCCGTGCTGCCCGGCGGCCTCGGTGACCTCGGCGGCCAGCGAGGTGACGGTCCGGGCGGCGGCGTCCAGGTACGCGGCGAGCGCTCCGCCGGCCAGCGTGTCCAGGGCGAGCGGTTCGGCGGCGCGCCGCTCGTCGGCGAGGCGCTCGCGCACCTCCTCGGCGACCACCCGGCGGACCTGCTCGGCGTCCACGCCCTCGGCCGTAGCCGCGGCCCGGCAGTGGTCGCAGAAGCAGATGCCGAGCAGCGCCTCGGCGCCCGCGCCGAGGTCCTCGAAGTAGCGCTCGTGGTGGTAGCCGTGGCGCAGGCCGTGGAAGTGCAGGGACTCGGCGCGGATCGCGTCCACGCCGTACCGGGCGAACTCGCCGACCAGGGTGGTGGCGTAGGCCCGGACCTCGGGGTTGGCGGGGCACAGCTCGGTGCGGTACCGGTCGCCGAAGGCGTTGGCGGGGGCGCAGTCCGGGTACTGGAAGCCGAGCCGGTCGTTGTGGCAGAAGACCGTCCAGGCGTGCAGCTTGAGCCCGCGGCGGGCGGCCTGCTCGGCGGCCTCGGCGAACGGGTCGCGGTCGCCGATCGCGGTGGATGGCGCGGGGGTGAGCCGGTGGCCGGCCCAGCGGGCCGGGTCGGGGCGGAAGTAGGCGGCGCCGGGCTCCAGGTACCGCACCACCCGGCGGGGGTTGTGCGGGAACACGTCCCGGGCCTCGTGGTAGACCGAGGCCAGGGTCACCCCGCCGACGCCGGCCCGGTCGGTAAGGTTGCCGAAGAAGGCGTCGGGGCCCTCGTCCAGCAGGTCGGTGGCGAAGGCGAGGACGGACGACTCCACGGGGCGGCTCCGGAGCAGGGTGGTACACGGGTGCTCCCACGCTATCCGGGCACCCCGAAATGGTCTATACCTGATGGCGAGGGGAGCGGCGATGTCACCCGTCTACCGGCAGTTCGACCGGGCGGAGCTGGACCGGGAGTACTCGCCCAGCAGCTGCGTGGCCGACCTGGCGGCCGAACTCGCCGCGTACACCGAGGGCAGCGCCGCCGCGCACGCCGCGCACCCGGCCCGCCGGGACCAGCGCTACGGCGGGCAGCCGCCGGAGCTGCTCGACTGGTTCCCGGCCGCCGCGCCCGGCGCCCCGCTGCACGTCTTCGTGCACGGCGGTTACTGGCAGGAGCTGGACAAGGCGGACTCCGCCTTCGCCGCCCCCGACTTCCTGCGGCGCGGCGCCGCCTTCGCCGCGATCGGCTACGGGCTGGCGCCGCGGTGGTCGCCGGCCGAGATCGTGGCGCAGGTCCGGCGTGCGGTGCGCTGGCTGTTCGAGCACGCCGGGGAGCTCGGCTTCGACCCGGCCCGGGTGTACCTCAGCGGCAGCTCCGCCGGTGCCCACCTGGTCACCATGGCGCTGCTCGACCCCGAGCCGGCCCCCGGGCACCGGGTCGCCGGCGCGACCCTGCTCAGCGGTGTCTACGACCTGGAGCCGATCGCGCTGTCGTACGTCAACGAGCCGCTCGGGCTGGACGCGGAGGAGGCCCGACGGCTCAGCCCGTTGCACCTCCCGCTCGCCGGCCTGCCCCCGCTGCTGATCGCCCGGGGCGAGTACGAGACCGCCGAATTCGCCCGCCAGCAGGACGAGTTCACCGCCGCCGCCCGGGCCGCCGGGGTGCCCGTCCGGGCCATGGTGGCCACCGGACGCAACCACTTCGACCTGCCGCTGGACCTCGGCCGCGCCGACACCGAACTCGGCGCGGCGGTGCTGGAGCGGTTCGGCGGCTGAACGGCGGGCGGCTCCCTAGACTGCCCCGGAGAGCCGATCACCCTGACGACCAGGAGAGGGACGCCCCATGACGGACCGTGCGCCGCTTCCGTACGACTTCCTGCCGAAGGTGCCCGCCTTCACGCTGACCAGCGCCGATCTGGTGGACGGCGGGACCATGCCCGAGCCGCACGTGCACGGCGGCGACAACCTGTCGCCGCAGCTGTCCTGGTCCGGGCACCCGGCCGGCACCAGGAGCTTCGCGGTGACCTGCTTCGACCCGGACGCCCCGACCGCCAGCGGCTGGTGGCACTGGCTGGCCGTCAACCTGCCGGCCGGCACCACCGAGCTGGCCCGCGGCGCCGGCTCCTCGGACGCGGACCTGCCGGGCGAGGCGTCCTTCCACGTCCGCAACGACTTCCCGGGCCACCGCTACGACGGCGCCGCCCCGCCGCCCGGACCGGCCCACCGGTACGTCTTCGCGGTGCACGCGCTGGACCTGCCGGCGCTGGAGCTGCAGCCGGACACCCCGGCCGCGATGGCCGGCTTCAACCTGACCTTCCACACCCTCGCCCGCGCGCTGCTCACCGTCGAGTACCGCTCGCACTGACGGACCGGCCGGGGCCGGCCCCGCGCGGGCCGGCTCAGGCCAGCACCTGGGCCAGGAAGGCGTCCAGGTTGGTGACCGTCCGGGCGATCTGCTCGTCCAGGGTCAACGACTCCTCCGGCCGGCTGACCAGCGCGGACCGCTTGCGGCCGCGGACGTACAGCGAGCAGGCCAGGTCGGCGCAGAGGTAGTTGCCGACCGTGTTGCCGTCGCGGCCGGCCGCACCCGCCCGGCGCGCGGTCAGCAGGGCGACCCCGGAGCCCGAGTGGACCGTGACGCACAGGGTGCAGATGTTGCTCTTGGCCAGGCTGCGGCGCACCGAGGGCACCCGCAGGGTGAGGCCCACCAGGGCGCCGTCCCGCTCGGCGACCAGGTACCCGCGGTCGGGCGCGCCCTGGTCCCGCCAGCCGAGGAAGTCGAGGTCCTCCCACGGCTGTTCGGCCAGGCCCCGGGGCAGGTTGAGCCGCCGGGCCTCGCCCTTGGAGCAGTTGACGAAGGACTCACGGATCTCGTTCTCGGACAGCGCACGCATGGTTCGCACGCTAGCGACGCCTTCGCCCGGTTGTCGCCCGGTTTTTCCGCCGGGGTGGCGGCCCGGCGGCCCGCTGGGCAGGGTGGGGGGATGGAACGGGTACCGCTGGAGTCGTCCTGGATCCGCTCCGCCGGGTACGACCCCCGCACGCGGGAGCTGGAGCTGGAGACCGTGAGCGGCGCGGTCTACCGCTACCTGGCGGTGCCGGCCCGGGAGTGGGCCGCGCTGCTGGCCGCCCCGAGCCACGGCCGGTACGTCAACCTGCGGATCAAGCCGCGGTACGGCTACCGCCTGGTCACTGCGGCCCGCTGACCTTCGCGGCCTTCGCGGCGCGCTTGGCCTCCTGCTTGAAGGCGCGCACCTTGACCAGCGACTCGGGCCCGGTGATGTCCGCCACCGAGCGGAAGCTGCCCTCTTCCCCGTACGCGCCCGCCGCCTCCCGCCAGCCGCGCGGGCGGACCGCGAACTGCTTGCCCAGCAGTGCGAGGAAGATCTGCGCCTTCTGCTTGCCGAAGCCGGGCAGCGCCATCAGCCGGGCCAGCAGCTCCTTGCCGTCGGGGGCGTCCCGCCAGACCGCCTCGGCATCGCCGCCGTAGTGCTCGACCAGGTACTGGCACAGCTGCTGGACCCGCTTGGCCATCGACCCCGGGTAGCGGTGCACGGCGGGCTTCTCGGCGAACAGCGCCGCGAACGCCTCCGGGTCCATCGTGGCGATCCGGGCGGCGTCCAGGTCGTCGGTGCCCAGCCGGTCGGCGAGCGTGCGCGGGCCGGTGAAGGCGTGCTCCATCGGGATCTGCTGGTCCAGCAGCATGCCGACCAGGGCCGCCAGCGGGCTGCGGCCGAGCAGTTCGTCGGCCTCGGGCTGCTGGGCGAGGTGGAGGTTCACGGCCATGGCGGGCGGCTCCGATCCGTACGGCGGCCCTGGCCGGGCCGGGACCCACATGCTCGCAGCTCGGCCCGGCCGCCCCGGGACGCAACACGCGCCGGGGCGCCCGCACCGCCCGCCCCACCGGCGCGGGGGCTCCCGTCCGCGCGCCGGCAGGCGCACACTTGACCTCATGACGGCTGCTGCTGCCCACCCTGCCCGGCTGATCGTCCTGCGGCACGCCAAGGCCGCCTGGCCGGACGTACCGGACGAGGAGCGCCCGCTCGCGCCCCGGGGGCGCGCGGACGCCCCCGCCGCCGGCCGCTGGCTCCGCGACTGCGGCCGCGCCCCCGACCTGGTGATCTGCTCGCCGGCCCGGCGCACCCGGGAGACCTGGGAGCTGGTCGGCGCCGAACTCGGCGACGAGCCGGAAGTGCGCTACGAGCGCCGCGCCTACCGCGGCGGCGCCGAGGACCTGCTCGACCTGCTGCGCAAGGTGCCGGAGACCCGCCGCACCGTGCTGCTGGTCGGCCACCGCCCGGCCGTCCGGGACCTGGTGCTGCTGCTCGCGGTGGAGCGGACCGACGAGCCTTCCACCCGGGTCCGGGAGAAGTACCCGACCGCCGCCGCCGCCGTCCTGGCGCTCCCCGGCACCTGGGCCGGGCTCGGCCCGGGGGGCGCGCTGCTCACCGAGTTCGCGGTGCCCCGGGGGGAGCGCCGCCCGGCCGACTGACCGGGTAGCAGCCGAACTGTGCGGCGCCGGCCGGGAGTTTGCCGCGACCGGCCGACGCCGGCCCGGGGGCGTGGTGGTAAGCATGGACCGTGCGTTTCGACAGTGTTCCGAAGCCGCCTGCCGTCGAGGCCAGGCCCCGCGACCCCCGCGGCTACCCCGTACCGGCCATCACCCCGTGGGAGGACGGTGCGCCACAGTTCGCGCTCACCGACCACGGGCGCAGCGCCGACTGCGCCCGCGAGCGGCTCTGCTCGGTCTGCGCCACCCGGATGCCCCGCGGCCCGGTCTGGCGGGTGGTGGGCGCCACCGAGAGCGCCGCGATCGCCGAGGCGCTCGCCGCCGGCAGTCCGTACCGCAACCTCGCGCCGACCCTGGAGGGCCCCGGGCACCGGGCCTGCATGCTGTACGCCTCGATGGTCTGCCCCTACCTGGCCCGCCCGAACGCCCGGCGCGGACTGTCGGCGCCGGGCGAGGACGAGCTGACGGCGCACGTGCTGCGCGGCACCGCCCGGGGCGGGTCGGGGGCCGTGGTCGGGTTCGCCGACTACGAGTACGCGGTCACCGCGACCAAGGTGCTGTTCCGCTTCCTCGACGTGGTCGAGTTCCTGCCGCACGACACGGCCGACGCCCACCTGGACGAGCTGCGCGCCGAACTCGCGCGCCGCTAGGCCCCCGCCCCGCCCGGACGGCTCAGCGGTGGCCGCCGCGGTAGGCGGGCAGGCCGGCGTGGTCCGAGACCGGGGTCGGCGCGGCGGAGCCGTCCGCGGGGAGGGTGGCGATGCCGGCCGGGGTCCGCACGGCGATGGTGCGGCCGTCCGGCGAGAACGCCGGCTCGGTGTAGTCGGTGGTGGCGTGCGGGGTGAGGTCCCGGGTCTGCCGGCCGCCGTCGGTGGTCGCGAACAGGTGGTCGTGCCCGTCGACCGAGCGGACGAAGACGATCTCCTCACCGTCCGGGGACATCGTGGGCTGCGAGCCCTTGCCGATCGCCATGCCCTGCTGGCGCAGGTACTCGTCGCGGATGAAGACCTCACCGGTGCCGTTGTTGGCGTACACCGCGCTGCCGTGGTGGCCGCCGGCGTTCGGCCAGGTGTTGCCGGTCTGCGGCAGCGGGACGGCGTCCTCGTCCGAGTACGTGTTCAGCGGCAGGTCGGTCGGGGAGGCGGTGCCGGTGCCGGCCGGGACCCGCTTCAGCCGCAGGACGCCGTCCTGCGAGGCGGCGAACAGCAGGTTGTTCTTGGCCGGGAGGCTGTACTCGCTCTCGGCCGCGGCGACCTGCCAGGTCGGGTGCGACCAGGTCTGCCCGCCGGGGTTGCGGGCGACGACCACCCGGCCGCTGCCGTCCGGGTTGGCCACCACCAGGTCGCCTGCCTCGTTGATGAACGCGGCCTTGGTGCCGTCCGGGGACCACGCCAGGTCGCGGACGGCGGTGCCGAAGTCGACCGCGGCGCCGTTCATCAGCACGTAGCGGGTGCCGTCGCTGATGGTCAGTGAGGTGCCGGCGGTGCCGTTCGGGGCGGTGGCGGGCTTGCTCGCACCGGTCTTGCCGGTACCGGCGCTGGTGGCGGTGGTCTTGCCGGTGGTGGCGCTGCTGCTCGCCGTGGCGGAAGGCGTCGCGGCCGAGGTGGACGTGGTCGGGGCACCGGCCGGCGCGGACGCCGTGACGGAGGGGGTCGCCCCGGCCAGCGCCAGGGCGGCGGCGCTGCTCCCGGCCGGGGCGGCGGTGGACTGCCCGTCCGCGGTCGGCCCGCAGCCGGTCAGCAGCGCGGCGCTGCCGGCGGTGGCGACGACGGTGAGCGCGACGGCAGCGGCGGTGCGCAGGCGGGCGCGAGCAGACATGGTGATTCCCCCGGAGTGTGGTGCGAGCAGTGGTGTGGGCCGGACGGCGGGCCCGAGCCATCGTCCCCCAGGGCGGTGATCCGCCTGTTCGACCCGCTGGTGCGCCGTGCGATGCGAGAAGTCTGGCAAGCGGAGATCCTGGATTCGTGCGCCGACTGTCACGGCCGCGCAACACGTGACCGCGCCCGCCGCCGGCGGCCCGCGCGAGGGGCCGTCGGAAGCGGCACGACACCGGAGGCAGAAGCTCTATGACCACCCATCAGACCCCTGCCGACGGCGAACGGGCCGACCTGCTGGAGACCCTGGCGAAGCACCGCGGCTTCCTGCGCCACACCGTCCGCGGGCTCAGCGACGAGCAGGCGGCGCTGCGCACCACCGTGAGCGAACTCTGCCTGGGCGGGCTGATCAAGCACGTGGCCGGGGTCGAGGCCCGCTGGACCCGGTTCGCGGTCGGCGGGGCCACCGCGATGCGCAGCGAACCGATCGACTGGGAGGGCCAGTTCCGGATGCTGCCCGGCGAGACCCTGGACGGCCTGCTCGACGCCTACGAGCGGGTCGCGCGGGAGACCGACGAACTGGTGGTGACCTGCCCCGACCTGGGCCTGGCCCACCCGCTCCCGGAGGCGCCCTGGTTCGAGCCCGGTGCCAGCTGGTCGGTGCGCCGGGTGCTGCTCCACATCATCGCGGAGACCTCCCAGCACGCCGGCCACGCGGACATCATCCGGGAGTCGCTCGACGGCGCGAAGACCATGGGCTGACGGCCGCCCGCCGACGCCGCGCGGCCGTGCGGCCCCGTGGTTAGCGTGGTCAGCAGCAGCGAGCACGAGGGAGGCAGGCCATGGCCGCACCAGCAGAGGGCACGCCGTGCTGGGCCGACGCGACGTTCACCGACCTGGAGGGCGCCAAGAGCTTCTACGGTGACGTGCTGGGCTGGACCTTCGCCGAGGGCGCCGCCGAGTACGGCGGCTACACCCAGGCCCTCTCCGGCGGCAAGGCGGTGGCGGCCGTCGTGCCGCCGATGCCGGGGCAGCCGCCGGTCGCCCCCGGCTGGTGCCTGTACCTCGCCTCGCCGGACGTCGAGGCCACGGCCCGCCGGATCCGGGAGGCCGGCGGGGAGCTGGTGCTGGAGCCGATGAAGGTCGGCGGGTTCGGCTCGATGCTCCTGGCGCGCGACCCGGGCGGCGTCCCGTTCGGGGTCTGGCAGGCCGGCACGCACGAGGGCTTCGAGCGGCGCGGTGAGCCGGGCTCGTACTGCTGGGCGGAGGTGTACACCCGGGAGCCCGGTCGGTCGGACGCCTTCTTCCCGGCGGTGTTCCCGTTCGGCGTCCGCCGGATGGACGACGGCGGGATCGACTTCAAGGTCTTCACGCTCGGCGGCGCGAGCGTGCTCGGCCGGATGGAGATGACCCCGGACTTCCCGCCCGAGTTGCCGCCGTACGTCGGGGTGTACTTCGCGGTCGAGGACTGCGACGCGGCGGTCGCCAGGACCACCGCGCGCGGCGGAAAGGTCGTGTTCGGGCCGCTGGACAGCCCGTTCGGCCGGTTCGCCGCGCTGATCGACCCGCAGGGCGCGGCGTTCGCGGTGCTCGACACCGGCCGGACCACCGGGGAGATGCCCGCGCTGTCCGAGGCCTGACCGCCCGTTCCCGGATGCCGTGGTGCGGCGCCCGGGGCGGCGCCGCGGGAGCTCGGGGGCGCGCGCCCGGCCCTGCTCCGCGCGGGCGGCGCCGGTGTGTCCGGCCGGGGGTGACGGCCGCCGCGGTGTCTGCTGGTCCCAGTCACCGCCGCAGCTGGGAGAGAGCCCGCATGACCACCTGGGAGCCGGCCCTGCCCGCCGCCGTCGGGCGCCCCCGCCGCGTGCCGTGGCACCCGGTGGTGGCGGCGACCCTGCTGGCGGCCCTCCTGCACGCGCTCTGGGCGCTCTTCCTGGCCGCCGACGCGGGGGACCTGGCGGCCCAGTACGCCTGGACCGACTTCACCCGGGAGCACCCGGACTCGGCGTACAACCTCTCCTGGTACGGCGGCATGCACCCGGCCTCCTACAGCCTGCTGTCGCCCTACCTGATAGGGGAACTCGGGGTGCGCACCACCGGCGTGCTGGCCGGGACGGCGGCGGCGGCCCTGGCGGCCCTGCTGCTGGCGCGCTCCGGGCTGGCCCGGCCGATGGCGCCCGCGCTGTGGACGGCGCTCGCGCTCACCTGCAACGCCGTCTCGGGGCGGGTGACCTTCGCGGTCGGGGTCGCGCTGGGGCTTGCCGCGCTCGTCCTGGCGCTCGGCCCGCGGGGCGCCGCCCGTCGGGTGGCGGCCTTCCTGCTGGCCGCGCTGGCCACCATGAACAGCCCCGTAGCCGGGCTCTTCCTGGTGGTCGCCGCCGCCGCGCTGGCCCTGACCGGCCGTCGCCGCAGCGCCCCGGCCCTGGCCGCCGGGCCGGTGCTGGTGGTGGCCGGCACGGCACTGGCCTTCCCGTTCCGCGGCGTCCAGCCGTTCGACTGGTGGGTCGCGGCGCCGCTGCTCGCCGCGGTGGCGACCGGGGCGCTGCTGGTACCGCACGGCTGGCGGGCGGTGCGCGCGGGCGCCGCGGTGTACGCGGCCGGGGTCGCCGTCACCTGGGCGGTGCCCTCACCGGTCGGCAGCAACGTCGAGCGCCTCGCGCTGCTGTTCGCCGGCACCGTGCTGCTGGCCGCCGCCATCGAGGCCCGCGCGGGCGGCCGGCGGCGACTGGTGCTCGCGCTGGCGTTCCTGGCCGTCGCGGCCTGGCAGGTCGGCAAGCCGATCGGCGACCTGATCAGCACCGGGCCGTCGGCCGGCGAGAGCCGCCCGACCACGGCGCTGCTCGCCGAACTCCACCGGATCGGCGCCGACCTGGGGCGGATCGAGGTCGTCCCGCTGCGCTCGCACCAGGAGGCCTCGGCGCTCGCGCCGTACGTCAACCTGGCCCGCGGCTGGAACCGGCAGGCCGACGTGGCCCGCAATCCGCTCTTCTACGACGACACCCTGACCCCCGACTCGTACCACGCCTGGCTGCGCCACTGGGGCGTCGGCTACGTGGTGCTGCCGACCGCCCGGCCGGACGACGCGGCGGTCACGGAGGCCGCGATCGTGGCGGCCGGGCACGGCTGGCTGGCGCAGATCTGGCAGGACGAGGGCTGGCGGCTGTTCCGGGTCACCGACCCGGTGCCGCTGGTGGACCCGCCCGCCACGGTGCGGCAGGCCGGCCCGGCCGATCTGACGCTCGACGTGCCGCAGGCGGGGGAGGTGCTGCTGCGGATCCCGTGGTCGCCGTGGCTCGGGGTCGAGGGGGAGCCCGGAGGGGCGATCGGCTGCCTGGTCGCGGCGGGGGAGTGGACGGTGCTGCACGCGCCGGCGGCCGGCACCTACCGGATCGGCGCGCGGTACCGGCTGGCCCGGGGGGCGCCGTGCGGGGCCTGAGCCGGGACGGCGAGGCCGGTTCCGGCAGTTCGGCGGCTCGGTGTCCGGGGGTTCAGCGTCCGCGGAGCGCGCCCGCGGTGCTGCCGGTGCGTTCGCGCAGCAGCACCCGCAGGGTGTTGGCGTGCTCGTAGCCGACCTTGCGGGCGATCGCCTCCAGCGGCAGCCCGGTGGTCCGCAGCAGGTGGGAGGCCTGCTCCACCCGCAGGTCCTGGACGAAGCGCACCGGGGAGGTGCCGAGGGTGCGGCGCACGGTCCGCTGCAGGGTGCGTTCGCTGACGCCGAGCGCGCGGGCCGCCTCACCGACCCCGATCGGCCCGTCCAGGTGCTGCCGGGCCCACCGCTCGAAGCCGGCGACCAGCGGATCGCTCTGCGCCAGCGCGCTCGGGATGGTGTACGCGGACTGCGACGGCCGCTCGTCCACCACCAGGTAGCGGGCCACCAGGTCGGCCACCGCCGGGCTGGTCGCCCGGACGATCGCCAGCGCCAGGTCGACGTGCCCGAAGGCGGCTCCCGCCGTGGTCACCCCGTCCGAGACGGCCACCATCCGGGTCTCGTCCAGCGTGACCGCCGGGTAGCGCTGCCGGAAGAGCGGCGCCAGCCACCAGCTGGTGGTGGCCCGCCGCCCGTCCAGCACGCCCGCCTCGGCCAGCAGGAAGGTGCCGGTGCAGGCGGAGGCGATCGGCGTGCCCCGGCCTCGGGTCTCGGCCACCAGACGCCGTACCGACGCCGAGGCCGGCCCCGCGACGTGGTCGATCAGCGCCTCGGGCTGCCGCTGGGCCAGCGCCGGCACCAGCAGCAGGTCCGCCCCGGCGGCCTCCGCGGCCGGCCGGGTGGCGACCAGGTGGCCCGCGCCGGTGCGCACCCGGCGGCGGAAGCCGACGGTGGTGAGCTGCCAGGCGGGCGGGGGCGCCGGGAGTTCGGTGCGCATCGCGTTGGCGCCGTCGAAGACGTCGAGGATCGCGGAGAGTCCGGAGTCGAACACACCGTCGTAGGCCAGCACTGCTATCTCCATGGCGGAAACGGTATCGGACTCGTCGTTCGCGACTCTGGGTGATCGCCTCCGGCCCGCCTAGCGTGGGAGTCGTCCGGAACCCCGGGCACCCGACCCGACACCCACGGAGTGACACCATGAAGATCGGCCTGCTGGCCCGCATCGAGGCCAAGCCCGAGTTCGCCGACCAGGTGGCGAGCATGCTGGGCGACGCGCTGCAGCTGGCCCGCGAGGAGGAGCACACCGTCACCTGGTTCGCCTTCCGGGAGGGCGCGACCACGTTCGGGGTGTTCGACACGTTCGAGGACGAGCAGGGGCGCACCGCCCACCTGCAGGGCCGGATCGCGGAGGCGCTGATGGCGGCGGCCACGACGATGCTGGCCTCGCCGCCGGACATCCGGCCGGTCGACCTGCTGGCGGTCAAGCTCCCCTGAGCCCCCGGTGACCGGCGGCTGCGGGCCGCCGGTCACCCGGTCGGGGGCGGGCGCCGCGGTGCTCAGTCGGTCCGCAGGTAGCCGCCGCCGCGGCCGTCGACGTGCACCAGGTGCGACCCGACCCGGACCACCTGGCAGTCCGCCACCCGCCAGGCCCCGCACGGGCCGTCGCCGTCCGGCATCGGCGTCCAGATCTCGCGGAAGGTCGAGCCGTCGGTGTTGGTCCCGGTCTCCACCAGGTCGGCTCCGTCCCGGGTCAGCACGCCCTCGTCCTCGCCGGGCTCCCCGACGTCGTGGTGGAAGCGCACCCGGGTGCCGTCGTACGAGGTCACGCCGGCGAAGCCGCGGCTGTCCGCGTAGTGCTCGCCCACCTGGAGCCAGACCACGTACCCGTCCTCGCGCAGCGGCCCGCCGTCCCGGCTGATCCCGCGCCGCAGCCAGGCACCGCGCTCCGGGGCTCGCATCACGGTCTCCTCCTGATCACCGGCTCCCAGGATAGGCACCGGCGAGCGGCCCTACAGCCGGGCGAGAGAGATGTCTCGGACCGCCGTCACGAGGGAGCGAGGGCCCAGCATCATTCGAAGAGCTTGGTAGCGTCCCCGCCGATCCATTTGTCGCTGACGGTCACGGTCGCCGGGATGACTTCGGGGTAGCGGTCGGCCAGATACTCCTGTTGGACCTCCTCGCCGGTCCGCCGATCTGCGACTGTCTTCACGCCACTCAGCTTCATCTTCTTCAACGTGCCGATGACTTCCCCCGAGATGAGCGCATTGAATGCCTTGATGGCCTGCGCAGACTGTTGCACGCTGTCCCGGCTGACGATCCCGCGATTGACGTTGAGCATCGTGTTTGTGTAAACGGCTCGTGGGTCCTTTCCGACGAACTCTCGGCTGGCGTCCCCGATGAGGTCGAAGAACAGGTCGGCGATGCTGTCGGGCCAGCGCTCCGTGATGATCTCGTACGCGACGATCAGACCTGTCGCACTCGAGTGGCACTGCTTGCCCTTGCCCACAAGTCGGAGGATCCGGTCCTCGCCGATGGGCCACTCGGTCACGAGTTGTTGCAACCTCTCGGCGGAGAGCCGCCCGCTGGTCCATCGGGTCCAGTGAGTACCTGCCGCACGGTTGGCGAGGATCTTCAGCGCGGCGCCGTAGACGTTGGAGTTGCTCTGCTTCATCTCGGTGATCTGCGAGATGAAGTCACCTGCCGTACGAACCCGGCCCCCGTCGATGGCCGCGAAGGCCTCCGGGTCGAGGTTGTAGGTGACCTGCGCAGTGACCGTGGTGTTGGTTTCGATCAGCGCCGCGGCCCGGTGCTGTCCGTCGATGAGGCAACCGTGCCAGTCGAGTGCGAAGCCTTGATGGGTGGTACGGAACTGCCCGGCACGGAGAATGGTTTTGAACTTGTCGATGTTGGAGCGCTTCAGTGGCACACGATTGCATGTCCGCTTCTCCATCCACCCCGAGCACTTTTCGGGTGTCACCTCGGTGATCTCGGTGTACACAGCCGGCGCGTTGCCGCTTCCGTGCGTCATGGCGCGGTCCCTTCCCTGTGCACTGCGAGCGCCGGAACATGTCGGGCCGCGCGCAGTAGTTCTCTCCGTCGCCGTGATTCTAGAAAGTTCGGCGAACATACTTCATGGATTTTAGAAATGTAGTCACGATTGATCGTGATGGCGCTGGCCTCGCCGATGATCTGACTTTTTTTGATCGAAGGTGTCCGCTGATGCCCTGGAGTCGCATGGTGCTCGATGCGTGTGGCGCGGTGCTGTCCGAATGGCTACGTCATCGAAGCGGCAGAGCGATGGACGGCTTGGGTGGCTGGGCTGCGCGAGCACCCGCCATGCCTCCGCTCCTCGGACGTCGAGCCGACCGAGCTGCGTTCGGCCGGCTCGGGCTGCCTTGTAGCCGAGCGGCTCCTCTCGCGGAGCAGGGGGCATCTGGCCGACAAAACAGCGGGCTTGCCCAGGGCAGGACCGATGATCAGGGTGTCCTAGGCGGCTCGTGCTGCTCGGACAAACGGTTGTGGCTGCTGATCCGGGAACTGCTCGACGTGGCGAGAGGCGCGGCTGTCGGAGGCTCACGAAGCCTGTCGATGACCGTCACCGCTCGGCAGAAGCACGCCCGCCGCCGTCTTCCGGCGCTGTTGACGTTCCGGTGCTCTCGACACCAGTTCGCCGAGCGTCGGCCTGCCTCGGGCGTGGCGATCCTGGACCCGAGAGGAACCGGTCAGGATCGGAGAAGCCCCGGGCGGTGCGGCCCAACTAGCGTCGATGCCATGACCTCCATCGAATCCGTCACCCTCGACGTGGCCGACCCCGTGGCCGCCGAGCAGTTCTACCGGGCTGCCTTCGGGCTGGACACGCGGCTGCGCCTGCGGGCCGCGCAGGCACCGACGACCGGCTTCCGCGGGTTCACCCTCTCGCTGACGGTGTCCCGGCCCGCCACCGTCAGCGGATTCCTCGACGCCGCCCTCGCCGCCGGCGCCACCTCGCTGAAGCCCGCCGCCACGTCGCTCTGGGGCTTCGGCGGCGTCGTCCAGGCCCCGGACGGTGCGATCTGGAAGGTGGCGACCTCCGCGAAGAAGGACGCCGGCCCGGCCGCCCGGGAGATCGACTCGGTCGTGCTGCTGCTCGGGGTCGCCGACACGGCCGCGAGCAAGCGGTTCTACGTCGACCAGGGCCTCACCGTGGCCAGGAGCTTCGGCAGCAAGTACGTCGAGTTCGAGGCCGGCCCGGGCCCCGTCACGCTGGCGCTGTACAAGCGCCGCGCGCTGGCCAAGGACGCGGGCGTCGCGCCCGACGGCGGCGGCTCGCACCGCCTCGCGATCCGCGGCACCGCAGGACCCTTCACCGACCCGGACGGCTTCGCCTGGGAGGCCGAACCGGCCGCCGCCTGACCCGGGCAGGGCTCAGGCCGGCTGCGCGTCGGTCAGCGCCGTACGGACCTGGTCCCGGAACCAGCGCTGGGCGGGGTCGTTGTCGTGCCGGGGGTGCCAGCCCATCGAGATCTCGATCGGCGGCAGGCGCAGCGGGATCGGCAGCACCGCCAGGCCGAGCGGAGCGATCACGGGCGCCCCGATCCGCGCCGGGACCTGCGCGACCAGGTCCGAGGTCGCGACCAGGTGGAGCGCAGCGGCGAAGGTCGGCATCGCCGCGACCACCCGGCGCCGCAGGCCCACGGCCTCCAGCGCGTCGTCCAGCGGACCGCGCAACCGGCCGCGCCGGGACGTGGTCACGTGCAGGGCGCCGGCCAGCGCGGCCGGGGTGAGCGGACCACGGGTCAGCGGGTGCCCGGCCCGGACGACCGTCACCATCTCGTCGGCGAGGAGCGGTTCGACCCGGGTCTCGGGCGCCGGAGCGGTGATCACCCGGACCTCCAGGTCCGCCCGCCCGTCCCGCAGGACGAGGCCGTCGTGCCGGCGGCCCTCCGGGAGCAGGACGACGGCGACCCCGGGGGCCTGCGCCTGGAGCCGGGGGAGCAGCCGGGTGGCGAGGGTGGTGGCGAGCAGGTCGTTGGCGACCAGCGTGAACGTCTGTTCCAGCCGAGCCGCCTCCAGCGCGCGCCCCTCGGCGAACAGCGCCCGCGAGCGGTCCAGCACGGCCTTCACCTCGGGATGCACGGCCTGCGCGCGCGGCGTCGCCACCATCGACCGTCCGGAGCGGACCAGGATCGGGTCGCCGAACGCCGTGCGGATCCGCGCCAGCGTACGGCTCATCGCCGGGGCGGACAGCCCGAGCCGGTCGGCGGCGGCCGTGACCGAGCATTCGTCCAGCAGCGCGTCGAGGGCGACGAGGAGATTCAGATCGAGATCCCGAGCCGTGGCACCCACGAAACCGCCTCCCACCTGCACCCTTGCGTCTGCCGCAAGGCACTCTTGAACTCCGTGCATTTGCGGTTATGTTAGCCCGCTCCTAGCGTCGGCCCGGTCCTGATCCGAGACCGGAGGAGCGGCCGTGGAAGCGAAGCAGTTGACCGACCGGGAGGCCCGCGCCGCGTCGCCGGCGACGCCCGCGCAGCCCCCGCGGAGCGGGGAGATTCTGGTCCTGATGTCCCTGTGCGCCGGGACCTTGCAGGCGATGGCGGCGGCGATGAACCTCGCGGTGCCCTCGGTCGCGCGCAGCAGCCTGCACCCGAGCCCGACCGCGCTGGTGTGGATCGTGGACGCCTACCTGATCGCCTTCGCCTGCCTGCTGATCCCGGGCGGGGCGCTCGCGGACCGGCTCGGCCGCAAGGGCGTCCTGCTGGCGGGGCTCGGCCTGTTCGCCGGCGGCGGTTTCCTGGCGGCGTCGGCCGGGTCGGTCCCGCTGCTGATCGCCGGCCGCCTGGTGGCCGGCGCCGGCGCGGCGCTCGCCCTGCCGGTCACCCTCGGGCTGCTGATGCTGCTGATCCCCGCCCCCCGCCGCCCGCACGCCGTGGCGACCTGGACCACCTCGCTCGCCGTCGGGGGGATCCTCGGCAACCTCGTCGGCGGTGCGGTGCTCCAATTCCTGCCCTGGCAGGGCCTGTTCCTCGTGTTCGGCGCGGCCGGCGCGCTGCTCCTGGGCGCGGTGTCCCTGCGGGCGCCCCGCACGCCCCGGCGCCGGGTGCCGCTGGACGCGCCCGGCTCGGTGCTGCTGGCGGCGGCGATCGTGGCGCTGATCTTCGCCCTGATCGAGGGCCGCGAGCGCGGCTGGACCTCCGGCTGGGTGCTCGGCTCGTTCGCCGCGGCCGCCGTGATCGCGGCGGTGTACGTGCGGGTGGCGCTGCGCCGGCGCCACCCGCTGCTGGACCCCCGGGTGTTCGCGCTGCGCCCGGTGCGGGCCGGCACGGTCGGGGTGACGGCGGCCTTCGCCGGCGCGTTCGCCATGTTCTACGTCAACGCCCAGTACCTGACGCTCGCCCACGGCTACTCGCTCGCGCTGGCCGGGTGCGCGCTGGCGCCGATCGCCGTGGCGATGACGCTGGCCTCCCGGTCGTCCACCGCGCTGGTGCGGCGCTGGGGCGCCAAGCGGGTGGTCGCGCTCGGGTTCGCCGCGCTGACCGCGGGCCTGGCGGCCTTCTCCCTGGTGGGCGCCGGCACCCCGTACGGCCTGTACATCCTCTGCCCGGCGCTGGCACTGGCCGGCATGGGGCTGGCCCTGCCCTCGCTCTCCGGCGGCATCATGGCCGCGCTGCCGGCCGACCGGGCGGGCATGGGATCCGGCCTCAACGGCGCGGCGCGCGAGGTCGGTTCGGCTCTCGGGGTGGCGGCCATGGGGACCGCCCTCGGCGCCAGCACGGCCGGCAGCGGGGCTTCGGCGGCCGCCCTCGGCGCGGCGATGGACTCCGGGTTCCGCGCGGTCGCCGTCGTGGTGGCGCTGGCGGGGGTGCTGGTCGTCCGCTGGACCGACTGACGGGACGGCTCGGTCGGCCGGCGGCCGGGGCTCCTCGGTCGGTCGCCGCCGGGGCGCCCTCGGTGGTCAGGCGTCCGTGGAGTCGTACAGGATCTCCGGAAGGTGACCGAGTGCCCGGTGCGTGGCATCGCCGCCGAACTCGCCACGCATCGCCACATGCTCCACCACGCCTTCGTCCGGCGGCCCGGCCACGCTCGCCCGCCCGAGGGCGCCGGTGCCGCCACCTACCCCACCGCGTAGGCCTCGTAGTGGACCGCGTCGGCGGATCGGGCGGCGGAGGCCACCGCCAGGATGCCGTTGAGCCAGAGGTACCGCGCGTCGCCGGTCTCGAAGCGGCAGAAGAGGCGGAAGTAGTAGTCGGCCGGGTCGACCGCCGCTCCGCGGGCCAGCCTGCGCAGGACCTCGGGCGGCCCGTGGCGCACGCCGCTCGTGGTGAGCTGGAGCAGGGCCCCGTCGTGGGTGCGCAGGGTGGACCGGGTGTCGATGCTCGCCATCCCGTCCGGGTGCAGCACCTGCCAGTCCGCGCCCCCGGGGAGGATCTCGCCGGACAGCCGGGGCCCCTCGAACGTCCCGCCGATGATGTTGATCACCCGGCGGCGCCCCCGGTGCGAGGCGCCGAGGTCGAGCGGAGGATCGAGCCGCACCTCGAAGGCGGCCAGCCGTTCCAGCTTCACCGGACGCTCCACGAGGCCCGCCCGTTGAGCAGCGCCGGGTCGAAGCCGGCCGTCCGCTTGTAGGAGGCGGCGATCTCGGCCCGCTCCGCGTACGGGACGACCTGCTCGATGTCGTCGAATCCGCCCGGCGCCCGCTCGTGGGCGAGGCGCATCACGACCTCGGGGCCCTGCTGCCGGTTGGCGAGCTGGAGCGCGGTCGTCGCCGGTCTGCGCAGGTCCTCGTAGGCGGCGACCGTGCCGGTGGTGGCGAGCGAGTGCGCGAGGACCCGCGCGTCGATGATCGCCTGGGACGCTCCGTTCGAGCCGACCGGGTACATCGCGTGGGCGGCGTCGCCGAGCAGGACGACGCCGTCCCCGGACCAGGACGGGAGTGGTTCGCGGTCCACCATGGGGTACTCGTAGGCGGCTTCGGCGGCCGTGATGAGCGCGGGGACGTCGAGCCAGTCGAACGTCCAGTCGGCGAAGTGCCCGACGACGGCGGCCAGGTCCGTGGGCCGGTTCCAGTTGCCGCGCTCGGGCGGCTCGCCGTCCAGCGGGCGCTCGGCGATCCAGTTGATCAGCCGCCCGTCGCCGATCGGGTACGCCACGAACTTCTGCGTGCCGTCACCGGCCATGATCATGGAACGCCCGGTGAGGAACGGGTGGCCGTAGGTCGTGCCCCGCCACAGCACCAGCCCGTTCCAGGGCGGGGCGCCCTCGTCGGGGAAGAGCGCGGCGCGGACCGCCGAGTGGATCCCGTCGGCCCCGACGAGCAGGTCGCCGTCGTGCCGCAGGCCCTCGACGCGCACGCCCGTCCGGACCGCGTGCGGCCCGAGCCGCTCGCGGACGGCGTCCAGCAGCAGCATCTGCAGTGCGCCGCGGTGCACCGCGTACTGCGGCCAGGCGTATCCGGCCGCCAGTCCGCGGGGTTCGGACCAGATGGGCCGGCCGAAGCGGTTGAAGTAGGCGAGTTCGGCGGTGGGAACGCCGACCCCGGCCAGCCGGTCGGCCAGGCCGAGCTCGGTCAACTCCCGGACCGCGTGCGGGAGAAGGTTGATCCCGACGCCGAGCGGGCGGATCTCCCGGGCCGCCTCGTGGATGACGACGTCCTCGAACCCGACCGCGTGCAGGCTGAGGGCGGCGGCGAGTCCGGCGATGCCGCCTCCCGCGATGGTGATCCGCAACGCAAACCTCCCGTGGTGGATTGTTACGGCCGATGCCGAAGGCCCGGACGGCGGTGACCGCCATCATCAGGTAGAGCACCGGCGGCATCTCGGAGGCCCGCGCGATCAGCCAG